>WOZS01000057.1:0-5393 GCA_011620135.1 Gammaproteobacteria bacterium
ACCTTGGTGGGGTTCAGGCATTTGTTCCACCAAAGGATTGTTTCCGAATAGATAGCCAAGCGTTGCGGTAGAAGCCAAGAAAAAACCAATGGGCGGGGCAGTGCTGATGGCAACTTTAGTGGGCAGGCGACTCCAGATAAAATAGGGGACCAATAATTTACCCCCACCCACGCCGATGATCGCTGAAAAAGAACCAATACCAAAACCAATCGGGGCAAGCCAAAACTTTTTAGGCAAGCGGTTATCGTTTTCGTCATGATTTTCAGGCTGTCGATGTGTCCGCAGCAAATGACTCGCGACGTACACTTGAAATAAAATAATGATCAAAAGCAGCCATTTCGCCTGCATGTGCGCTGCCAATTCAGTGCCGGCCAAAGCGCCAAGCGCAATAGTGGGCGCAAAGTACAATACCAGGCGCCAGGCAACGCTATTTTGCCGGTAATGCACATAAGTTGCTGTGACTTCCATCAAGATCATCGCCGCCAAAGAGGTGGCAACCGCCATATGGACGATTACCTCATGCGGCATGCCAAAAAAGCGAAAGGCAACAATATACAAAGGCACAAAAAGCGAGCCACCACCTATGCCCAAAAGTCCGGCAAATAGGCCAGTGACCGCGCCAATACAAGCGTAAACAAAAATTTCCATCAATCTTATGCGCCCGGAAAAAGTTTCATGGAGTACTCGTCTATGCCAAATACCGGATCGATGGGGCGCGTTGAAAAGGGCTGGCTTTACAGAAGCCTTGGCGCGTTCGATAGCCGGCTTTTGGTCTTCTGCTTTTTCGATATGTTTGCCATAGCCGCCCAAGCCTTTGACGACTTTATCATAGCGCGTGGGCAAAAGCCTGCTCGCGATCGCTCGGCCATAGCGCTTTTCCCGCGGCAAGAGATCTGTGACCACTGCGCATCTTTGTCCGCTATGGCGCTAATCGGCAGATTAAAGCGCAATGCGGTATCGCTTTCCATGCCGTTGAAGGCAAACGAGCCATCACCATACACTCTGTACCTTGGCTTTGTCTTCTGCGCTGGCCTGCTCTTCCAGCTGACGCAGCGTTTCCCGCCAGCTTTGGCGATTTTTGCCTTGAGAGACTGCCAGAGCGGCAAAAGTGACAGCAAGGTTGCCGGAACCCCTTCGTTGCTGCACTATGTGGGCGAGGCCGGCAGGCCAGCGCGGTGTACAGGGAGGTCGGCCATCGCCAGTCAACCGGCATCAGCCAACCCCTGGCCAGCCCCGGTATTCGCCCCTTGCCATGAGATGGATTCATGACAACGTCATGTTTGATGTCCATACTGGATGCCCATATTGGGCAGGAATGAAAACTAAGGAGACATGATGAATAAGTCTGTGATGCGTGGCCAGCTTCTTTTCCTTGGCCTGAGTTGGCTGCTGTCGAGCCAGGCCGCCGAGGTACGCTTCTCACCCGTACCGGTGCCCCAGAGCCCTGCCGAGAAAGCCGCCATCACCGCCTCATCCAGCGTGACCATCAATGGCGTGAGTCACCCCATCGGCTATCATGCCATCCTGCGCAGCGGCGCTCAGAGCGGTGACCATGTCTTTGGTCAGCTCATGGATGCTGCAGGCAAGCCCCTCCTGGCAGCAGACGGCTCACCGCGCATCTCCAACAGCAACGACTTCGCCTCTTTGCTCAACCTGCCATCTGGATTGTTCATGGTCTCCCATTTCGAGAATCGTCCCGGGGCCATGTATCTCACTGAACTGAAGCAGGATGCCGATGGCTTGCTGACGGCGCTGCGCACCCGGCCCATCGATTTTTCCTCCGTCAAGGGTGGCTGGGTACACTGCGCAGGTTCGGTGACGCCCTGGCAGACCCACCTGGGGAGTGAGGAATACGAGCCCGATGCCCGCCTTGTGGACCCAGCCACAGGTTCTCTCGATGACTACTACGCACCCATGGCCGACTATTACGGGGGCGATCTTCTGGCGCTCAACCCCTATGATTATGGCTGGGTGACCGAGGTGGCGGTGACCAGTTTCGACCAGACCACGGTCGTCAAGCACCATGCCATGGGGCGGGTCTCGGTGGAGATGGCCCTGGTGATGCCTGATCAGCGTACCGTCTACATCTCCGACGATGGCACCAACGTGGGCCTGTACCTGTTCCGTGCTGATAAAAAAGGTGATCTCAGCGCAGGCAATCTCTATGCCCTGCAGTGGCAGCAGACCGGGAATGAGCATGGAGGCCAGGCCATGGCAAAATGGGTTTCCCTGGGCCATGCCAGCGACAGTGACATCCAGCCCCTGCTGGAGCAGCGCATCACCTTCGGCGACATGTTCGAAACCGCCGCACCCGATGGTTCAGGGCAGTGCCCGGCAGGCTTTGTCTCGGTCAATCATGGGCACGACGATGGCTTGCATGAATGCCTACGCCTCAAGCCCGGCATGGCGCAGGCCGCCTCCCGACTGGAGACCCGGCGCTACGCCGCCATGCAGGGCGCTACCACCGAGCTGCGCAAGGAAGAAGGGCTTACATTTGATCCTGCGGCAAGGGCAAACAGATTGTTCATGGCCATGAGCGAGGTGGACCAGGGCATGGAAGACAACATGCGCTATGGTCAAGCAGACAATCGCTATGACATCGGGGGACCCAATCATATTCGCCTGCCCATGAATCGTTGTGGAGCGGTCTATGGCATGTCGCTGGGTTTTGGCGTTCTGCAAGACTCGTGGAGCCGCTATGCGGGCAAGCAGATCACTGCTGTGCTCAATGGCCGTATGACGCGGGCTCTGGACCCGACCAGTTCCCTCGTCTATGATGCAACCCCATTGGCCGCCAACCGCTGTGATGTGGAGGCCATCGCCAATCCGGACAACATTTCCTTCATGCCCGCCGCCAACACGCTGCTTGTGGCGGAGGACAGTGATTACCATGAGAACAACATGGCCTGGGCCTATGATTTTTCCACAGGCCAACTGACCCGCATCCAGACCGCTCCGCTGGGAGCCGAGATCACTTCCTTCGACTACTATCCCAACATCAATGGCCACGGGTATCTCATGAGCGTCATTCAGCATCCCTTCGACGACCATGAGGATGCAGCCCCGGATGCCCAGGCGCGTCATGCGGTCACAGGCTATATCGGACCTTTTCCTGTCATGGGCGAGTGACGATCACCTCACAAGCGGCGCTCAGGAGCGGCGAGGCGCAGGTTGGTTGTCCAGGTTACCTGTGTGTCAGCATGGCTTGCAGTGGGCCAGCACAGCGCTGTGGGGATATCCCCAGGTCTCGCTGAGCGCCACCCCTTCCCTGTGCAGAAAGACGCGCAGGGTACCTTGTTCCATCAAGTCCTTCCTGGAAAGATCAAACAACAGCTGCCACAGCCCCAACTCGGGAAGATAGCGCAACGTCACGCTGGAAGCGGCGGCACCCTGGATATGCGCCTGGCAAGGAACATCCTGCGGCAAGCCAGCCCAATCGATGACCATGCGCAACACATCAGGCTGTACCCACCCCCAACGGGTGGCCGTCACATAGCCGGCAGGCCCAGCTCCATGCCATGGCGCCCGCGTCCACCACAGCCGGTAGCGCAGGTCCAGCCGCTTTCCCTGGCGCGCCATGGCCTGCGGCATCCAGAACGCCACCACATTGTCATGATATTCATCGCTGGTGGGCAGGATCACCAGCTGTAGCGCGCCTTGCTGCCAATCCCCCAGGGGCTCCACCCATGCGCTGGGCCGCAGATGATAACGGGCTTCTGGGGACTGGTAATGATCCACGAACCCATCCCGTTGCATCAGGCCAAATCCGCCGCCCCGCGCGACCATGGCATGGCTCTCATTGCGTACCTGGGGCCCTGGGGGATTCATCAATGGGCGCCACAATCGCTCACCGTGGGCCTGTGCCACCAGCAGACCATCGGAATCATGGACCTCGGGCCGCCAGTCGTGGCAGTGTTCCGGGCTGTTTTCTCCATACCAGTACATGCTGGTCAGGGGGGCAATACCCATGCGCTGCACGGGCTGGCGCATGAACAGCGCGGCCTGCACCTCCCAGGGCGCATCGCGCGCCATGAGAAACCGATAGGCGCCGCATACAGAAGGGCCATCCAAAAGGCAAAAGACGGCCCATTGGCCATGACCCCTGTTGGCCACATACATCTGCACGAAGTCCGGAAACTCTTCTGGAGAGTCGAGTCCTGTATCAATGGCAATGCCCCGGGCCGAAAGCCCATACTGGCGCAAGGGACCCACGCAGCGAAAGTAGCTGGCCCCCTGGAAAGAGGCCCATTCGCCCTGGGCGTCATGCAGGGCAAAGCCAGCATAGCCGAGGTCTTTGAGTGGCGCGATACCGCTTGCGGCATAGTCGAACCATTCCGGACGGTATGGCAGTGGCGCAGCACGGCCGTCCTGTACCAGGAACAGGGCCACCGGCGTTCTGGTCAGGCGGTGACGATGATGGCAGCTCATCATGCCCCAGGGCATGGCCTGCTGCCGGAAGGTAATGGCGCGCATCTGATCGTACCCGATCTGGTCCAGGTAATCCTGATGCTCCATGGCAGGGGAAATGAAGTCGTTCTTGGCACGGTGCCTGGCCATGCTCACCAGATGCTGCCAGTCAAAGGCAAAGGATGGCTCAGCGCTGAGCTGTAGCGACGCCCCCCGCGCCCTGCGCCATCCCCATGCTGCTGCGGCAGTCAAGACCGCGCGACGCTGTACTCCCATCCCCTTTGCTCCACCCCCGCTGCACCGATGCGTGCTGTCCGACACAGGCCATGATACCAGTGCTGCGCTCCATGGTGGCGGCCATGAGTGCCGGTGGCCAGTCAGCATGCAGCCGCATGAGGGTTGTGGTGATGGGCCGCAGACCATGATGGCCATGGTCTGCGGGCTTGGAGTGGATTAGATAGGTTTGCTCTTGCTCATTGGGCTGAGGCCGAGAAATAGGCATAGTTGTCAGCATTTTGGGCGGCCTTGGCTGGGTCGGTTTTGGCTAGCTTCTTGCTTTCCTCCTCCCCATAAATGTCGCCGGTATCAGCCACCAGGTGGCTGGTCTCATGGACCAGTCCGAAAGGCTTGGAATAATAGCCGCCGTTCTTCTCTATATTCCAAAATGGTGGGCATATGGTCACTCCATATGGCTTGATAGCATAAGCGTAGGTTCGGTCTGAATAGCCCTTACAGGCTCTCACACAGTTGTAGGTCAGTCTCGAGGTGGCTGCCGCAATCTTTTTGAAGTTGCCGGCGATGGTCTGATAGCGCCTGGCGTTGTAGGCCCCAAACCAGGTGGCTGCCGCCGTGGTATTCGCGACATGGGCGCTGGATGCCCTGCGGCCAGCCACCCGCGCCGCCTGATCGAGTTGGCTCAACTGCTTGGCGCTGCAGCTGGCTTGGGCCGCCATGGGGTCGATCTTGGTAATGGGGCGGTCCCGAGA
>WOZS01000057.1:5493-14629 GCA_011620135.1 Gammaproteobacteria bacterium
GCTGATCCACCGCATAGGCCTGGGCGAGATCCAGGGAGACCGTGCGGTGCTCGCCTGGAGCAAGGATGAGGTAGTCCTGGGGCAATGGCGGAAGGCGGCCTACATAGGGGCCCAGATAGGCGACTTCCTGGCCATCATGGGTCACCCGCAGAGCGTCGCTGAACAGACCCTCCATGGGGGTTCCCCAGGGAAGCATGCGGACTGGCAGGTTGCCCTCATTGCTGAGGGTGACTTGCACCATCAGGGGTTCATTGGGCAGGTAGGCAGCCGAGGAGGTCACCAATTCGGCACGCAGGCCACCGGCCAAGGCTTGGGTGGCAGCCAATAATCCGGCGCTGAACAGGGCAGTCTGCGCTGCCGGGAGGATGTTTTGCTTGGGGCGTTGCAACATGAGGCTCTCCTAAGTTTAGTAGGTAGAACTATGTAGAACTCGGTAGAACGAGATGTTCCACCGAGGAAAGGGTGTCATGGATAATCAGCTGATGTCAATGGATTGATGTTAATGGATAACATCCACCACGCAGATCAGAAGAATGGCTGTTCCTGTTGACGAGCCACGAAGGTGGCTAAAACGCGCCAGAATGGCCGATAAGGCGGTCCACCCGCTCTACTGGGGTGGGGTTTGCTTGTACGCCCCCACCACACGATCGCATGAGGGTTGTGTGATGGGCCGCAGACCATGATGGCCATGGTCTGCGGGCTTGGAGTGGATCAGAAACTTTCGCTCTTGCTCATGCTGGAGCCAGCACTGTTGACCGAGAAAAAGCCATAGTTGTCAGCATTTTGGGCAGCCTTGGCAGGGTTGTTTTGGGCGAGCTTCTTGCATGCCGAAGGCCCATAGGCAATGTCGTCGGTACCAGCCACCGCATTGAAGTGGCTGGTCTCGTGGACCAGTGTGGAAGCCATGGAATAATCGCTGCCGCTGATCGGCTCATCCCAGAAGGCAGCACACAGGGTCACCTCGTAGGGCTGGGTTGGGTAAACATAGGCGATGACATTGTCTGCCATGTCCTCACAGGTACAGTTGTAGGTCAGCCTCGAGGTGGCTGTCGCTATCTTTTGGAAGTTGCTGGTGATGGTCTGGTAGCGGCTGGCATTGTAGGCCCCGAACCAGGCGACATAGCGCATGGCGGAAGCACGGGATGCCTCCGGGGTATTCGCGAGCGCCTGATGGGCACCGGATGCGCTGCGGCTGGCCGCCTGCTCGGCCTGATTGAGCAGGCTCAGCTGATTGGCGGTGCAGCTGGCTTGGGCCGCCATGGGGTCGATCTTGGTAATGGGGCGGTCCCGAGAACCCAGCAACTCGAAGGTTGCAGAAGTGCTGCTCACCGTCAGGGTGCCGGTGCCCTTGGCGCCCGCTTGCGTTCCCTCGATTTCCTGACCGCGCCAGCTCACCTCATAGCGTCCCGGCTGATCCACCGCATAGGCCTGGGCGAGATCCAGGGAGACCGTGCGGTGCTCGCCAGGGGCAAGGATAATGTAGTCCTGGGGCAATGGCTCGCGGCGCCTTACCATGGGGCCCAGATAGGCGACTTCCTGGCCATCATGGGTCACCCGCAAAGCGTTGCTGAACAGACCCGCAAGCGGGGTTTCCCAGGGAAGCATGCGGACTGGCAGGTTGCCCTCGTTGCTGAGGCTGACTTGCACCGTCAGGGGCTCATAGGGCAGGTAGGCAGCCGAGGAGACCGCCAATTCGGCACGCAGGCCACCGGCCAAGGCTTGGGTGGCGGCCAATAGTCCGGCGCTCAACAGGGCAGTCTGCGCTGCCGGGAGGATATTTGACTTGGAACGTTGCAACATGGATACTCCTTGTAGGTAGAACGAGTTGTTATTCCTGATAGGGATAACATGGATAATCAGATGTATGGATAACATCCACCAAGCGCCCTCAAGGTTGGATAAACCACGCGGAGGACAGCCACCCATCCATTAGCAACAAACATGCCAATCAATAAAAAATATTGAGATGCGGGCATGCCAGGGCCAGGGCCAGGGCCAGCAGCATGGGGAGAGTTGGGGGCTGTGCGAACTGTCAGGTTCTTCCGGTTATTCCCGGGAGATCATGCTGGAGGATGGCTCCAGCTGGTGGAGTCGCTGTGTGAGTCCTGACGATCTGCCAGGCATCTCTAAGGAATCACTGGAGCGGTTATGCGGCGCAGCAGCCGGACGCACCTTCGGTGCGCCAGGAAATCACGGTGTTGCACAAAGAAAGCCCACATGGGCCATTCGGCGTAAGGAGTCCTGTGGACGGGCTTTGAGAGATGCCTTTTGCTGACCCGCATAACATGCCGAACTCAATGGGCCGACCAACTCATGCACCAGGACAAGATGGTCCAGAAACAGCCGGACTGCCATGACGGGATCATCATCTTTGATCCCCGAGCACAACAGTCCGTCTGGTCCTCAGTCAAAACGCCACTCCACGGCCATCAGTGCCGCTCGGGCATGGGATTAAGTATCCTGACAACGCCTGTACGGAGAGGGTGAGCCAATTGCTCCCAATGGTTTCTCTTAACTTCCTTCTTCCTTACTGTTCTTCCTGCAGCTTTTCACTGGCATTCAGCAGTGCCCGTCCCAGGGTACGACGACCCACATTCTGCGCGGAACCGCGCCATTCGGCAAAGCTTACCTTGCCATCGCCGTTGGTATCCATTTGATGGAAACCGACACCCGAGGCCTGGTTGATCTCGTCCTGGCTCAACGCGCCATCGCCATTTTTGTCTAATTTTCTCAAGGTTGCCTGAAACTGGCGCCTGGGGATGGCCAGGAACTCATCCTCGGTGATGGCCCCATCACCATTTTGATCGGCGCGCATGGAGATCGCCGCACCCAATCCCCGAGTCACGCCGGCTCCCAGTTCATCGGGAGACAGATAGCCATCGCGATTGCGGTCCAGGGTCTTGAATCCAGGACCGCCCTGCTGCGCATGAACAGCACCAAAGCCGACCACACCGCACAGGCCGATCAGCCATGCCAGTCCAGAAAACATTCTCTTTCTGTCGATCATCAAACAACCCTCCTTCATTACCGTTTCACCAGCTTGCAGGCCGGCCATACCACCAGCCATGCCTTGCATCTGGCCGCTTTCGCAGCAAAAAGTTCCACAAAAAAGCCCCTCCTTGGGGGAGGGGCTTTGGAACAAGGTGATCCGCAGTGGGATGGATTACATCATGTCGTCCATGCCACCCATACCACCCATGCCACCCATACCGCCTGCGCCTCCGGGCATCCCCTTGTCGTCCTTCTTGGGAGCTTCGGCCACCATGGCCTCTGTGGTCAGCATCAAGGAGGCCACCGAGGCTGCATTTTGCAGCGCGGTGCGGCTGACCTTGGCCGGATCGATGATGCCCATCTGGATCATGTCACCATACTCGCCAGTGGCGGCATTGTAGCCATGATTGTCGCTGGTCTCCAGCACCTTGTTGAGCACCACTGCGGCATCCTCACCACAGTTGGTGACAATCTGGCGCAGCGGCTCTTCCAGGGCACGACGCACGATGGCCACACCCACATCCTGATCCTCGTTCAAGCCCTTGAGGGACTTGAGGACCGCTGAGGCGCGCAGGAAGGCGACGCCACCACCTGGCACGATGCCCTCTTCCACCGCGGCACGGGTGGCATGCAAGGCATCTTCCACACGGGCCTTCTTCTCCTTCATTTCCATCTCGGTCGCGGCACCCACCTTGATCACCGCCACACCGCCGGCCAGCTTGGCCATGCGTTCCTGTAGCTTTTCCTTGTCGTAGTCGGAGGAGGCCTCGTCGATCTGCACCCGGATCTGCTCGATGCGGGCCTTGATATCGGCGCTGGCACCAGCCCCGTCGACAATGGTGCTGTTCTCCTTGGTGATCACCACCTTCTTGGCACGGCCCAGGTCATCCAGGCGAGCCTTCTCCAGGGACAGGCCCAACTCGTCGCTGATCACCTTACCGCCGGTGAGGATGGCCATATCCTCCAGCATCGCCTTGCGGCGATCACCGAAGCCGGGAGCCTTCACGGCGCATACCTTGACGATACCGCGAATGGAGTTCACCACCAGTGTGGCCAGAGCCTCACCTTCCACGTCCTCTGCCACCATGAGCAGGGGGCGACTGCTCTTGGCCACCGCCTCCAGGACGGGCAGGAGTTCGCGGATGTTGGAGATTTTCTTGTCGTGCAGCAGGATGAAGGGATCTTCCAACTCGCAGATCATGCTCTGCTGGTTGTTGATGAAATAGGCGGAAAGATAGCCCCGATCGAACTGCATGCCTTCCACCACATCCAGTTCGTTTTCGAGTCCAGAACCCTCTTCCACGGTGATCACACCTTCCTTGCCAACCTTGTCCATGGCCTTGGCGATGATCTCACCGATGGCCTCGTCGGAATTGGCAGAGATGGTGCCGACCTGGGTGATGGCCTTGTTGTCCGCACAGGGCTTGGACATGCTGTGCAGCTCGGCAACCACCTTCTCCACGGCCTTGTCGATGCCACGCTTGAGATCCATGGGGTTGCGACCGGCAGCCACCACCTTCATGCCCTCACGCAGGATGGCCTGGGCCAGCACCGTGGCGGTGGTGGTGCCATCACCGGCGGTATCGGAGGTCTTGGAGGCCACTTCCTTGACCATCTGGGCGCCCATGTTCTCGAACCTGTCCTCGAGCTCGATCTCTTTTGCCACCGAGACACCGTCCTTGGTGACTGTGGGGGCCCCGAAGCTCTTTTCCAGAATGACGTTGCGGCCACGGGGACCAAGGGTCACCTTGACTGCGTTGGCCAATACATTGACGCCGCGCAGCATCTTGTGCCGGGCATCTTCACTGAAACGAATCTCTTTTGCCGCCATGGCAGTTCTCCTCTCTAGACTTGATCAACCTTCCAGAATGGCCATGATGTCGTCCTCGCGCATCACGAGGAGATCTTCGCCATCCACCTTGACCTCTGTTCCGGAATATTTCCCAAAAAGAACGCGGTCACCAACCTTCACATCCAAAGGACGCACATCGCCATTCTCCAGCAGCTTGCCACGGCCCGCGGCAATCACCTCGCCCTTGATGGGTTTTTCGGCTGCTGTATCCGGGATCACGATCCCGCCGGGCGATGTCCGCTCCTCTTCCATTCGCTTGACCACCACACGGTCATGCAAGGGACGCATTTTCATCGCACTTACCTCCTCAGATTACTGTAATGAAAAGATGCCTGTAGCAGGCACTACATCAGGATCGAGCAGACTTATCAGCACTCTCCCCCAATGAGTGCTAATTTTGCGGGAAGAGCCATGCAATTGCAAGCCCCCTTGCATGACCATGGCATGACAATGGGAAACAATGGCAGGAGAAATGCAGATTCATGACAGGTTGTGCTGGATGCTATACGCGGATGCTACGCCCTGAAGCCGTCCTGACAAAAAGACGCTTCAGGGCAGGCACCTGGTTCACAGCCTCCAATCCCCAGCCCGCCCATGGGGCCAGAGGCGAAGTGAAGAGGGCATGCAGGCCGTGGCACCCAGCCAGCATGCTGCCCTGAGGCCATAGGCGGCGACTGTGGTAGGCTCGCAATACCTGGGCATCCCCACAATTCAGTTGCCTGTGGCGGCCCTGGGCAACACAGTCTGCCAGAACGGCGGCATCGGCGAACCCTATGTTGACCCCTTGCCCCGCCAGGGGATGGATACCATGGGCTGCATCACCAATGATCACCACGCCTGAAGCCGAGTTTGGCAGCGCCATGGCACAGGCCAGCGGCTGGGCAAGGCGCTCCGTGAGCAGCGTCATGCCACCCAACGCCCAATGGCTGGCCCGGGAGACCCTTTGGCAAAAGGCTTCCTGGGTCAACGCCATGAGGTGGCGGGCCAGGCCGCTGGGCACCGACCACACCATGGCCACCCTGTTTACGGAAAGGGGCAGCAGCGCCAGGGGGCCTGCCTCGGTAAACCATTGCCGTGCCGTTTGCTCATGCGGAATCACAGGATACAGTACAGCCTGCAGGGCCTGTTCCCCGTAGCTGCGAAATAGCCATGGCGCCCTGGCCCGGGCGCGGTTGCGGGAAAACAGGCCATCGGCCACAACCACAAGGCGGGGCCGTAACAAGCCCGTGGTCGTGCGTACCACAAGACCCTCATCCAGTTCCAGCGCGGCATGCCCCTCGCCCAACCAGTGCACACCGCGATGTTCCCGAGCCGCTTGCCACAGGGCATGATGCAGCGCGGCGACCTCCACCACGGTCCCGAGGGTGTCGGCCGGCAGCTCGCCTGCGTGAAAACGCAACATACCGCCGTCCCTGCCCCAGATCAGCATCCTCAGAAAGGGGCTGAACCTGCTGCTGGGCACCCTGGGCCAGGCGCTGATCTGCTCCAACAGCGCCATGGAGGCGAGCGACAAAGCCAGCACCCGAGGATCAGGGGGGGCATTGCCTGGAATTGACTTGGGCTCCCTGGGTTCACTCAGGGCCACCTGCAAGCCCTGGGCGGCCAACAGCAGCGCTGCGGCTAGCCCAACAGGACCACCGCCCACCACCACCACATCATACTCATGAGACATCGTGTATTCCCCCCAGCCACAAGGCCGGCAGATAGGGCCGGCCAGCACCCATGCCCCACAAACTCACCGCATCACCCAGATCCTGCATCACATCCAAAAGACCCAACCCAAGGCCGCGCAGCACAGCCAGGCCCGGCAGCCTCATGCCATACACCTTGAGCAGTGCCTGCAGAACGCAGGCTGTCTGCCGATAATCCGCCAGCCTTTCGCGTGCATAGCAAGCCAGCACGGCCTGGTCTCCAGGGTCAGGCCCTTTTGCCAGGGCCAATGCCAGGGCGGCGACATCCCTGAGGCCCAGGTTGAATCCCTGGGCCGCCACGGGATGCATGGTATGGGCGGCATTGCCGATCAGCACGGTTCGTGGCGCTGTGATGGTCTGTGCCATGAGCCAGGGCAAACCAAAACAGCGCGTTTCCCCCAGCAAGGCCATGGGGCGCAGACGGCCACCCATCATGGCATCCACCGCCTGCAGGAAGCCTGCCTCATGTTGGCTGGCAAGGCGCTCTACCCGCTGTGGATCGGCCACATAGGTGCAACCCACATGCCGACCGCCCAGCGGCAGCACTCCCAGAACCCCTCCTTCCAGGAAACGTTCATAGGCAACCGTACCGCACTCTGCGGCGCAATGCAGCGAGAAGACCAAGGCCTGCTCTGGCAGGCTGCGCCGGCTGGCTGGCAGATCAAACATAGCCCTGACAGAAGAATCGGTGCCATCGGCACCCACCAGCAAGGAGGTGGTGATGGGCTTGCTCTCGTTGTGCAGATGCAAGGTGACACGAGACATGTCTGACGAGGCTGCCGTAAGACGCGTTCCATAGCGCATTGCCACGCCTGAAGACTGCAGTGCCTTTGCCATGACCCAGCGCAGCACAGGCTCGCGCACCACCCAACCCAATGCCTCCAGGCCCAGGGTATCAGCCTGTAACAGGGTATTACCCAGCCAGCCGCGCTGGGAAACATGAATGGCGGATATGGGGGTCGCCTCACTGCTGAGTGCCGGCCATATCCCCAGAGCGCTGAGGGTCTGGATGCTGCTCCATGAAAGCGCCAGAATGCGACCCTGGTCCGCCGCGGGCCGCAAGGGCTGCAGGGCATGAGAGGCAAGGGCTTCCAGGATCAGAATCCGGTGATGCGGCAATCGATTCAGGGCCAGGGCCAGGGCCATGCCCACGGCCCCAGCCCCTGCAATGACCACATCATACTCAGTCTCTTCATGAATGCTTTTGTCATGTGAAATAGTGGTGATCATGGTGCTATACTTTCGAATTGGTATCAAAGGCCATGCCGGAGGAGCGCCTATGACAGCAGATGCAAGTGTTTCTGCCGGGCAGAGACTGGGTTTTGGGCCCTATCCTTTGGAAGAGGGCGAGCCCTACATGAACGAGCGCCAACTGACCTATTTTCGTGATTTGCTGCAGAGTTGGCGACATGAACTTCTCTCCGAGGTGGCACGTACAGTCCATCACATGCAGGACGATGCTGCAAGCTTCGCCGACCCCACCGACAGAGCCGCCCAGGAATCCGACTTCAGCCTGGAACTGCGGACCAGGGATCGGGAGCGCAAGCTGCTGAAAAAGATCAATGAGGCGCTGCGGCATCTGGAGCAGGGCGAATTTGGCTATTGCGAGGATTGTGGCGCGGAAATCGGCATCCGGCGGCTGGAGGCCAGGCCAACAGCCACACTGTGCATCGAATGCAAGACCATAGCCGAGATCCGTGAGAAACAGCAGGGCACATGAGGTGCCGTGGCATGGCGGTGACAGTGCCACGCCATGCCCATCTGTGGCCTGTCAGGCCATGGTAAGGCGCTGGAGAAATCATGAAGTTTTGCACATTTTGCGGGCACCCAGTACAAGTGGTGGTACCTCCAGGTGATGACCGGGAGCGCCATGTGTGCCAGATATGCGCCGTGGTGCATTACCAGAATCCACGCATGGTGGTTGGTTGTCTGGCTCATGATGCCAGCGGAAACATCCTGCTGTGCCGTCGGGCCATCGAACCGCAACGGGGTCTATGGACGCTGCCAGCCGGTTTTCTGGAAAATGGCGAAAGCGTCGAGGAAGGGGCCTTGCGCGAAACAAGGGAAGAAGCAAACGCCAGCCTGCACCATCCCGTCCTGTATTGCATGGTCAGCATTCCCTATGTCAACCAGGTATTCGTTATTTTCAGGGGTTTGCTCGTTGATTCGAGATTTCATCCCGGCCTGGAGTCCCTGGAGACCGCTCTGTTCGGCGAGCAGGATATCCCATGGAATGAGCTTGCCTTTCGCACCGTCACCTTCACGCTGCAGCGTTATCTGGAGGACAGAAAAAAAGGCGAGTTCGGCGTTCACGTGACCAGCCTGCACAAGCCAGGCCAGCCCTAGGCAACGGAAGAAGCGACAGATAATCTATAAGCCTATATCAAGAAACCCAATGGATTGAGAGGTTAAGAGAAAGCAACATGACGTTTGTGGTCACAGAGGCTTGTATTAAATGCAAATACACAGATTGTGTTGAGGTATGTCCCGTCGATTGCTTCCATGAAGGCCCCAATTTCCTGGCCATCGATCCAGATGAATGCATCGATTGCACCCTGTGCGAACCGGAGTGCCCGGTAGATGCCATCTATTCTGAGGATGA
>WOZS01000040.1:0-5240 GCA_011620135.1 Gammaproteobacteria bacterium
GGCGATGGGGACGTTGGTCGTGCCGATCGAGAGCGCATTGAGCGCATCGGGCAAGCCGTCGAAGAGCGTACCCAGGGTAACGCCCAACGCCATCGCGGCGAAAATCCAGACGGTGAGGTAACGGTCCAGGAAAGACAAGCGTGAGGGCGGGTTCGCCATCGATGGTCCGCCTTGGGGGCTGTCTTGATTCATGAGATTTTCCCGTTCGCCAAAGCCCGCAGACGTTCCACCCCCACCGGTTCCTCGGTCAGCCTGGCTTGCCGCTGCGCATGGAGATGGCGCAGTTGACCGGCGGGACTTCGGGCAGCCACTTCGCGCAGTCGCCCTCGACGTGGGCGCGGCTGCGCGGCGAACAATGGGGCATAGCAGCCGATGCTGCGGTTCAGATCATCGAGGCGCAGCTGGACACAGAAGCGCTTCATGGAGAGTTCCTTTCAGCAGGAGGCGCAGGACGATTCAGTGACTTCGCATGCGCCGCCCTGGCAGCAGTGCTCGGTCATGTAGCCGAGCAGGTTGTTCATCTGCGCGAAGTCGGCGCGGTAGATCAGGTTGCGCCCTTGCTGCTCGATGGTGACGAGGCCGGCGTGGGCCAGCTCCTTCAAGTGGAAGGACAGGGCGTTGCGGGCGACGTCGAGCTGGTCGGCCAGCACGCTGGGCGTCAGCCCCTCGGGGCCGGCGACGACCAGGGCGCGGAACACGCGCAGCCGCTGGGTGTGGGCCAAGGCACCGAGGGCGGAAACGGCTTGATCTTCATTCATCGTTCAATGATACAATATTTATAGAATAATAGCGCAAGTGACCACCATCCTCATGGCGTCCCGGCGTGTCGCCGTCGCGGCAGGCTGCGCCCCGGCACTTTTTTGGTCAGCAGACCCAAAGACCGTTCAATGCCGCAGTGCGGTGAGAGGGCCTTGGGACCGTGCCACAGCCCACAGCTCCACCCGGGCAGCACCCGCATCAAGCAGCGTTGTGGCTGCAGCCATCGCAGTGGCGCCTGTGGTGACCACATCATCGAACAAGGCCACTTGTCTGCCCCGGACAGCAGAGGACCTTGCGGCAAAAGCACCTTGTATATTGCGCCGCCGCGCTGCGCCCGACAGTCCTACCTGGGATGCGGTGGCGCCGGGGCGCCATAGCAGGCGAGGCGCCAACTGCATGCCCAGGCACGTCGCCACATGCTGGGCAATGGCACAGGCCTGATTGAACCCCCGTTGCCGTTGTCTGCTATAATGGAGCGGCATGGGGATCAGCAGTTGCGGCATGTCATGGGATGGGTAGATGGCATCTAGCCGATCACAGAAAGACCATCCCAGGATGCGCGCCGCCATGAAACGAGCATGATATTTGAGTTCCGTGATCAGGTTTGCCACAGGTGGCACATAACGAAATGGGATCACGGCCGCCTGCCATGCAGGTGGCGAGGTGAGGCAGGCGGCACACGTTCCTCCAGACCAGGGCAAGGCGCAGCGAGGGCATGGGATGGCATTATCAGGCATGGCCTGATAGCAGGCCCGGCAGAGGTCCATGTGCCCGAAACCGGCGTCACCACAAAACAGGCAGCGTGGTGGATCAAGCCGGTCCAGCACACCAAGCAAGCCATCTGCCGCTAACCGTAGCATTCGTCTGTTCATTGCCGCATGAGCTCACCAAATCTTGTCTAACGCCCATTGCCATGGACAGCCTAACATGTCCTTATCCCTGAAACGCCGTGCCAGGGCAGCCAATACCTATCATCAAGGCGATGCCCTGGAGGCCGAGTTGCGCAACCGTCTCCTGGAGCGCATCTCCTGGCTTAAACTGGAGCCCAGGCTCGTCATGGATGCGATGAGCGCCACAGGTCAGTTGGCGCTCCAGATGCAAGATATGTTCTCCACGGCGACCATCATCGCCGCAGACCCGGCATGGCCCATGTCCCGCTATGTGGCCAGCCATCATCCAGGGATCCTGCCACTCACCTGTGATCCAGGCGCCCTGCCCTTGGCCGAGGGCACCGTTGATCTGCTCACGGCCAATCTGGCCCTGGCATGGACGCATGAACCCTGCCAGCTGCTCGCCGAATGGGCGCGTGTCCTCAAGCCGAATGGCACGCTGCTGTGCGCCACGTTTGGCCCCGACAGCTTCAAGGAACTGCGTGCCGTCTGGGTCGGTGCGGGCGGCGCCCCATTGCAGACCGGCTTCCCGGATATGCATCATCTGGGTGACGCCATGCTGTCCCAGGGCTTGCGTGATCCTGTGGTCTACACAGAACGCCTGCTCTTTTTGTACGATACGGCAGAGAGGCTGTGGGCTGATTTGACCAGTCCTGGCCTGTCGGCCCTGCTGGCCCCAGCCCGCTCAGCAGGCTTGCATCATAGCACCACCTTGCGGCTGCTCAGACAGCAGGTGGCGCACAGCGCCCGTGACGGTGGTTTTTCGGTCACCATCGAGGCGGTGTTTGGTTATGCCCGTGGAGCCCCCCTGCCCAGGCTGCGTCCTGTAGACCCTCACCACGCCCCAGAGCTGGGCTGAGCGCTGTCCGTACCTGAAAAGACCAGCGGAGTGCCGGGAGGCAGGGCGGTGTCATCTGGCACCACACAGCCACCCACACCTGTCTCGAGGCTGTGCTGGCCTGCCATGACCATGTTTTCTGGCAGACCCTGCCTGTTGTCACCATTGAGCAGGCAGATCGCCTCTCCATGGCGTTCCAGGACAGTCGGCACTGGGCGACCGATGACCGCCGCCGCCTCGGCGGGGTCGTTGACCTGCGCCCCATCGGCACCCATCTCCAGCGCACGGCGCAGGTCTCCCGCAGAACTACCCGTCACATCGCCACCATAGGTATTGGGCAGCACAATGGCGCAGTGCTCATGCAAGGTAGCGATCATCGCCTCGTTATAGCGCTCCAGTCCTGAGCCAAAATAGCGGTATCTTCCACTCAGCATCTCGAGCAGGGCGTCTGGGGCATTGGGTAGCGGGTTGGCGGACATGGAAAACATGAGCGCGATGTCCGGATAGAATCGCTTGACCTCATATTCTGTGATGGGATTGGAGTAGAAAAGAAAAGAGGAGCGCTGCAATACCCCATGGAGCTCAGTCAGATGGGCCACCTCGCCGGCACGACGCACCGAGCCCTTGAAATCGAAATAGATGCCAGCGCCTGTTGCCTGCGCCAACTGAAGCACCTCTTCCAGTGTTGGAATCCTGCTTGGATCATAGGGCGAACCCCGCCAGCGGTCATTGTCTGCCGCATTGAGGGCCCTCACCTCAGCGAGCGTCATGCGCCCGATGGGGCCTGTCCCATCGGTCTTGTCGTCCACAGTCTGGTCATGAAAGGAAACAAAATGGCCGTCTCTGGTCTGTTGCACATCAAACTCGATCATGGCTGCACCATAGGCAATGGCATAGCGGTAGGCCCACAGCGTGTCTTCCGGCGCCAGCCTATTGGCGCCCCGATGTACGGCGATGATGGGGGTTGCTGCAGGGTATGGGCAGGGCTGCCGGGCTTGTGCATCAGTACATAACAAAAACAGGACGCAAAGAACCATAGAAAATCGCATGACCCAACCCCCATGCCAACCGATTACAGCACATGCAGTATAGGCCGGATAAATGACCAGAACATGACGCCTCGGGCTGACTTGGCTATAATAAAAAAATGATGCTTGCCTCTTTGTCCTCTCCCGGGCCAACCGTCGCCAATATGCTGTTCGACGCTACGCAGCAGCTGGCTCCCTCATTGGCCTGCCCTGGGTTGGAGGCGCGACGTCTGCTTGCCTTCGTCCTGGGGTGGCCCATGACCCGCCTGCTGGCACAGGACCGCCATGTCGTTGGGGAAGAAGAGCTGCGGCGCTTCTTCTTTCTGGTGGACCAGCGCAGCCATGGCGTTCCCCTCGCCCATCTCACAGGTGCAGAGGGTTTCTGGTCCCTCATGCTGCATGTGACCCCAGCCTGCCTGGTGCCGCGCCCGGAAACGGAGTGTCTCGTGGAACTGGCGCTTGCCTGCCCGGAAGCCACATTGCAGGTGGCAGACCTGGGTACCGGCAGTGGCGCCATCGCCCTGGCCATGGCCACAGAAAGGCCCCGCTGGCAGATCACCGCCACCGATTGCTCTGCCGGTGCCCTTGCCGTGGCCCAGGAAAATGCCCATCGCCTTGGGATCACCCAGATCCAATGGCGCTTGGGCGATTGGTGTGAGCCCCTGCTGGATGAAGGCATCCTGTACGATCTGCTCATCAGCAACCCTCCCTACCTTGCCAATGATGAGGTAGGGCCCGCTTTTGAGCCCCATGGCGCCCTTTATGCAGGCCCAGAGGGCACAGAGGCGCTGGAGGCCATCATCCGGCAGAGTCGGCAGGTTTTGCGTCCCGGAGGCAGGCTCCTCCTGGAGCATGGTGCCGACCAGCGCCCCTGGATCCTTGCCTGTCTTGGTGCTGCGGGTTTCCGGGTAATCCAGGTCCGTGATGATGGCGCAGGACTGCCCAGGGCCATCATGGCCCAGATCACCTGAGACCAGATCACGAGATGATGGACCCCAAGTCACTGGCCATCTACAGCAGACAGCTGGGGCTGCCGGGTTGGGGCAGCGCCGGGCAGGAGCGCCTGCAGCAGAGCACTGTGGCGATCATCGGCGTGGGAGGCCTCGGGTGCCCTGCCGCGCTCTATCTGGCCGCCATGGGCGTCGGTCGGCTGGTGCTGGTGGATCGCGACCGGGTGGAACCGTCCAACCTGCATCGCCAGATCCTGTTTGAGGCGCGCCATATCGGCCAAAACAAGACCAGCGTGGCCGCCAGGACCCTGCAGGAGCATTATCCTTCGTGCCGCACGGAAACGGCGGATCTTGACCTCACCACCGTGTCGCGATGGCCTTTCCCAGAGGCTCAGGTGGTCCTGGATTGCACCGACAATTTCCAGGCCCGGCGCATGATCAACCGTATGTGCCTGCAGCAGCGCCTGCCATTGGTCAGTGCTGCTGCGGTGCGTCTGTCCGGTCAGTTGACCGTCTTCGATTTCCGCAAGCCGCAAAGCCCCTGCTACGATTGCCTCTATGGCACCACCCCAGGCGGTGAATCCTGCGAGACCGCAGGCATTCTGCCGGCGGTGGCTGGCATGATGGCCTGCCTGCAGGTCATCGAGACCACCAAACTCCTCCTGGACATGGGCGAGGACCTGTGCGGGCGCCTGTTGCTGGTGGATGCCGCCGCCATGGCATTTCGTACCGTGATCCTGCCCAGGGACCCCGCCTGCCCGACCTGTACCGGGCA
>WOZS01000040.1:5340-62395 GCA_011620135.1 Gammaproteobacteria bacterium
TCGCTCCTGACGCCGATCATGGCCTTGGCCTGTTCATAGCTGCCCTGGGCAATAGGCAACCCCGTGCGATCGGCTGCATGCTTCATGTCCACTCCTTAGAAAGGCATGGCAAGGCATGAATCCCCATGGGAAGCGACATCATGCAACCATGCGTGGTCATCACATCATTGATAGGTACTGCCCGGGTCGCTGTCAAGGCAACAGGCAGCCAATACCATAAACCAGCTCCCCAGGGCGCCATTTTCCGTCATGAAGCTGGGCAAGCCCCTTGACCAGGTTGCGGTCAAGACCCGTATCCCCGCACAACCGGGGGCGGCGCGTGCTGCGCCCGTTGTACCAAGATGCGCAGCAGGTTTCTCAGGGCATCCGGGCCAGGATGGCCACAGGACCACCCCCCAGGGGGCCATGGTGTTCGGCCCGGGTGGAGACATAGACTGCGGTCTCGCCGGTCAGGGTTGCCAGCACCGTGGAGACCACAGCGCGGGCATGGCGGGTATCGGCGATGTCATCGTCACTCCACATGGTGTGGCGCCGGCTGCGCACGCTGCCCCGGGGATCGGCATCGGCCTTGGCGAAGATGCCCACCAGACGCGCGGTCTCCTGGGGCCTGAGCTGGCGCGATGCGTCGAAACCCAGCTGTGTCAGCACGGCGCGTACCGCCTCTGCATCGATGATGTCCTGCATGACGCCATGGGCCATGACCAGGTCGCCGCCATAATGGGCCACGTTGGCGAAGAGCACGATCTCGCTGCGCACCAGACCTGGCTTGGAAGAGCAGCTGGCCACGGAGGAAAAGAGCGTGTAATCCCTGGCAATCCGCTCGTCGGTGATCTCGTCTGATGCCACCTCGCCTGTGGCCACGGCGACACCCAGGGCGCTGGCGGCCCGGGAATGGACCATATCGCAGCGCAGGGGCTGCCCTGCTGCAGCGGCAGCGTGCTGCTCGGCGGCGCTCACCGCAGGAATGGCTCCTTTGATCTGCACCAGGTGCACATCGGCCGGAGCGGCCACCGCCAGCTCCTGCATCAGGCGGCGCACCGTGCTGGCTGTCTCCTGGACCATGGCCACGCGCCCCACCTCATGGGGCGCAAAGTCCCTGGTATGGCCCACCGCCACGGCGAGACGCTTGCTGCCCGGCTGTGGCGTGCCCTCGTCGAGACGCGCCAGCACCAGCACATGGGGCGAGACCACCCCTTCTGTGCCGCCGGAAAAGGACAACACCACCTGCTCCTCGATGGCCTCCCGGCTGCTGCCGGCAGCCTCTGCCAGGCAGTCGGCATAGGCGCGCACCGCAAGCTCCCTGGAAAAATCATTGCGCCCGCCGTTTCCTTCGGTCTTGCCGATCACGGCGATCACCTGAGCCGCCTCGATCTCGCCCTGGTCAAGTACGGTCTGCAGGGCCGCGCAGTCCGATGGGGAAGCAGTGAGCAGGCGCCGCGCCCAGATGCGCATCAGCCCGTTACCTGGATGGTAACCCCCAGGTGACGGGCCAGCTCCAGCTTGTAGACATCGCCTGTGTCCATGTCCTGAGGACTGGCCATGGCAGCAAGCGCCTCCACCACCTCGGCCGAGTTCATGGTCAGCACCACCACGGGATTGGCGAGCGCCAGGGGAAAATCGTGCCAGGTGCCACAATGGAGGATGATGCCGTGGCCTGGGGGAAAGCGCAACGCCGTCAACTGGTTCAGGTCTGGGGTCTTACCCTGGGGATTGGGCTTGCCCAGCACCAGGGCGAACGGCTCCCCGCCCAGACCTACGAACAATTGGCTCAGGCGCAGGTGGCGCTCCAGCCAGAAGACCTCCATGGGCCGGGGGCTGATGCGCGCGGTGCGCACCACGCAGCGTTCGTGATAGTGAAAGTCCAGGTTGGCGCCTTCTTCCACGCTGCCCTTGTAGAACGGAATGGCAAGCCCGGGGCGATGTACGGTCTCACCCAGCATCACGCCATAGGGTGCTACGCGTTCTGCAGTGGCGTCCTCCAGGGGGAGGGCATGCACAACTGGTGCAGTGGCCTGGTGTGTTGTCGACATGCTTTTCTCCAGATTTGCTGCAAGGATGCGATGTATCCAGGCTCAGTATCCGCTGTCGCGATTGATCTGCCGATCATGCTGGTCCTGTCTGTCCTGCAATTTTTTCTCCAGGCTCTGGCGAATCCCGAATAGGTCGGGCCGCTCATCGCCCGTGTGGCTCGGGTCCAGCTGTCCCTGTGCCGTTCGTGTCTGCTGTGTTTCTGGGGCCATGGTGAAGGCTGGTGGGACAACGGGCGCAGGGCTCACGGCACGCGGTGCATCAACCATGATGCGCTCTGCACCGCGTTGCGGTCTATCCGAGAGGTGCTCGACGCCGTCGGCATCCGTCCAGTGATAGAGCACTGTCCTGGCGGTCTTGGGCTGTGGATCGCCCCAGCCGAAGGGCAGGTGGTCGTTCAAGACGGCGCGCAACTGCTGCATGCGATGTCCCAGGGCACCATCCTGCAGCCTGTTGTAGCCAATCCACAACGCCAGGGCCAGCAGGGCGCCAAACCAAAAAAAAAGCGATCGAGCCATGGCCTATCTCCCTCCAGACGGACTGTGTCTTCCTGCTTGATCTGCCCCGCAGCACGCCTGGAATCACGGGCCGCACCCCTTGGCCCGCTCGCCATGTCATGACCATGATCAGAAATAGTAAAACACAAACAAACCGATCTTCCAGGGATCGGCGGCACGGCTGCCGGTTTCCCTGTCATTATAGAGATCACCTGCAAAAATGTAGTCCATTTCCTGCATCACGGAAAGATGCTTCGTGAAGAAATATTCAAGCGTGGCATCCAGCTCGGTGCCCACGTCCCTGTTTCCATTGCCCCCAAAGCGCCGAGGACTGCCCTTGGTGGCCCAGAGCTTGTAGAGCCCGGCATCCACCGTGAGGTTCGGGCTGATCCAGGGAAGAGTGGTCTTGAGGTAGGGCCCCAGCATCTGTACCCCAAGCTTCATGCCGGTGTTGGGGTCGATGGCGGTGAGCTGGTAGTTATAGGTCAACGACCAGCCATAGTCGAAGAACAGGTATGAGCCCAAATAGTCGCCATCCACCCCCCACCAAGCGCTGTCCTTGTTGTCGCCGGGGTTGTTGTCCCCGCTGGAATAGGCGTATTTCAGTCCTGCCTGGGGATTGCTCATGAAGCCCAGGCTAGGCCCCTCGGCCAGCTTATAGTCCAGGGTCAGCACAGCAGCGCTGGCATCCCGGTTGAGGCGCTTTTCGTCAAGATTGGTCTTGCCGTCCAGGTAGATGGCGTTGGCGGTGAAGCCCCAGGGTGCTGGGTCCTTCTGCAGGTAGGCGCCGGTATAGTTGCTGTTTGAATGATTCCCACCCAATCCTGGATACTGGACGTTCTTTTTGTCCCGCACCAGATATTCGTAGAGCTTGAAGCGGGTGGTGGCATTGATGCGATAGACGCTCTCCAGCGTCCACAGGTTGATCTCGTCGCTGAAATAGCTGTGCCCCAGGTCAAGGTAACCCAGGCGCAACGCCACAGGGTCCAGCAGGTCGGTGGTGGAGACCAGCACGCCTTCATAGCCATCGGCAATATGCCGGTCGTCATCGCCGTTGGCCTTGCTGGCGATCCCCATGCCACCGTTGCCCCCAAGCACCAGTGTGTTGGGATCACTCCAGGCGCTGTGCCATTCGGTATACACCGGTTCATTGAAGGGCAGCATGCCGGCCTGGATGCGTATCCCGTGGGTGAGATAATCCGCATAGAGAAAATCCACCAGGTTGTTGGGCGTTTGGCCTTGGGAAACCGTGCCGGTCATGATGTCGGCGCGCATGTGAAAGGACAGGTTATCGCCGGTATACAGGTGCAGCCAGGGGCGGATACGGATGTATTCGTCCTCTATCCGATCCCCTTTCTGAAAGGAACTGCTGGGCCTGAAGCCGCCCTGGCCATCGGGCTCGAAGCCGCTGACCACCTCACCTGCCCCATAGCTGGTGGTATAGGTGGCCGCGTTGTTCAAAAAAGGACTCAGCTGGGCATTGTAGAATCCGGCAAAGGTATACCCCCCTACCTCCAGGCGCATGCCATTGCTGAAGGTGAAGTTGAGGTCCTCCCAGTCATTCTTGGCCGCTGGCTCCTGGGCTATCGCCGTGCCACAGACCAACCAGAGCATCACAAGCCGCCACTCGTTTTTCATAGCCACCCCTCTCATACGCCTGTTGGGTGGCACAGGATGCAGTTTTCTTGCCAAACATCAAATAAAGACAGGAAAGACGCTGGCTCAATAGCGGGCAAGAGGCCCAGACAAGAGCCAGGGTGTCCTGCTGAAGAGAGAGGTCTTGCTGACTGTGATCATATTTTAATTTTAATCACAGTCATGGTCATGAAGGATGGCGTGAGGGGTTTGGTGCCAGACGCAGGCCCAGCTCGGCCAGTTGTTCTGGGGTTGCTGTTCCCGGGGCGTCGGTCAGTGGACAATGCGCCGTCTGGGTCTTGGGAAAGGCGATGACCTCCCGCAAAGAGGCCGCCTTGATCATGAGCATGACCAGGCGATCGAAGCCAAAGGCGATGCCGCCATGGGGCGGGGCCCCGCAGGCCAGCGCGCTCAGGAAAAAGCCGAACTGGTCGGCGATGGCCGCCTCATCGAGGCCCAACGCCTGGAACACCGTCTGCTGAAGATTGGCGTCGTGGGTACGGATGGAGCCCCCGCCGATCTCGACGCCATTGAGCACCATGTCGTAGGCCCGGGCGCGGACCGCACCAGGGTCCTGGAACAGCAGGGCTTCCTCGTTCGGCCCAAGCTGGGGGGCGGTGAAGGGATGATGGCAGGCTGTGTGGCGCTTTGACTTGTCATCCCATTCGAACATGGGAAAATCAAAGACCCACAGCGGATACCAGCCCGGCCTGGTGAGTCCCAGATCCTCGCCAAGACGCAACCGCAAGGCCCCCAGCGAGGCGTGCACCATGGCTGCAGGTCCGGCACCAAAAAACAGGAGATCACCCCGGGCAGCTCCTGTGGCCTGCTGGATGGCCTGCTGCTCTGCCTCGCTCAGGAACTTGAGGATGGGGGACTGCCAGGAGCCATCGGTATTGATCTTGATGTAGGCCAACCCCTTGGCGCCATGGCTTGCCACGAGGTTGGTGTACTGGTCGATGGCCGAGCGGCTGATGCCGGCGCCATCGGGAACCCGCATGGCGGCGAGGCGCGACCCGCTGGCATTGGCTGCCTCGGCAAACACCTTGAAGGCGCTGTCCTTGAACGCGGGGGCCAGTTCCACCATCTCAAGAGGATTGCGCAGGTCGGGGCGGTCGCTGCCATAGCGGCTCATGGCCTCGGCATGGCTCATGCGTGGAAAAGGATCGGGCAGGCTCTCGCCCAGTACCTCATGGAACAAGGTGCGGATCATGGCTTCGCTGAGCGCCATCACGTCGGCCTCATTGACGAAGGCCATCTCCATGTCCAGCTGGGTGAACTCGGGCTGGCGGTCGGCGCGCAGGTCCTCGTCCCGAAAGCAGCGCACGATCTGGTAGTAGCGATCCAGGCCGCCCACCATGAACAACTGCTTGAACAACTGCGGTGATTGGGGCAGGGCAAAGAAGTGCCCCGGATGGGTGCGGCTCGGCACCAGGTAATCCCGGGCACCCTCAGGCGTGCTGCGGGTCAGGATGGGGGTTTCGATCTCCAGAAAACCGCGCTCGTCCAAAAAGCGTCGCAACACCCGGGCCGCCATGGCACGTACCACCAGCGCATGCTGCGTGGCAGGTCGGCGCAGGTCGAGATAACGGTAGCGCAGTCGCAGTGCCTCGGCCACCTCCTCGTCCATGGTGAAAGGCAGGCCATGGGCCTGGGCCAGCACCACGAGACGGGCTGCGGCAAGCTCCACCTCGCCTGTGGCCAGTTTATCGTTTTCCGTGCCGGCAGGACGGCGCCGCACCACACCTGCCACCTGGATCACATCCTCGGTGCGCAGCCGTTCGGCCACGGCAAACGCCGCTGCCTCGACCGGGTCCACCACCAGCTGCACCAGGCCCAGGCGGTCGCGCAGGTCCACGAAGATGATACCGCCATGGTCGCGGCGGCGCTCCACCCAGCCGCACAGCCGCACCTGCTGGTCGATCAGGCTGGCATCCATCTCGCCGCAGGCATGGCTGCGCATGGTGGTTGCCGTGGTCCAGCTGCTTGGTCGTGGCACGTGGCTCTCCTTAGGCTAGCCATTTAGGCTGCCATGTATGATGCGACATGCGCCATGGCGGCGCGTGTGCTACAAAAGGCCAGATCAGGCGGCTGCCGTATCGCCGCCCGAGGAACTGGTGGCGCTGCCCTTGGCAGGCTCGGTGCTTTTTTCCTTGGCGGCGCTGCCTTCTGGCTTCGTGGTCTCGCCCGGGGGTTCGGCCTTTTTCTTGTCCTTCTCGCCAGAGGCGGCGTTCCCTGAACCGGACTCCTCGTCGCGCACCACATTGTGTCGCTTGTCGTTCTTGAAATCGGTTTCGTACCAGCCGGTGCCCTTGAGGCGAAAGCCGGCCTTGGAGACCAGCTTGCGCAGCTTAGGGGCGCCACAGGCCGGACAGGTGGTCAGCGGCTCCTCGGACATCTTCTGCAGCGCCTCATGGCGTTGACCACAAGCTGCACAGGCATATTCATAGATGGGCATCTTTTTTCCTCACCAATCCCTCACAAACCCACAAGGCGTCTCATGCAAGGTGTTTCTACCACACAATCTCAGGCTACAGCCCGCTCCCGTTCGCTGAAAAACACCAAGCTACCCCCAGGGCCCGGCTCGGCCACGATCACATCGCCGGGTACAAAGCGGCCTTCCAGCAACGCCTTGGCCAATGGATTTTCCAGGCGATGCTGGATCACGCGGCGCAGCGGCCGGGCGCCGTACACAGGATCGTAACCTGCCTCGCCCAGCTGGTCCAGGACCGCCTCGCTCAGCTTGAGGCTGAGCTGCCGTTCGGCCAACCGATCCCGCAGATGGGCCACCTGCAGGTCCACGATGCGCCGGATGTGCTCGCGGCCCAGGGGATGGAACACCACCACCTCGTCGAGGCGGTTGATGAACTCGGGCCGGAAGTGCTGGGCGACGATCTCCAGCACCGCAGAGCGCATGCGCTGGTAATTCTCCTCGCCGGCCATCTCCTGGATGAGTTGCGAACCCAGGTTGGAGGTCATGACGATCACCGTATTGCGAAAGTCCACGGTGCGGCCCTGGCCGTCGGTGAGCCGGCCATCGTCCAGCACCTGCAGCAGCACGTTGAACACATCGGCATGGGCCTTTTCCACCTCGTCCAGCAGGATCACCGCATAGGGCCTGCGGCGTACCGCCTCGGTGAGATAGCCGCCTTCCTCATAGCCCACATAGCCGGGTGGAGCGCCGATGAGCCGGGCCACCGAGTGGCGCTCCATGAACTCCGACATGTCGATGCGGATCATGGCTTGCTGGGAGTCGAACAGGAACTCGGCCAGGCGCTTGCAAAGCTCGGTCTTGCCCACGCCGGTGGGCCCGAGGAACAGAAACGAGCCATTGGGGCGGTTGGGGTCTGACAGGCCGGAGCGGGCACGGCGGATGGCATTGGACACGGCGGCCAGCGCCTCGTCCTGCCCCACCACGTGCTGGTGCAGCGCTTCTTCCATGCGCAAGAGCTTCTGGCGCTCACCCTCGAGCATCTTGGAGACCGGAATACCGGTCCACTTGGAGACCACCTCGGCGATCTCCTCCTCACCCACGCGGTTGCGCAGCAGCTTGAAGGTGTGCTGGGCAGTGGGCGAACCAGCGCTGGAAAGCTGCTTTTCCAGCTCGGGGATCAGGCCATACTGCAGCTCGGCCATGCGATTGAGATCACCGCTGCGCCGTGCCGCCTCCATGTCCACCCGGGCCTTGTCCAGTTGTTCCTTGATGGACTGCGCTCCTTGCACGGCGTTTTTCTCGGCCTTCCAGATCGTTTCCAGCTCCTGGTATTCCTTTTCCAATGTCTGGATCTGGGTCTCGAGGTCGCCGAGGCGCCGGCGCGAGGCCTCGTCGCTTTCCTTCTTGAGGGCCTCGCGCTCGATCTTGAGCTGGATGAGGCGTCGCTCCAGGCGATCCATGGCCTCGGGCTTGGAGTCGATCTCCATGCGGATGCGCGCGGCGGCCTCGTCGATCAAATCGATCGCCTTGTCGGGCAGTTGGCGGTCGGTGATATAGCGCTGGGAGAGGGTGGCGGCGGCCACGATGGCAGGATCGGTGATCTCCACGCCATGGTGCACCTCGTAGCGCTCCTTCAAGCCCCGCAGGATGGCAATGGTGTCTTCCACCGAGGGCTCGCCCACCAACACCTTCTGGAAGCGCCGCTCCAGGGCCGCGTCCTTCTCGATGTAGCGCCGGTATTCATCCAGCGTGGTGGCCCCCACGCAATGCAACTCACCCCGGGCCAGCGCCGGCTTGAGCATGTTGCCGGCATCCATGGACCCCTCGGCACGCCCGGCGCCCACCAGGTTGTGGATCTCGTCGATGAACAGGATGATCTGGCCTTGCTGCTTGCCGATCTCCTTGAGCACCGTGGTCATGCGCTCCTCGAAATCACCGCGATACTTGGCGCCGGCCACCAAGGCGGCCATATCCAGCGCCAGGATGCGCTTGTCGCGCAGGGATTCGGGCACCTCGCCATTGACGATGCGCTGGGCAAGCCCTTCCACGATGGCGGTTTTGCCCACGCCGGGCTCGCCGATCAGCACCGGATTGTTCTTGGTGCGCCGTTGCAGCACCTGCACGGTGCGGCGGATCTCCTCGTCGCGGCCGATCACCGGGTCCAGCTTGCCCTGCTCGGCCCGGGCGGTGAGGTCTATGGTGTACTTGGACAGCGCGCCACGCGCCTCCTCGGCCTCGGGGCTCGTCACCGCCTCGCCACCGCGCACCTCATCCACGGCGCGCTGCAGGGCTTCCTTGGTGAGGCCCGCGGCCCGCAGCACGTCCTGATGACGGCCCGGCAGCTCAAATGCGGCAAGCCAGGCCATTTCGCTGGCTATGTACTGGTCGGCGCGCTGTTGCGCCAGCTTGTCGGCAATGTTGAGCAGGCGCACGGTATCGTTGGAAGGATGCACCTCGCCTGTGGCCGTGCCGCCTTGCACCTTGGGCAACTGGGCCAGCGCCTCCTTGAGGCGTCGCTGCAGGTTGTTGCGGTCGACACCGGCGCGCATGAGGATGTGGGGGATGCCGCCCTCGTCCCGGGCAACCATGGCAGCCAGCAGGTGCAGCGGTTCGATGGTGGGGTTGTCGGCGCCCACAGCCAGCGACTGGGCGTCGGCCAGGGCCATCTGAAATGGTGTGGTCAGGCGCTCGGCGCGCATGGCAGACCCTCCTTGCATGGTTGATTCAAAAACATGTTACTTCCTGTACTACCATGGGGGCGTTGTCTGCCGGTTTCAAGCAGTCGTGCGGCCTGGGTCATGAGATAGCGGTGCCTCGCCTGGCCTCGCCTGGAACAGGCGCCGCAGCGCCTGTCCGGTGTGGGAGGTGGTCACTTGCGCCACCTCTTCCGGCGTGCCGCAGGCCACCACCCGCCCTCCCGCATCACCCCCTTCTGGACCCATGTCGATGAGCCAGTCGGCGCATTTGATCACGTCGAGATGATGCTCGATCACCACCACGCTGTGCCCCTGATTCACCAGCCGCTCCAGAATGTCCAGGAGGTGGGCGATATCCTGAAGATGCAACCCCGTGGTGGGCTCATCCAGAATATACATGGTGTGCCTGGTGGCCGGCTTGGCCAACTCCCGGGCGAGCTTCAGGCGCTGGGCCTCGCCACCAGAGAGCGTGGTGGCGCTCTGTCCCAACTGCAGATAGCTTAGCCCCACCTGCTTCAGCGTATCAAGGCGGCGGCGCAAGGGGGCAATCGCTCCAAAAAAGGTGCAGGCCTCATCCACCGTCATGCCCAATACCTCCCAGATGCTTTTGCCCTTGTAATGGATCTGCAGGGTCTCGGCATTGTAGCGCCGCCCCTGGCAGATGTCGCAGGGCACGAAGACGTCTGGCAGGAAATGCATGGCCACCCGGATCTCGCCTTCGCCCTGACAGGCCTGACAGCGACCCCCGGCCACGTTGAAGCTGAACCGGCCCGGTCCGTAGCCTCGCGCCCGGGCCTCGGGCACCTGGCTGAACAGATCGCGGATCACCGTCATGGCCCCTGTGTAGGTGGCCGGGTTGGAGCGCGGCGTGCGGCCAATGGGCTCCTGATCGATGGGCAGCACGCGGGCGATGGTCTCGAAGCCCGCGGCATGCGACAGCGGCAGGATGCTGGTCTCCTCCCCGGCCAGAACGGCACCAAGAAAAGGCAGGAGCGTGTCGCGAACCAGGGATGACTTGCCCGAACCAGAAACCCCGGTGATGCAGACCATGGCGCCCAGGGGGATGGTGACATCGATGTGCTTGAGGTTGTGGGCGTGCAGGCCATGGAGCCGCAGGTGTGCCGTGGCCAGACGCCGTTTGGCTGGCATGGGAATACTGCGCCGCCCGGAAAGGTAGTCGCCGGTGAGCGAGCCAGAAGCCATGACCTCGGCCACCGTGCCGCTGGCGACTACCGTGCCGCCATGGACGCCGGCACCTGGCCCCATGTCCACCAGGTGGTCGGCGGCGCGCATGGTCTCCTCGTCGTGCTCCACCACCACCAACGTGTTGCCCAGGTCGCGCAACCGGTGCAAGGTGGCGATCAATCGGGCGGTGTCCCGGGGATGCAAGCCGATGGATGGTTCATCCAGCACATAGAGCACACCGGTGAGCCCCGAGCCGATCTGGCTTGCGAGGCGAATGCGCTGGGCCTCGCCACCGGAGAGCGTCTCTGTGGCCCGGGCCAGGCTCAGGTAGCCCAGCCCCACCTCCAGCAGGAAGCCGAGGCGAGCGCCGATCTCCCGCAGTATGGGGTCTGCGATACCCAGGCGCTGCCCCTGCAGGCTGAGGCCACTGAAAAAACCAGTGAGCGCTGCGATGGCAAGCGCACACAGCGCAGGCAGGGTGTGGCCCTCGAAGACCACATGGCGGGCCCGTTCGTTGAGGCGGGTCCCGGCACACTGTGCGCAGGGACTTTCCACCACATAACGGCTCAGCATGGCGCGCAACAGGGGTGATTCGGCCTCTCGCCAGCGTCTGGCCACCTCGGCGACCAACCCGGGATAGGGCCGCAGCGCACCATGTTCGCCACTGGGCAACACAGGCAGGTCAGAGCCATGCAGCAACAGGTGTTGCACGGCTGGGGGCAGCTCGGCAAAGGGTGTGCGCAAGGAAAAAGAAAGGCGCTTGGCCAGCATTTCCACATGCCTGGCCTCGGCGGGAAACCATTCCAGGACCCGGATGGCGCCCTCGGCGAGACTGAGCTGGCGTTGCACCAGACGCTCGCCTTGCACGCTGGCGCTCACCCCGAGGCCATCGCAGCCTGGACAGGCCCCCTCGGGGCTATTGAAGGAAAACATGCGTGGCTCGAGGACAGGAGCCACATAGCCGCAATCCGGGCAGGCTGCCACCGTGGCGAACGTGGCGCTGTCTTCTTGTTCCATGGCGGCTATCTCCACCATCCCCCCGCTCAGTTCGGCGGCACTGCCCAGGGCAGCAGCCAGGCGTTCCTGGCTGTCGGCCCGCAGCCTGAAGCGATCCACCACCACCGCCAACGGCCCATGGGGTAGCGGGGCAGAGCCGGGAAGATCGCTGATGTCCAGGATCTGGGTGCCGATGCGCAACCGCACATAGCCCCTGGCCGCAATCTGCTGGATCAGGGAGGCCGCATCGCCTGTGCTGGCAGGCAAAGGAGCCAGGACCATCACACCTATGCCCTGGGGCCAGCCTTGCAGGGCCTCGATGATCTGGCTGATGGTCACTGCCCGCAGAGGGGTGTCATGGGTAGGGCAGCATGGCGTACCCAATCTTGCGTATAATAGGCGCAGGTAATCAAGAATTTCCGTCTGGGTGCCCACCGTGGAGCGCGGGTTGGAGGTGGCATGGCGCTGCTGGATGGCGATGGCGGGTGAAAGACCCTCGATGGCGTCCACGTCCGGCTTGGGCATCACCGAGAGAAACTGGCGCGCGTAGGTGGACAGCGATTCCACATACCGTCTTTGTCCTTCGGCAAACAGGGTGTCGAAGGCCAAGGACGATTTTCCGGAACCGGAAGGGCCGGTGATGCAGATGAAGCGATCCCGGGGCAGGTTCAGCGAGACATCCTTGAGATTGTGGGTGCGCGCGCCGCGAATGACGAGGCAATGATTGTTGCTCATGAGGGCTTGCAGTGCATGATTCAGTCCAGAGAAGGTGACAACCGGCAAGGATTGGTCATCGACAGTATGACCGCCCCGACCCCCCTGGGCAAGGTGATGGCCTGGGGGGGCATTGGCGCGCTGCTGGCGGTGCTGGCCTGCCGCATGATGGCTGTGTTCATCGCCTATCCGGTGCTGGCCACCTACGCCCATGGCCTTGCCGGCAGCAACACAGCACGGGTCGGTCTGGCCCTGGGCGCCTATGGGCTCACCCAGGCGCTGTGTACCCTGCCGCTGGCCATGCTCTCCGATCACTTCGGGCGCAAGCCGGTGATCGGCTGCGGGCTGCTCCTGCTGGGTCTGGGCAGCGTCATGGCGACGCAGGCCCATCATATCGGCACGCTCATCGCCGCCCGCGCCATGCAGGGGTCAGGGGCCGTGGGAGCCAGCATCATGGCTGCACTGGCCGATCTTTCTCCAGGCAACTCCAGGACCATGGTCATGGCTGGTGTCGGCATGGTGATGGCCGTTTCATTTGCACTGGCCTTTCTCCTGGGCCCTCTCTTGGCCGCCCATGGCGGTCTCTCCACTGTCTTTTGGTTTACCGCCGCCATGACCGGGGTTGCCATGCTGGCGTTGCTGCTGGCCGTTCCCCATCGGCCGGCGGGCATGGCGCGGCGCACCGTGGGCAGCTTGCTGGGCCGGGTCTGCGTGGACCTGTGGCCACTGCACGCCGGCATCGCCATGCTGCACATCTCGCTTGCAGCCGTCTTCCTGGTGCTGCCGGCCATGCTGCATGCAAGCGCTCCCCATCTGCACGGCACCATGCTCTATGGCTGTGCCCTGCTCATCTCCTTTCTCATCAGCATGACCGGCATTGCCCTGGCGGAACGCGCCCGGCGCACCACGCTGCTTGCCGGCAGCGCCGTGGCTGCGCTGTGTATCGGCTGTCTGCTGCTGGCCTGGCACCATGGTCTCGTCATCCTGGTGCTGGGCATGGTGATCTATTTCAGCGGCTTCAATGCCCTGGAGGCCTTGCTGCCGTCGCTGACCTCGCGGCGCGCCCCACAGCCGGCCGTGGGCACGGCCATGGGGGTGTTCAGCACCTTTCAGTTCCTGGGCATTTTCATTGGTGGTGCGCTGGGGGGCCTGGTGGCGGCATACAGTGTCTGGCTGCTGCTGGTCAGCATGGCCATCCTGCCCTTGCTGTGGTTTGCCGTAGGCCAAAAAGGGCTTGCCGTACCGCAAGGACCTGCCATCTAGGTGCCGATGGGGCGCTGCCTGGTGCAGGCGGCCAGCCGCCATCTTGGCGATTGCCAGAGCTGGTCCTCGATGTGTGGTATGATGAGTATTGAGAGGAATTGGCCATGCTCATCAGCTGGCCGTGACCACTCCCCACACCTTCTTCCTGACTTCTTGATAGGCAGCATGCATGGCACGAGGCATCAACAAGGTCATCCTGATTGGCAACCTGGGTGCTGATCCCGAGGTCCGCTCCACGCCTTCTGGGCACACCATTGCCAACCTGCGTCTTGCCACCACCGACAGCTGGCGGGATCGCCAGAGCGGTGAGCAGCAGGAACGAACCGAGTGGCATCGTGTCGCCCTGTTTGGCCGACTGGCGGAGATCGCCCAGCAATACCTGCACAAGGGCTCCAAGGTCTATGTGGAAGGACGCCTGCAGACCAGGAAATGGCAGGGTCAGGATGGTGTCGAGCGCTATACCACCGAGATCGTCGCCAATGACCTGCAGTTTCTGGACAGCCGTGGCTCGGCTTCCGGGGCTGCAGGGGCCACGGGTTCCGGTGCTGCGGCTTCTCCTCCGGGATATGACCTCCCTCCCGACGAGTTTGATGAGGATGTGGGCTTTTGAGACCCCGATGAATTCCATGTTGCCCAGCGGGCAGGAAGGAAGTGCAGACGGGCAGCTCCCCGGTGGGACTGTTACCGCCCCCCCTGGGGGTCGACAGGAGGCCAAAGGAGGCCAGGACCGTGGCATGGAGTTGCCTGGAATGAAACAGCATACCTTGCGAGAGTTCGACCAGGACCTGGAAACCGTGCGTGGTCATGTACTGACCATGGGCGGTCTGGTGGAGAGCCAGGTGGAACTGGCCCTGCGCGCCCTCACCCAATGCGATGGTGAGTTGGGGGTGGAGGTCAGCCAGCGGGACTATGCCGTCAACAGCCACGAGATCAAGATCGATGAGGAATGCATGCAGGTCCTGGTGCGTCATCAGCCGGTAGCGGTGGACCTGCGCCTGGTCATCGCCTCGTTCAAGATCATCAGCGACCTCGAGCGTATCGGGGACGAGGCGGGCAAGATCGGTCGCCAGGCCACCGCCATGGCCGCTGATCGCGACACCTTTCGGGGTTATGGCGATGTGCGCCATCTGGGGCGCTACGTCCGGGAGATGCTGCACGATGCCCTGGACAGCCTGGCTCGCACCGATGTCGAACTGGCCCTGCAGGTCATCGACCGCGACGACGAGGCCGATCGTGAGTATGAAACCATCATTCGCCAGCTCAGCACCTACATGATGGAAGACTCCTCCACCATCGGCGAGGCAGTCTCTGTCATGTGGGTTGCCAGATCCCTGGAACGCATCGGAGATCATGCCCGCAATATTGCGGAGCACGTGGTCTTTTTCGTTGGCGGCCATGATGTCCGCCATCAGGACCCAGAGATCATGCGCCAGCTGCTGGAACGACAGACCCAGCGGCGCGGCGCAGCCCTGTCGGGGAATGCTGAGGATGGCGATTTTTCTCGATGAACCATCACCCCCTCACCCAGGAGGCATGCCCCGCCACATCCGGCCGGCCACCATGCCCATCCTGGCGCTGACAGGGGCCTCGGCCAGGCTGTCGGTGGCCGTGCTGACAGGCTCCCGATGCCTGTGGCAGGATCTGCCGGCACGTCACAGCGAGTCCTGTCTCGACGTGGTGGATGCCCTCTTGGACGAGGCAGGGATCGGCCTGAAGCAGCTCGACGCCATCGCCTTTGGCGAGGGGCCAGGTTCCTTCACAGGGGTGCGTCTCGCCTGTGCCCTGGCCCAGGGACTGGCCATGGCCATGGATCTGCCCCTGTGCCCGGTCTGTGATCTCACCGCCCTGGCATGGCTTGCCCTCCTGCAGAATGCGGCGGCCACCCAGGTGGCGGTGGCCATGGATGCCCGACAAGACGAAATCTACTGGGGGGTCTTTGCCTCCACGGCAGGGCAGCCGGACAGCATCCAGCCCCTGCAACCCATCGCCCTGCTGCAACCGCACCAGGCCACCCTGCCGGCCCCTGGTCCCTGGCTTGCAGCCGGCGATGGTTGGGCCATCCATGACCTGGGTCATCTGACCATCCAAAGACCCCATCCCCTGGTAGAGGCGGCCCGGGCCGATGCCACGGCCCACCTCGCCCGATGCGCCATGGCCATGGGGCAATGGGTCTCACCCACCGAGGCCCTGCCGGTGTATCTGCGCCCCGATCCTTTGCAGCGGGAAGCGCGCCATCCATGACCCCCACCTGGGCCTTGCCGATACCATGCTGACAGACAGCCTGTATCTCGAGGCCATTGCCCTGTTGCAGTCCTGGCAGCAGGAAGCGGCCCGTCATGAGGAACTCGCCGAGGCGGCTGCCCTGGCCACCGTGGGGGATGCCGGTGACCCGGAGGTGCGCATGGTGCTCATCAAGGCTATCGACCCAGCCGGGCTTGCCTTCTTCACCAACCGCAACAGCCGCAAGGGCCAGGATTTGGCCCACCAACCGCGCTGTGCCCTGGTTTTTCACTGGAAGAGCCTGCATCGCCAGGTGCGTGTCGCCGGCACCACCTGCAGGCTTGACGAGGAGGAAAGTGATCGCTATTTTGCCAGCCGCCCCCGCTTGAGCCAGTTGGCCGCCTGGGCCTCGGAGCAGTCCCAGCCCCTTGCCGCGCGCCACCTGCTGGAACAACGTCTGGAAGCCTACGAGCAGCATTTTGCCGGGCAGGCTGTTTCCCGCCCAGCCCATTGGGTGGGTTATCGGATCGCGCCACACCGCCTGGAATTCTGGCAGGAGGAACCCGGCCGTCTGCACAGGCGCCAACTGTACCATTGCCAACTGTCCCATCGAGACAGGGCTTGCTGGGAAAGCATCCTGCTGCAGCCATGAGCAGCTTGGCATCTGTCATCACCCTGTCATCAATCGAGGTATAGGCTCTAACGTAGCGTCCGTAGCGTCTGTCCTGACCCAGGAATTTCCAGCCATGGCCACCCCTTCCTTGTATACCGAGCGGACAAGCAAGATGGAGACACACCATAACGCGGGGCACACCCTGTTCAGGATCCTCGAGCGGGGAGGGCTGCGCCTGTTCTTTCAGCCCATCTGCGCGCGTCAGCAAGATAATTCATATACCATTTTTGGTCATGAAGTCCGTATGCAAGGCCCAGCTCCCTGTGCCTTAAGGACGCCGCAGGGTCTCCTGCACATGGCCAGGGAATATGGCATGCTGGATACGATATTCAGGCAAGGCAGCCTGACCGTGGTCCGGCGCTTCCTGAAGACCTGGACGCACCAGGTGCGCATGCGCCTGTTCCTCTGCCTGGATGTTGGCGGGGCATCGCCCGGCATGATGGACATCGCCTCTTTACTCGATCCCCTGCTCGAGGCTGGTCTCTCACAGGACCGCCTGGTGATTCATCTCTCTGCTGGTGCGGAGACCTATGGGGTAGCGGGATGTCTGGAAGAGCTTGCCCAGGGTGTGCGCCAGGTGGCACATGGCGTGGCACTGGCCCTGGACGAACTGGGTATGACCTATGACGAAGCACTGCGCCTGTGGCAACGCCATCGGCCGGAATACATCGTCCTGAGCCCATACACCACCTGTCACCTTGCCGGAGAAGGCGAGGACCACCAGACGGCCAGCGCCTTTGTGCGCCGCGCCACATCTGTGGCCCATCATGACAACGGCATGGTGCTTGCCCAGGGCGCTGACAGCGCCCTGCTATTGACTGCCATGGGCAAGCTTGGGGTGAACCTGTTTCAGGGAAGCGCGGTTGGTATGGCCGCGAACCGGCCGCCCATGTCCATGATGACGGCGCCCACCAGGCTGCCTGCTGATGTAGCCAGCGACATCACCACCTCCATCCAGGACACCATCGCTGATATCCTGCAAGAGGCGCCGCACATCACACCATCCACCCGCATGAGCGAGACGGGGGAAGTCTTTCACAAGCACCCAGAACTGCGCTCAGTGGCGGTGGTGGATCCGGAGACCGAAAAGCCCGTTGGCATCATCCGGCGCAATCAGTTTCTAGAGATCATGGGTACACAGTATGGACGCGACCTGTACGGCAAGAAGAAGGTCAGCCATTTTCTCGATTCCCATCCCAATGTCTTCGAACGCAACGCCACGCTGGAGGAAGTCGGCCAGGTGCTCAGCGCCTCACAGGATCTGGAGGTCGATTTCATCATGACCGAGCAGGGGCGCTACGCTGGCATCGGCAGAGCGCATAGCTTGCTGGAAAAGATCATCAACCTGCGGGTCAACAAGGCCCGTTACATGAACCCCCTCTCCGGGTTGCCTGGCAATGTGCCCGTCCAGGAAACGCTGCGCAAGCTCCTGGGAGCAAAGCGCCCCTTTGCGGTCTGTTATTTCGATCTGGACAATTTCAAGGCATTCAATGACGTCTATGGCTATAGCAGCGGCGACCAGGCCATCCTGTTGTTGGCGAGGGTGCTGCGCGCCAGCGCCGACCCAACCATCGACTTCATCGGCCATATCGGTGGTGATGATTTCATCGCTTTTTATGAAAGCAGCGATTGGGAACAGCGCGTTCGCGTCGTCATGGACCGGTTCGTTGCAGAGGCACGCAACCTCTACTCCGAGCAGGACAGACAGCGTGGTTTCATCGAGGCCACCGATCGCCAGGGCAACCCGGCCACCTTTGCGCTGTTGTCGTTGTCGGTGGCGGCAGTCCTGCCGGACCCAGGGGTCAACTGGACCGTGGACGACATTGCCCGCTTGGCCGCGGAGGCCAAGCATGACGCCAAGGCGATTCCAGGGGCGAGCCTGGTCATCCATCCCTGCAATAAGCCTCATCCCGAACGGCGCCAGGAGCGCAGCAGTCTTCCCCTCAAAACGGGCGCAGCGGCTGCAGGCCATGCTCAGGCTGGCAGCATCACAGAGTCCGGCACTGCCTGAGCAAGGCTAGAAGCTCAGCTCGCGCAACAACCGCTCCTTCTCGTCAGGGCCTGGGGAAGGGCCGTAGTGTAGTGCCACATAGGCATTGGTTACCCGCCAGATGGCTCCTGCCAGGTCGGGATACCGTGTCGCTGCACGCTGGGCAAAGGTCACCGGGCCTTCCCATGGTTGCGGAGGACAACCGCGACGTGCCATGGCCCGGCAAAAATGGCCATAGCGCCTGCTCACCACATGGCTGCGGGTCCAGCGTACGCTGCCCAGCCAATCCAGCGTGAGTACGCCAAGCAGCACCATGACCACCATGAGCATGGCGATCTCCTGGCGGGACAGGCCGCCGAGGCGCAGCCAGGATAACGTGGCGCGCTGCCGATCAGCGCCATAGGACAGCACCCAGTCATTCCATGCGGTATGGATCGCATCCCAGCCCAACGCCAAGCGCTGCACCAGGCCGGCGTCATTCATCAGCCAATGCAACATGGGGCCGTCCTCGGCCCCGCGGTTGCCCGACAGGTCCAGCCGCCCGCCGTCTGTGATCCCGATCCAGGCCACAGGATCCAGCCGCAGCCAACGCCCGTCCACATGAGCCTCCACCCAGGCATGGGCGCTGCTCTGGCGCACGAGCACATAGTGTCCCCACGGGTTCCATGCCCCACCATGGTAGCCGGTGACGATGCGGGCCGGCACTCCGGCGGCACGCAGCAGGAAGGTCAGCGCCGAGGCGTAGTGTTCACAGAAACCACTGCGGGTATCGAACAGGAAGGCATCCACGCTGTCTTGGGTCGGGGCGGCCCCGGGCTCGAGGGTATACTGGAAATGACCGGCCTTGAACCAGTGGCGAGCGCTCTGGATCACCCGATCCGCCGGCTGATTCTGCCAGCGCTGCGCCAGCTGGCGGGCCCGCGGGTTCCCTGCCTGCGGCAGGCGCAGCGCGCGCTGCTGGACGGTTGCGGGCAATGTCCCTGGGGCGATGGCCGGCACGGAGAGCGCCTGATAACGCCGCCGCTGCCACAGCGGCCAGGCGTTGCGCAAGGAGCCATCCCGCAGCGTGCTCCCCGGGACATCGCTGGCCAGAGGTACATCCAACGCCAGGAGCCAGGGTTGCCCAGAGGGTTCAATGATAATGGTCTGCTGCCATCCCTGGCCGGCTTTTTCCGGCAACGTCCTGGGCGCCGGTGTGTCGGTGCCCTGGCTCAACGCACCCTGGCGCCAGGTATGACCATCGAAATCCCACAGGACCGGCCCGCGCCAATAGAGCGTTTCTGCAGCCATGTCGTCCGGGATCTCGGCGCGCAACACCACCTCGGCCGACAGGGCCAGGGAACGGATGGCATCGGGCGCCATCTCCTCGCTCAGACCGCTCAATGCTTCATGCTGCTGGGGGAGACGGCCCCACAGGGGCCCTGGCAACCTGGGGAACAGGATGAAGCAGATCAGTGCCACAGGAACCGCCTGGGCCAGCGTCACCAGCGCTATCCGTGCGCAGGTTGGCCATGGCAGCAAGGAGGGATGCTGCTGCAGTTGCACCAGCATGATCGTATCGAGGCAGGCAAGCCCCAGCACCAGCACCGCCATGGGCAACGCCTCATTGTTGATGAAGACCGCTGCCAGCATCAGGTACACCACCACCACCAGCACCAGCAAGTCGCGGCGGCCGACACTCTCTGCGGCCTTCAGTCCCGAGGCGGCTACCAGCAGTCCGGTCCCGAACTCCTGGCTGAACCACTGGCCTACCTGGATACGAAGGCCAGCCACGATTCCTGCGGCCAGAAGAGCGACAAACCAGCGTCTTGGCACCGGCCAGGGCAATGCAGTGGCCGCAAGCCGCCAGAGCACCGCCGCCGCCGCAGCCCCGATCAGCCACAGTGGGGCCTGACCCAGATGGGACAACTGAGCCAGCAAGACCAGCACCAACATGCTCCGCCATAACCAGGTCGTGGTGACCCGCCCGGCAGTAGGGCGTGACGGATCCCAGATAGGGGTCGCCGGGATGGTCATGGCCGAAAGCACGCCAGAGCCAGCAGGCATTCCCGGCAATGGCGCACCCCGGAGCCTGGGGCAATGGATGTTTTGCCCAGGAGCAAGGCATAGTCCATGCCCTGTTCCTCACAGGAGAGCACCATAGCGCACAGCCAGGAGAGCCTGGTTTCCAGATCAGCCATCGGTAACGCTTCCAGGGACAGAATCACCGTTCCGGCAGCCTCACCGCCACCCATCATCTTGCTGACCAGTGCCTCGCGTCCCGCCGAACGCTTCCAGGCAATGCGCCCCCTGGCATCACCCCGCTGATAGGGTCGCACCCCCTCCAGCTCATTGCCAGACACGGTTGCGGCAGTCAAGAGGCCTTCCTGGTCGTTCATGGCGGTGGCCCACTGCCGCATTGGACAGACGATGGGGCGGGGATACACCACCGCCTGTTGTGCCAGTGAGACATAAGCCCAGACCCGGAACAAACCGAAGGGATGGGTGCTGCTGATCACCGCAGGGGGACAGGCCAGCAACCCCCGATGGGAGGTCTGCAGGGGCAGCAAGACCCTCCCGCTGCGCGTTTCAAGATGGGTCGCCACCAGGGGTCGGCGGGTCCATCCCAGGTCGATGCTGTACCGCGGTCTGGCTGATTCATGGCTCAGTACCACTGGCCATTGCAGCGTCTCGCCACAGAACACCTCCTGCGGCACCTGGATGGCCATCTCCAGCCCCAGAAGATTGCGATGGGTGCGATGCATAGCCAGCAGAAAGAAGGCGCCCAGCCAAAATGTCATGACAAAGAGCATATTGGCGCCATAGTTGAGTGCAGCCAGGAGCAAAACGGCCAGCAACAAGGCAAACACCATACCGAACCAGGTGGGCAGGATATAGAGGTTGCGCCAACCCAGCATCCTCCTGGTGACCGGCTGGGCTGTCCGGCGCAAGGCCCAGCGCTGGAAACGGGCTTCCAGGCGATCCATGGCCGATGGCCTCTTCTGCCGGACCATGGCTCAGCGCACGGGCACGCTGTGCAGCAGTTCCTGGATGGCCATGCCTTGCCCTCCTGTGGTGACCAGGCGATGGGCTGCCACTGGCTCGAAGACCGCCTGTATATCCTCGGGCAACACATGGGAGCGCCCTGCAAGCCATGCCCAGGCGCGCGCGCAGCGCAGCAGCGCCAGTCCGGCCCGGGGTGAGAGCCCAAGGCGAAAAACACCACTCTCCCTGGTGGCCGTCACCAGGGCCAGGATATAGTCGATCACGGGCGAGGCCGCATACACCGCCCCCACATCTTCTTGGATGGTCAGCACCATGCGCTCGTCCAGGGCGGCCTCCAGGTCGTCAAGCGAAGCCTGACTACCATTGCGCTCCAGCAATTGATGCTCCACCCGCCGATCCGGATAGCCCACGTGCATGCGCATCAGAAAACGATCCAACTGGGATTCCGGCATGGGGTAGGTGCCCAGCTGTTCTATGGGATTTTGGGTGGCGATCACGAAAAAGGGTTGTGGCAAGGGATGACTCACCCCATCCACGGTGACCTGGTGCTCTTCCATGGCTTCCAGCAGGGCACTCTGGGTCTTGGGGCCGGCCCGGCTGATCTCGTCCACCAGCACCACCTGGGAAAAGACGGCTCCTGGATGAAAGACAAACCGTTCCTGATCCCGCAGATAGACGGAAGCACCCAGTATGTCGCTGGGCAGGAGATCAGCGGTGCATTGCACCCGGGCAAAATCCAGACCCACAGCCCGGGCCATGGCCCGGGCCAGGGTGGTCTTGCCGACCCCCGGAATGTCCTCGATGAGCAGGTGGCCCTTGGCAAAAAGGCAGGTGAAGGCCAGCGTGATCTCATGGTCCTTGCCCAGCACCACATGTGCCACGTGAGCCATGGCGCGACGCGCGGCCTCGAGCCTGTGGTCAGCGGCTTGCCGGGCGATGTGCCCCATGTCCTTGTTCCACTTCTTTCTTCTTCCACACCTAACTCATGGCATTATATGATACCGCCTTGGGCGATAGGCCCCATGGGGCAGGCTTCCCCCAACGTTGCGTTATCAATTGCATGATCAACCTACAGGACCAGTTGTGCCATGTCCATCAAAAAACTCCTCGAGATCTGGGAACGCCAGGGTCAGCTGCAGCGCAAGACAAAGACATACACCATGACCATACCACTGTATGATGCTGCCCGTATCAAGGCCCTTGCCACCATGTATGCGCCGGCCAGCGAGGAAGACATCATTACCCAGCTTGTCAGCGCCGCCCTCGACGAACTGGAAAGTCAGCTGCCTTATGTCCAGGGAGACAAGGTGGCAGCGCTCGACGAACAGGGCGACCCCATCTACGAGGACGCGGGTCCGGCGCGGCGCCTGGCCGAACTGACAGCACAGTTCCTCCATGAAGGCCAAGGCCGTCACGACTAGGCTGCCACTGGGCTGGGCAGCCCTGCTGATGGTGGTGTGCGGCGGCTGCGTCACCAATCCGGTGACAGGCCATCGGGAAATGCGCCTCATCTCGCCCCAGGAGGAGATTGGTCTGGGTCAGGAAAACTTTGCCCCTACCCAACAGCTCCAGGGTGGCCCCATGGTGCTTTTTCCCGAGGTGACCCGTTATGTGGCCGAGGTGGGCCGCAGGCTTGCGGCGGTCAGCGACCGGCCCGATCTGCCATATGAGTTTGTGGTGGTGGACAGCGATGAAGCCAATGCCTGGGCGCTGCCCGGGGGCAAGATCGCCGTGCACCGCGCCTTATTGACCGAGCTCGATGACGAGGCGGAATTGGCCGCCGTGCTGGGGCATGAGATCGTCCATGCTGCAGCCGGCCATAGTGCCCAGGCCATGCAGCGCGGTACGGTCCTGCAACTGGGGCTTGGGGTGCTCTCCTCCATGATGCAGAATAGCCTGTACAGCCCGCTGTACAACCTGGGCGCCAATCTGGGCAGTCAATTGGTCATGCAGAGCTACAGTCGCTCCCAGGAAAGCGAGGCCGACCATTACGGCATGATCTATATGCGGCGTGCCGGCTATGATCCCACAGCCGCCGTGGATCTCCAGGAAACCTTCGTGCGGCTCTCCCAGGGTCATGAGTCCGGTGTGCTGGATGCCTTGTTCCAATCCCACCCCCCCTCCGAGGCACGGGTCCGTGCCAACCGGGCCCTGCTTGGGAAGATCGGGGCGGGTGGCACCCGGGAAAGGCAGCGCTATCAGGACCACCTGGCTGCCCTGTTTCGCGCCAAGCCCGCCTACGACCTCCACACCCAGGCACTGCGCCATTTGAAGGAAAAAGACTACGCCCAGGCCCAGCGGCTCGCAACCCAGGCCGCAGCCGCCCTGCCAGGCGAGGCGCTGTTTCCCCTGACGCTGGGGGATATCGCCATGGCCCGGCAGGATTACGACACAGCCCTTGAGTGGTACACAAAGGCCACAACGCTCAACAGGCAGTATTTCCTGCCCCCCTTCTCGGCAGGGCTTGCGGCCCTCAAGGCCAGGAAGCCCGCCAGCGCCAGGCGCTATCTCCAGGAGAGTCTGGACATCCTGCCTACGGCAGAAGCCCATTACCTGCTGGGGCGCCTGGCTCTGCAGGATGGCCATGACGCAGCAGCGATTGGCCATCTCAAGGTGGCTGCCCAGTCGGAGGGACAGGCTGGCCAGGCGGCCCGAGCCCTGTTGGCCCGCATGGGGATTCCCTGACAGACTGGCACTGTCTGTGTCTTGGCGCTAGAATGGCGCAAGGGAGGGCTGCGCTGGGTCAGCTGTAAAGCTGGAAAGCTGTACACAGGAACCAGGACTGCACGGCGGCAGAAGCAGGGATCGAGGCATGAGGTGAGCTTATGAACGATGAAACGATATCAGGTCCGGGCTCCAGCCTGGATGTGGACGCGGCACGTCGCCGGCTCCTGGGGACGGCCATGGGCGCTATGGCTGGAACAGGTGCCGTGGCGGCGGCATGGCCCTTTCTGGCCTCCATGCGCACCAGCGCCAAGGCTGAAGCGCTGGGAGCGCCCGTGGAGACGGACATCAGCACGCTGCAGCCCGGCGAGCTCAGGACCTATGAATGGCGTGGCAAGCCGGTCTGGGTGCTCAAGCGTACCCCGGACATGCTGGAAACCCTCAAGCAAAACGATTCCTATCTGCGCGACCCGAAATCCAGCGCCGACCAGCAGCCTCCCTATGCCGCCAACGAGGAGCGGGCACGCTCGGACCACAAGGATATTTTCGTCGCGGTGGGCATCTGTACCCATCTGGGCTGCTCACCCATGTTCAAGCCCCAGCATCCCGCCCCGGAGATCCATCCCCATTGGCAGGGAGGGTTTTTTTGTCCCTGTCATGGCTCCAAGTTCGATCTGGCGGGACGGGTGTACCAGGGCGTGCCTGCGCCATTGAACCTGGTCATTCCACCCTACCGCTATGCTGGGGCCACCACGCTGATCATAGGCGACGATGAACAGGAAAAAACCGCATGAGCCAGATCAAGTCCAGCCGAATCGTCAAGAAGCCTCCCCTCAGTGAGGCGGCAGCCGGGCTTCTGGCCTGGGTCGATAGCCGCTTTCCGCTTACCAAGACATGGCGGGAGCATGTCAGCGAATACTATGCGCCCAGGAACTTCAACTTCTGGTATTACTTCGGCAGCCTGGCCCTGCTGGTGCTGGTCAATCAGATCGTCACGGGCATTTTCCTGACCATGAACTACAAGCCCAGCGCCACCGAAGCGTTTGCCTCCATCGAATACATCATGCGCGACGTCTCCTGGGGCTGGCTGATCCGCTACATGCACTCCACGGGGGCCTCTGCCTTTTTCGTGGTGATCTACCTGCACATGTTCCGCGGCCTGCTCTACGGTTCCTACCGCAAACCCAGGGAACTGGTATGGCTCGTGGGCATGGGCATCTACCTGTGCCTCATGGCCGAAGCCTTCATGGGGTACCTGTTGCCCTGGGGCAACATGTCATTCTGGGGGGCCCAGGTCATCATCTCGCTCTTTGGGGCGGTGCCCGTGGTTGGGGAAGGGCTGGCCCAATGGATCCGGGGCGACTATGTGGTCTCGGATGTCACGCTGAACCGTTTCTTTGCCCTGCATGTCATCGGCCTGCCGCTGGCGCTGCTGGGGCTGGTGGTATTGCACCTCCTGGCCCTGCACGAGGTGGGCTCCAACAATCCAGACGGCATCGACATCAAGAAAAAACTGGGCGCTGATGGTCATCCCATCGAAGGGGTGCCCTTCCATCCCTATTACACCGTCAAGGACATCGTGGGTGCGGTGGTCTTTCTGATGTTGGTTGCGGCGGTGATCTTCTTTGAACCCACCTTCGGCGGCCTGTTCCTGGAGCACGCCAATTTCACGCCGGCCGATCCTTTGCTCACGCCGCCCGAGATCGCTCCTGTATGGTATTTCACCCCGTTTTATGCCATCCTACGCGCCGTTCCCAACAAACTGTTCGGTGTTATTCTCATGGGGCTTGCGGTGATGAGTTTCTTCTTCCTGCCATGGCTGGATCGAGGCAAGGTACTTTCCATCCGTTACCGGGGCTGGATCTACAAGTCTGCTCTTGCGGTGTTCGTGCTGAGCTTCCTGGGGCTTGGTTATCTGGGCACGCAGCCGGTTACCACCGACTCGGTGCTGGGGCTGCCCATCGCCCCCCTGATGGCAGCGCGCATCTTGGCGGTGCTCTATTTTGGCTTCTTCCTGCTCATGCCCATCTACACCAGGCTGGATCCCAGCAAGCCCGTGCCGGAGAGCCTCACATGAGGGCCGGCTGGATGCTGATGATGGGCTGTCTGCTGGGTTCTGGTCTGGCAACGGCCCAGGAAGCGCATCTGAGCGCCCCGCGCATCGATACGCACAACAAGACAGTCCTGCAGCGTGGCGCGCGGCTGTTCCACAACTACTGCCTGAGCTGCCATTCGGCCCATTTCGCGCGCTACCAGCGCATGGGCGAGGATCTGGGTATTCCCACCGAGCAGCTCAAGGCCAACCTCATGTTCACCACCAACAAACCGGGCGACACCATGCAGGTGGCCTTGCGGCCCCAGGACGCCGCCGCCTGGTTCGGCAAGCCCCCGCCGGATCTGACGCTGACCGCCCGCTATCGGGGCAAGGCATGGCTCTACAATTACCTCAAGGGCTTCTACCAGGACGACAAGCGTCCCTTCGGCGTCAACAACGCCGTGTTTCCCGACGTGGCCATGCCCCATGTCCTGGTGAACCTGGAGGGGCTCAAGCGCCGCGTGCCTGCTGACGGCAAAGGTCAGGAGCGCTACGAGCAGATCAGCCCAGGGCTGCTGGATGCAGCGGCCTATGACAGGGCGGTGCGCGATCTCGTGGCTTACATGAGCTACCTTGCCGAGCCCGCGGGATTGAAGCGACCCCGGTTGGGTGTGTGGGTGCTGATCTTTCTCGGCGCCATGCTGATCCTGGCCATCCTGCTCAAGAAAGAGGTCTGGAAAGATGTACCACACTGATTCCCATATCGCGCCGTACCGCCCTGCTGTCAGATTGAGGCACTGGGCGTGCTGTCTGCTGGCAGTCGGCCTCAGCTTTGCCCTGACGGCCTGTGGCCAGGGTCAACTCTCCGAACAGGATCGGAAAATCCTTTCCCAACTGCGACATAATGGGGTTGCTTTCGATGACAAGGCAGCCAAACGGGAACACGATGCCCTGGTGATCGACCAGGTGACGATCACCGGCAGCGATGGTTCCGCGGTGCATGCCAGGCGGATGCTCATCAGGCAATATGACACGGCTCATCCCAACCCATATTTCGCGGATGCGACCATGGAAGGGATCGTGGTGCCCCTGCTCGACGTGCCCGTGCCTGGGGTGAATGCGCAGCAGTCGCCCGAAACCGTCAAGTCCCAAAAGGGGCTCCCGGCTGCTTTCCTGGCCACAAGCCCCGCTTTTGCCGATGTCCTGGGAAAGGGCTCTCTTCCCCTGGATGCTACCTTGCGTTATCGGTACGACGAGAAGTCGCGTCGTTTCCTGCTGGATGATTTTTCCCTCCACTCTGCCAAGCTTTTTGGTGTGCAACTGCAAATCGCCATGAGTGATCTCGACCCTGTGTTCTTTCAGCAGAACAAGAACATAGGTCTCCTCAAGCCCACTACATTGCTCTCTCAGGCTGCTGCCAACTCCAGGCTGGATAGCGCTTCCCTGACCTACACCGACCACTCTTTGGTCGATCGCGTGCTGCGCCTGCTCGGTGAGCAACAGCACACAACGCCCCAGGTGATCCGCGACAGCTTCAAGGGTGCCTTAGGCCTGGCCATGATGAGCAATCAGTCTCAGGGGGGTGCTTTTATGGGCAATGCCCTGATGGCTATCAGTTCGTTTCTGGAGCACCCGGGTACCCTGAGGCTTGCGGCCCATCCAAGCGAGCCGGTGCGCATGGGTGCCCTGCAGGCCCAAGGCGAGCAATGGAAAGATGATCCGGCGGCCCTGATGCAGGCGCTGGGTGTCACCCTGGAAGCGCTTCCTCCACCTTCTTCCTGACCACTGCTTTGTCGATCCCACCCTGATGATGATGGGTGCCACCGACAATGGCCATGGTTCTTCTGGCGCCCTGCCAGGCGCAGGCCTGGGAGGCTGGCCCCTTTTGCAGGGCTACAAGGCTCAGCAAACCTATGATGAGTTGCTGACCAAAGATGGCACCATTGCTGCGCATTGGCAGTACCTGATCCAGGCCCTCCACGCCCTGGGCCTCGACAATCTGCACAGACGCAGCGCGTCCATCCAGGACATCATCCAGGCGCAAGGCATCAGCTATCGTCTCGAGGAAGGCAATATGGCCGAACGGCCATTGGGCCTGGACCCCGTCCCCATTCTTTTCGACAGTGTTTCCTGGCGACAGCTGGAAACGGGTTTGATCCAGCGTGCTGAACTATTCAAGGCGCTGCTCGCCGATTTGTATGGACCACAACGGGTCCTCAACAAAAGGATGCTGCCTCCCGAGGTGGTCCTTGGCCACCCCGGTTTTCTGCGCCCCTGTACCACACTGGGCCGCGAGCCCATCCTCACGCTCTATGGGGCCGATCTTTCCCGGGACAGCCATGGCCAATGGCTGGTCAGTGCCGATCACCTGCAAAACCCGTTGGGCATGGGTTATGCCCTGGAGGCACGGGTTGTTTTGGCGCGGGCCTTGCCCAGCCTGTTTCGCGAGGCTCATCCCCACCGCCTGCGCCTGTTTTTTCAGATGCTGCGCAATACCTTGCTGCGCTTGGGAGAAACGCTGGAGGCCGAAACGCCGGCCATCGCCATGCTTTCTGCTGGTACCAGCAGCAGCAGTTATCCGGAAGATGCCTACCTGGCCCATTATCTGGGCTATCCCCTGATCGATGGCAGCGATCTCAGGGTCACCGATGGCAAGGTACAGCTGCGTACCGTCTCGGGCACAGAGCCTGTGCATGTGCTCGTGCGCCGCAATCAGGACATCGCCTGCGATCCCCTGGAGCTGGGGCGTCACGCCATCCAAGGTACCCCTGGTCTGCTGCATGCGGTGCGCCTGGGTACAGTGGCACTCAGCAATACGCCAGGGGCCGGGGTGGCAGAAAACCTGGGTTTGTTTCCTTTTCTGGAGCAGCTTGCCCAGTTCTTTTTGGGTACGAGCCTGCAACTGCCTTGCATGCCAACACTATGGCTTGGGGATTCCAGGCAACGGACCCATGTGCTGCGCCATCGGGATGGTTGGGTCATCCGTCATGTGGATGGCACCCTGCTGTGGCATCCTGAAAGCAGTGAGACCTCCTGGAAAAAGGCCAAGGCCTTACTGGACAGTCGCCCCGGCCTTTTTGTGGCCCACGCGCCTGTGCCTTGGGCCACCGCCCCCTCTTTGGCCGCAGAGGGTCTGTCCCCCCAGCCGTTTGGTCTGCGTACCTTTGCCGTGGCCGATGAACACCACACGTTTTATGTCATGCCAGGAGCCCTGGGCATCGTTGTGGCGCCGGATGCGTCATACGAACATACCTTGCGCTTGGGTGGCATCACCAAGGATGTCTGGGTGCTTTCTTCGGAACAGGTGCGGGATACCGACGTGGCCTCGGTGTTGCGCCGTCCCTGGCCCTTCCCTCACCAGGAAGGCCCCTTGTCGCGGCGGGTGGCCGATAACCTGTTCTGGATGGCCCGCTACTTGGTCCGTGCCGAGATGCAGTGCCGCTGCCTGCATGAGATGCTGGCCCGCTTCACCGAGGTGATCAGGGCGCAAAGCGATGTGGTCTTGAACGCGTTGCTGCCCATGCTGTGCCCTAACCGGCCCATGCCCCACTGGTCTCCAGGGGTGGATCCCTTCGTGATCATCAATGATCAGGTGGCCGGTTTTTCCCTGGAGAGCCTGCGCGGCAATCTGTCATCCGTCACCCGGACCGCCCGGGCAGTGCGCAAACGTCTCGATGATTGGTCCTGGAGGTTGCTGCACCAACTGGAAAGCGATCTGGAGCATGGCCTGGGCCATTATGGCCTGCGTCATGCCGCAGAACAGGTCTTTACCAAAATCATTGCCATTCGCACCCTGGCCGCAGAAGGCATGCAGGTGGATCCAGCCCATTGTTTCTTGCATCTCGGGCAGCATCTGGAGAGTGCCTTGCAATTGCTGCTGCTGCTGCATGCGGCCCTGTCTTCTGCAACAGAGCAGGAAAACGACGACCTTGTGGAGAGTCTCTATGTGGTTTCTGGGATCAATCCCAATCAATATCGCAGCATCGGTTATCGGGTGGATGGCAAGGAAGGCATCATCTCCTTGATGCTTCTGGAGCTGCGCAATCCCTCATCCATGGCTCATCTCCTGGCCAATCTGGAACAGGATCTCGACATGTTGGGTCGCGCCTTGCAAGACACCACCCACGTGGCCGCCGCCCAGGCCTTGCTGCTCCAGGCCCAGCAAGCATTGGCCGCACAACGCAGCACAGCGCTGCTGCAGCCTACCCAGTTCGAGACGTTGAGCCAGCGCCTGCGTCAGACCCTGTGGGCCATCTCCGATCTGCTGACAGAAAATTTTCTGCGTCAACCCACCGCCACGCACCAGTTGGTCAACCTGTGATGGCCGTGCTGCACCCTGGCAGCGCCATCCTGCCTGGGGTGCGGAGCGATGGGTGGGCCAACCGAGGGGCAAAGTGGGCACGGGCTGTTGACAGCTCCTCTTCCCGGCAGATCATGGGGTCATGACTGGCAACCCAGTGAACGGTAGACAGTCAATGGTTCTTGATCGCCCCTGCTCCCATGCCATCGGCCAGCAGGCATGCTGGTGTGCGCCAACCCGAAATGTTTCGATGATGCTTTGTTATGCGTGCGTACCCGGGGCACCGCTAGGGTGTAATCGCGACTTTCAGGACGCCATTGCGCTGATGCGAGAATAGATCGTAGGCTTGTTCGATCTGATCCAGCTTGAAGCGATGGGTAACCAGCGGCTTCAGGTCGACACGACCCGAGCTGATGACCGCCAGTAACCTCCGCATGCGCTCCTTGCCGCCGGGGCAGAGCGTCGTGACGATCCTGTGATCGCCGAGACCGGCTGCAAACGCATCCACAGGCATTGACAGCTTGCCAGAGTACACCCCAAGACTCGATAACACGCCACCCGGCTTGAGCACGCGCAGGCAGCTCTCGAACGTCTGCTGCGTGCCCAGCGCTTCGATGGCCACATCGACGCCCGTCCCATCGGTGATCCTCAGGATTTCCTGCACAGGATCGACGGCGGCGTAATCGAGCACGATATCGGCCCCGAGACGTTTGGCCATGGCCATGCGCTCGGGGATATGATCGACGGTGATAATGCGCGCAGCACCTTTCAACCTGGCGCCCACCGTGGCGCACAACCCGATCGGCCCTTGCGAGAATACAGCAACCGTATCACCGATACTGATCTGGCCGCTTTCCGAGCCGCCGAAGCCGGTGCTCATGATGTCAGGGCACATCAGGACCTGTTCATCGGTCAAATCGTCTGGGATCGGTGCAAGATTGGCTTGGGCGTCAGGAACCAGGACGTATTCGGCTTGGCAGCCGTCGATTGTGTTGCCGAGCCTCCAGCCACCGATGGGTTTGCCGCCGCACTGAGCGGTGTGGCCAGCAAGGCAGGTATGGCATTGACCGCAAGGCGTAATGGCGCCAGCGATCACGCGTTGTCCGACCTTGTAGCCACGAACAGCCGACCCAAGCTCTTGAACGACGCCCACAGGTTCGTGACCGATGGTCAGTCCGCGCGCGACTGGGTATTCGCCCTTGAGGATATGCACATCGGTGCCACAGATCGTCGTGGTCGTGACGCGCAGGAGCGCGTCAGTGGGCCCTGCTTTGGGGATGGGCTTTTCCTGCAGGACGATTCGTCCCGGCTCCATAAACACCGCTGCTTTCATCTGGGTCATGAGGCTTCCTCCTGCTTCTGGCTGTTTGGCTCCATGAATGACGATGGGGTGTTGACCGGCTCACTGCCGCACCTGTCATCAGACATGGGGTTATTGGCGAGAAGCGCCCGGGGTTCGACTCATAGTGTAGTGGGTAAAGCCGGTTTCCTGCCACACACCGTAAAAGGCGTTTTGGACCCCAGCAGCACTGGCAGCAGCGCCCCGCTGCCGGGGTGTGCTGTGATTGGTGGGCCGTGCAGGGCTCGAACCTGCGACCTATCCATTATGAGTGGACAGCTCTGACCGACTGAGCTAACGGCCCGCTCCGAGCTTGCTGGGGATTACTCCAGAAAGGAGCGCAGTTTCTTTTCAGAGCGGCTCGGATGACGCAGCTTGCGCAATGCCTTGGCCTCGATCTGGCGGATCCGTTCCCTGGTGACATCGAATTCCTTGCCCACCTCTTCCAGGGTGTGGTCTGTGTCCATATCGATGCCCAGGCGCATGCGTAACACCTTGGCCTCACGCCCGCTCAGGGTGGCAAGCACCTCTTCTGTGGCCTCCCGCAGCCCGGCTGTGGTGGCGGCTTCCATGGGCGAAACCGAGTTGCCGTCTTCCAGGAAATCGCCAAGATGGGAGTCTTCATCGTCGCCAACCGGTGTCTCCATGGAGATGGGTTCCCGGGAGACCTTGAGCACGCGGCGTACGCGATCCTCGCTCATCTCCATGCGCTCGGCCAGCTCTTCTGGCGTGGGCTCCCGGCCCATCTCCTGCACCATCTGTCTGGTGATCCGATTGAGCTTGTTGATGGTCTCGATCATGTGCACCGGGATGCGGATGGTCCTCGCCTGATCTGCAATGGAACGGGTGATCGCCTGGCGTATCCACCATGTGGCGTAGGTGGAGAACTTGAACTTGCGGCGGTACTCGAACTTGTCAACCGCTTTCATCAGGCCGATGTTGCCCTCCTGGATCAGATCCAGGAATTGCAGGCCGCGGTTGGCATAGCGCTTGGCAATGGAGATCACCAGGCGCAGGTTGGCCTCGATCATGTCCTTCTTGGCCCGTTGTGCCCGGGCCATGCCCTTGCTTTTTTGCCGATGGATCTCCTTGAGCACGGCAATGTTCATGCCAAAGCGCACCTCGATGTCGCGCAGGGCAGCCTGTATGGCCACGATGGTTTCCTCGTGGGCCAGCAAGTTCTTGGCGTATTCCTTTGAGGAAAAGATGGTCTTTCCCAGCCAGCTCGAATCCGCCTCGCGACCCTGGATCAGGCGAGAGGCCTCTTCCCGGGGCATGCCCACATCGTTCAGCAGCACGCCTGCCAGCTCACGCTCCCGCAGGCGCACCTCCTCGATGGCCTGATCCAGCTTGCCCATGACCATATGCCAAACCCGGGGAGTCAGCTTGAACTGGGCCAACAGCTCGCCTACCGCCTCGAAATGGGGTCTGGCGGCTGCGGCATGCTTGGTCCATAACAGTTCCACGCCTTCTGCAAAGGCTTTTTCCAGAGCCTTTTGGCGCCACTGCACTTCCCTGGGGTCCGGTCCGGTTTCCTGGTTTTCGTCCTCTGTCTTGTCCACGGGTTCTTCGTCGAGCTGATCCTGTGCTACGGCTTCGGGCAGCGCTGCTTCATCATCCGCACCGCCCAGGAATCCGACCACCACATCGCCCAATTTGGCCGCGCCGCGATTGACCCGGTCCATCTCGGCCAGAAAGACCTCGACGGCGGGGGGGAAGTGCGCTACGGCGCGCAGTGCTTGCATCTGACCTTCCTCGATCCTTTTGGCAAGCTGGATCTCCCCGGCACGATCCAGCAAACCCACGCTACCCATCTCGCGCATGTACATGCGCACCGGGTCCCTGGTTCGTCCCAACTCGGCCTCGAAATCCATGACGAAGGCCGCCACGGCATCATCGGCGCTGTCCTCGTCCTCCACCACCTGGCCACGCATCAGCAGTATCTCGTCATTGGGCATGTCTTCATGCACGGCAATGCCCATGTCGCTGATCATGGCAATGACATCGTCGATCTGCTCGGGATCACTGATGTCATCCACCAGAAAATCGTTCACCTCGGCGTAGGTCAGAAACCCCTGTTGCTTGCCCTTGCCGATCAGATAACGCAGCAATGCCCTGCGATCATCATTCATTATTGCTCTCCACCCTCTGTGACCTTGTGAACATGGCCGCCCGGGGTACTGCTTGCACCCTGGCGACCCACGGTATGCTCCTCAGGAGCCGCGCCACGTCTCAGCAGCTCATGGAGCACACCCATTTCCTGCTGATCGAGTTCATCGCGGCGCATCTTGTTCATGAGCATATCGATGTGGCGCTGCCTGCCGTCTTCCTGCAGGCGCTTGCGTATAGCCTGCCATTCCGAACGACGGATGGCAGGTGGCATATCCCCTGCGGCCATGTGGAGATATCCGCATGCCTGGAAAGTCGGCTCGATCCTCATGATTTCCAGTAAGGTAGCTGTGGTATGATGGGGATTTTGCTCTATAAGTTCCAGCATGCGCCGCAGCACGCCATGAACCCCATCCTGATCCAGGGGTAATCCCTGGGCGGGCATCTCCACAGCCAGACCGGGTTCCATCAGCAACAGGGCGATGGCTCGCTCGGCGAGACTCAAGACCCGCAGATCCCGGATGGCGTCGTGTCGCCGCCCATTGTCCTTGGCTTGGTCATTGACTTGCCGGACGGTTTCCTCGCGGCCCTGGAGCACACGCTCCACGCGTTCGGCTGACAGGCCCGTGCGCTTTGCCAGGGCGGCGATCAAGACCGCCTTGGTCTCCTCGTCCCGCAGCGCTTGCACGAATGGTTTGGCGGCACGCAGTTGCTGGACCCCACCGGCAATCCCGCCTGATGATGCCTCTTCCTGGATGGCCTCGAGCAGATAATCGGCCAGGGGCACCTGAGCCGCCAGACAGGCCTCGAAGGCGGACAGGCCATCGCGGCATACCAAGCTATCCGGATCATCCCCGGGCGGTAGCAGGACCACGTCGATGCGCCGGCGCTCGCCGAGATGGGGTGCCAGGACCAGGGCAGCGCGCCGCGCCGCCCGCCTGCCAGCCTCATCACCATCGAAACACAGCACAAGCTCGCTGGCATAACGGCTCAGCAGGCTGGCCTGCCCGGGCCCCAGGGCTGTGCCCAGGGGGGCCACGGCACCTGCAAAGCCACGACCCGCAAGGGCCAGCACATCCATATAGCCTTCCACCAGCACCAGGCGTTTAGCGCCGCGCGCCTGGTGCAGCCCATAGAGGCATTGCCCCTTGTGGAACAAGGCGGTCTCCGGGGTGTTGAGGTATTTGGGTTGTGTTGCCTGACCCATACTGTCCAGCACCCGACCACCGAAACCCACCAGTCGACCGCGCTCATCATGGATGGGATACATCAGCCGGCCCCGAAACAGATCATACAGGCGACCATCACTGCCTTGCCTCGCCAGACCTGCCTCCACCAGCCGCCCGGCTGCAAAGCCCTCTCCTTGCAAATGGCGGACCAAGCCCCCGCTTTCCGGGGCAAAACCCAGGCAGAAGGATCCAAGCTGGGTCATGGGCAAGGCGCGTTGCTGCACATAGTGCCGCGCCTCTTGGCTGCGGGCCAGTTGAGCCTGGAACCAAGCCGCAGCGCGCTGCAGCAGCTCGCGTAACATCCTGGTCTGCGCCTGCTGTTGTTCGCGCTGTTCATCGTGTTCCTGCGCTGGCAGCTCCAGTCCCACTTCCTCGGCCAGTAGGCCAACCGCCTCCCGGAAGGGCAGCCTCTCATGAGCCATCAAAAAGCCGATGGCCGTGCCGTTGGCCTGGCAGCCGAAGCAGTAATAGAATCCCTTTTCCCGATTCACGGAAAACGATGGCGTTTTTTCCTCATGGAAAGGACACAACCCCACCAGGTTCTTCCCGCTGCGCCGCAGCATCACCCGTCTGCCGACCACCTCGGCCAGATCGACGCGTTCCAGCAGATCTCGAAGCCATGCCTCTGGCAGGCGCCCCGCCATATGTCCGCCCCGATCAACCCGGCCTTACGGCCGGATGTCCTCAGCTTCCGCGGCGGCCATCGGTGCGTTGCATGCGCTTGGCAAAGCGCTTGATGGCTGCTGCCCGTTTGCGTTTGCGCTCCTGGGTGGGCTTTTCGTAGTATTCACGCCGCCGCAACTCAGTCAGCACACCAGCCTTTTCGCAAGCCCTCTTGAAGCGCCGCAGCGTCACATCGAAATACTCTCCTTCCCGTGCGCGAATACCTGGCATACAAGCCCTCCATAAAGGAACATAAAGGAAAATATTAAAACCTTAGCACATTGCAGCGGGCAACGGCAAGCCACACTCCTGCCCCCCCGATGTCGCGCCTGCTCATGGCCACAGTCACCCCATGAGCGGCTGACCCTCAAGTTTTTCTGTTCCTGGCCAGCAGCGCGTAATAAAAGCCATCCATTCCCCCTTCACCGGGAAGCAACTGGCGACCATAGCCTGTTACCCTGCCCCATGGCAATGAGGTTTGGACAGCCGAGAGCTCCGCATGCTCCCGGATGATGCCCTCGACCACGCCTTCGTTTTCCTCGGGCAGGATGGAGCAGGTTGAATAGCACAACCTGCCACCGGGCGCAAGCAGGCGGCAGCATGTCTCCAGCAGATCGCGCTGGATGGCGGACAGCGTCTTGATGTCACTGTTGCGGCGCAGCCAGCGGATATCCGGATGACGGCGAATCACGCCTGTTCCCGAGCAGGGTGCATCCAGCCAGACACGTTCGAAGGGCCGCCCATCCCACCAGGCGTCCACATCGCTGACAGCAGCCCTGTGAACCTGGGCGGTCAGGCCGAGGCGGGCCAGGTTGGCCTGCAGGCGTTCCAGACGCCGGCCGTCCTGATCCACCGCCACCAGATCGATGCCGGGCTGGTGTTCCAGCAGCGCTGCGGTCTTGCCGCCGGGGGCGGCACAGGCGTCCAGGACACGCTGTCCGGGGTGCAGATCCAGCCAGCCAGCCCCCAGCTGGGATGAGGCGTCCTGTACGGAAAACCAGCCTGCCTCGAAACCTGGAATCTCCTGGATGGGTACTTGGTCAGTCAGGCGTACGGCGGCATGGGTCCAGACCAACGCCTCGGCCGCAAGGCCACGGGCATCCAGATGATCCAGAAAAGCGCACCGCGTGATCCTTTGCAGGTTGACTCGCAGCACCAGGGGTGGGAGTGAGTCGTTGGCACGGCAAATGGCCTCCAACTCCCCGGGCCATGCCATCTCCAAGCGGCGCATCAGCCAGGGTGGATGGTTGTGGCGCCAGCCCTGTTCCCTGAGCCAGGTCTCATGGGAGGGGCGGTTTTCCAGGGCGCGGCGCAGCACGGCGTTGACCAGCCTGCCTGCGCGAGGATGCCCCATGGATTTGACGATCTCCACCGCCTCGGCCACGGCGGCATAGGCGGGGGTGCCCAGCACCATCGCCTCATAGAGGCCCAATTCCAGAGCGAGCGCTGCCTGGGGGGGATGGATGGCGGCGGGCACATACTGGCTGACGATGTGCTGCAAGGCGCCGTGCCAACGCAATACCCCATAGACAAGCTGCTGGACCTGGGCGCGCTGTCGTGGCTCATGCATACCGCCTTGCTGCCAATCAGCCAATGACTGGCCATGACACAAGACCCGATGCAGCCAAAGGACGGCCAGGTGGCGTGGCGATTGTTCCGCCTTCCCGGTGCTGCTGCTGGCCATCATGACAAACGCCTCTCCGCATGGTTCACGGCAATAAGACCACTGGGCTGCTCCCGAAGGCCGCGCCAGAAGGCCGCAGCCGACATGGGTCGTCCCCCGGCAGGCTGTATGGTCTGCAGGCACAGGGCATCTGTGCCGCAGGCCACCACGACCGAGGAGGCATCCACCTGTACAATGGCCCCTGGTGCGGCCGTCTGGGGCCAGGACACGAGACTGGCCTCATGAACAAGGATCATGCGCTCGCCCAGCAAAAAGCGGGCGCGGGGCCTGGGTGTCATGGCGCGCACCAGACGCTGGATGCTGCGGGCATCCTGGTGCCAGTCGATCACGGCCTCGCCAGTATTGAGCTTGGCGGCATAACAGGCCCCGGCGCTGTCCTGGGGGCGGGGGGTGATGGTGTCTGCAGCCATGCGGTCGAGCACGTCCAACAGCAAGGAAGCAGCCAGCTGGGCCAGCTTTTCTTCCAGCGAACCAGATGTCTCGTGTTCTGCCACGGCTATACGGCCCTGAGCAAGCAATGGCCCGGTATCAAGCCCTTCTTCCATCTGGAAGATGGAAACCCCCGTCTCGGCATCACCGGCCAGAAGAGTCCTGGCGATGGGGGCTGCCCCCCGCCATCTGGGCAACAGCGAGGCATGGAGGTTGATGCATCCCCATCGGGGCAGCTGCAGGACCTGGGGCGGGAGCAGTAGCCCATAGGCGGCGGTGATGAGCACATCAAGGCGTGCCTCCCGCAAGGCATCCTGGATCGCTGTTTCGCGTAATGAGGCTGGCTTCAAAAGCGCAAGCCCAGCCTGCCTTGCCATGAGGGCGATTTGGGTTTCCCGGGCCTTGAGCCCCCGACCCGCTGGCCGGTCTGGCCTGGTCAGCACCAGCACCGGCCGGTGATCTGCCTGCAGCAAGGCCTGCAGGGCGGGCAGCGCGAAATCCCCACTCCCCGCAAAGGCGCACCGCAACGCCTTGCCTTGCCTCACCACGCTCGTCGGCTGGCCATGGCCAGCCGTTCAGTGACTCTGGCCCTGGGTGACATGCAGGGAGTTTTGCACGATGGGGGCACGCCTGCTCGCCCCCCGGGGGGAGGATCTGGCTTTTTCATCCTGTCCTCCGGAACGGGCGGCGAGCAGCTGTTTTTTCAGTCGTTGGCGGCGCAGTTCAGAGAGCCTGTCGATGAACAGCACGCCCTCCAGGTGATCCAGTTCATGCTGGATGCAGACCGCCAGCAATCCTTCCGCTTCAGCGATGAAGGGCTCACCCTGGTCATTCAGGGCCTGGATCTCGATCCAGGCCGCCCGGCGCACCATCTCAAAGAGACCCGGCACCGACAGGCAACCCTCTTCGCCCTCCAGGACACCCTCCTTGCGCAGGATGCGGGGATTGACGAGCACCTGCCCCTGGTTGCTTTCTGCGGAGATGTCCACGCAGATGATCCGCAGACCATGGCCAACCTGGGGGGCAGCAAGACCGATGCCCCTGGCGGCATACATGGTTTCGAGCATATTGGCTGAGAGCGACCGGACTGCCTCGTCGACCGTCGCCACGGCACGCGCCGGCTGGCGCAGGACCGGGTCTGGATATTCCCGGATCGGTAAGATCATCATGTTCCTCCTGCTCGCTGTTCCTGCCGCAGGTGCTTGCTTGAAAAAAACCGATAAGCCAAAGCCTATAGCACCCAAACACAAACTGTTTGTGGGGCCGCTGTTGGCTCCAGCATGACAGAAGGGCCCATGCAGCCCTCTTGTGGTTGGGATGACCCCATGAGCCGATGGAGGCGACTTGCAACCGAAGAGGCCGCGTGGATCTCTAGTGATCCGAAAGTTGCCCGAACCGCATCATGCCATAAAACCTTCTACCAAAAGCGGTTCTTTATGGTATTCTTTCCTCCCATGATAACCGAAATGGATCCTTTTCCACCAGACCCGATGCACAGACGGGTTGTGTCGAGGATCCTCGTTCTTATGGGCAGCCTGATGATGATGGGATCCATGCTGGCAGGTTGTGCCCATGCGCCACACCACGCCAAGGAGGCCGGGGTCGACACCGCTGAGGCGGCCTCCGCCGAGGCACATGCTACCGCCGCCAGTGACAGAGGTTCAGAGTCTGGCCCCTGGGGCGGCACCCCGCAGGGGCAGGCCGTTGCCTCCTCCCCAACCCCTGTGCTGCGTGCCGATCACCCTGAAGCATACGTGGTGCAACAGGGTGATACCCTGTGGAAAATCGCCAGGGTCTTTCTGAAGGATCCCTGGCTGTGGCCGGAGATCTGGCATGTCAATCCCCAGGTGGCCAACCCACACCTCATCTACCCCGGTGATCGCCTGGTGCTGGTCACCTCTCAGGGAAGCACCCAGATCACCCTGGAAAGGGGATCCATGGCGCCCGCCCCCCAGGGTGGCCTGGCCGTGGTCAAGCTCTCGCCCCGGGTGCGCCTTGAGCCCATCGAGGCCGACAAACAGCCCACCATGCGCTACGCCGATATCGCCGCCATGCTGGGCCGGCCCTATATGCTGGAGCGCAAGGAGGCCCGGGAGGCCCCCTATGTCCTTTCCGCAGCGGAAAGCGGGCGCTTTTTGAGTGGGCGTTTCGAGCGCATCTATGCCAGAGGCAAGCTGGGGGGGCGCAAGACATTCAATGTGGTGCGCTCCATCAAGCCGCTGCGGGATCCGGACAAGGGCGCTCTGCTGGGCTTCGAGGCCGAATATGTGGCCACCGCCCAGCTCATGGAGCCCGGGGATTCTTCCCTGTTCATGCTCACCGAGAGCAGCATGGAGGTGCGGCCCGGAGATCGCCTGGTACCCGCAGAAGATGTCCTGCTGCCCCTGGAGTTTACCCCTGCGCCGCCCAGCAAGCCCTTGAGCGGCTTTATCCTCTCGGTGTACAAGGGTGTCGCCGAGATCAGCCAGTACAACGTGGTTTCGGTCAGCCTGGGCAAGGAACAGGGCCTCCAGGCAGGTGATCTGCTGGCCATCTATCAGCGCGGTCAATGGGTGCGCGACCCAGTGACAGGCCGTTCGGTCAAGCTGCCTGAACAGCGCGCCGGCCTGCTCCTGGTGTTCAAGCCCTTCGACCGGGTGAGTTATGGCCTTGTTCTGGAGGCGGAGCGCAGCATCCATCTCCAGGATCGTGTCGCCACGCCCTGAAGGCTGCCAGCTTGGCAGGTGCTGAACATCTTCCCATGTCCGCAGGCCAGGATGACCAGCGCTTGGCCCATGTAGCCCTTCTCGTGGCACTGGGTGCAGGAGGATTGGTGAAGGCCCTGGCTGCCCAGGGCACGCCGGCACGTGCCCTGGCATCCCTGAAAGACTCAGACCTTGCCTTGAGACAGGCGGAGCGTGTGCTGCAACAGGCCGCCCAGGAGCACATCCACGTGCTGCTGTGCGGTGATGCCCATTATCCCCAGCTGCTGCGCACCATACCCGATCCACCGGGTGTGTTGTTCTGTCGAGGCGACCCTGCTCTTTTGAATCGCCCCATGCTGGCCGTGGTGGGCTGCCGCCAGGCTACGGCAGCTGGTCTCGAAAACGCGTTCTCCTTCGCCAGAGAGCTCACCTGTGCCGGTCTCGTGGTGACCAGCGGCCTTGCCCGCGGCATTGATGGCGCGGCCCATCGCGGCGCCCTGGCAGCCGGCGGGCCGACCATTGCCATCCTGGGCTCGGGATTGCGGCGCATCTATCCGCCCGAGCACAGCGCCCTGGCTGCACAGATCGGCGCTGATGGAGCCGTTGTAAGCGAGTTTTTGCCCGATGCGCCCCCTCACAAGGCGCACTTTCCCAGGCGTAATCGTCTGATCAGCGGCATGACACTGGGTACGCTGGTGGTGGAGGCAGGCATGAAGAGCGGTGCCTTGATCACCGCGCACAATGCCGTCGACCAGGGTCGCGAGGTCTTTGCCATTCCCGGTTCCATCCACAACCCCATGGCCGCAGGATGCCACCACTTGTTGCGCCAAGGTGCTAAGCTGGTCGAGAATCTCGGTGATATTCTCGAGGAACTTTCCGTTGAGATCATTGCTCCCATGCGATCAAAGGTGAATCGTGACGATGGCCGCCCAGGCAACCCGATGAGCGTCTCCGGCGGCCTCAGCCGGTTTCTGGATGACCATGGCACCACCATGGATGTCCTTGCTGCCAGGACGGGGCTTCCTGTCTCCGAACTGGCCACCCAACTGCTCGTATTAGAACTAGAAGGCGCGATCCGCGTCCTTCCAGGAGGACTGTATTGTCCAAAACGGAGGAATATGCCATGAAGGCCAATGTCTTAGACGTCCTGATCTATCTTTTCGATCACTACACGGTGGACAGTCACGATGCCAACCGTGAAGCGCTGATCTCCGAGCTGGAAGAAGCCGGTTTCCATGGGCGTGAGATCGACAAGGCCTTTGCCTGGCTCGAGGCATTGACCGAGGATCAGGATCGCCGCCGCGCTCCCGGCCAGCGCTCCATTCGCATTTTCGCTCCCCAGGAACTGGAGCGGCTCGATGCAGCCAGTCGTGGTTTCCTGATGGATCTGGAACAAAGTGGCGTGCTCACGCCGACGCATCGCGAGATCGTCATTGATCGCATCATGGCCCTGGACGCAGACGACGTGGATCTGGAACAGGTCAAATGGGTCACGCTGATGGTGCTGTTCAACATGCCTGGCCAGGAAGCAGCCTATGCCTGGCTGGAAGATCTGGTGCTGGGTGGGACCCCACCAAGCTATCATTGAGGCCCCATGACTGACCTTGTCATCGTTGAATCCCCCACCAAGGCACGGACCATCCAGAAGGTACTGGGTTCCGACTACCGGGTGCTGGCCTGCTTTGGCCATGTGCGCGACCTCCTGCCCAAGGAAGGAGCCGTTGACCCGGAGCATGGCTTTGCCTTGCATTATGTGGCCAAGGAAGAAAGCGAGCGCCACATGCAGGCCATCGCCAAGGCCATGCGTGGCGCCAAGACCCTCTTTCTTGCCACGGACCCGGACCGGGAAGGCGAGGCCATCGCCTGGCATCTCCTGGAGCTGCTCAAGGAGCATGGTGATCTGAGCGATCAGGAAGCCCAGCGCATCGTGTTCCATGAGATCACCGAGCGGGCCATTCGTGAGGCCATGATGCATCCGCGGGCCATCTCGGAGAATCTGGTCAACGCTCAGCAGGCCAGGCGCGCACTGGACTACCTTGTGGGCTTCAATCTTTCGCCACTGCTGTGGCGCAAGGTGCGCAGGGGACTTTCCGCAGGCCGGGTGCAAAGCCCGGCGCTGCGGCTGATCACCGAGCGCGAGGCCGAGATCGCTGCCTTCGTGGCTCGGCCTTATTGGACCATCTGGGCCCATTCCCGCAAGGACGGCCAGGACTTCCGGGCGCGCCTGGTGCGCTACCGGGATGCCAAGGTGGAACAGTTCACCTTTGCCGAGCAGCAGCAGGTCGATGTCGCCTGTGAGGCCATTGCCGACGATGCCCAGGGTAGCCTGGTGGTCAGCCAGGTGACGGAAAAGAGCCGGCGTCGCCAGCCCCCACCCCCCTTCATCACCTCCACGTTGCAGCAGGAGGCCGCCCGGCAATTGGGTTTCACGACGCGGCGCACCATGCAGGTGGCCCAACAACTCTATGAAGGGATCGCCGTGGGCGGCGGCGAGCCGGTGGGACTCATCACGTACATGCGTACCGATTCGGTGCGGCTGGCCAGCGAAGCGGTGAGTGACATCCGGCAATACATTCGCAAGCGCTTCGGCGCCGGGAACCTGCCCGAGAAGGCAAGAGTCTTTCGCTCCAAGTCCAAGAACGCCCAGGAGGCCCACGAGGCCATCCGCCCCAGCGCAGTGGAACGCGAGCCCCAGGCCATCGCCGCTCACCTGAGCGGTGATCAGGCGCGGCTCTATGAGCTCATCTGGAAGCGTGCCGTGGCCTGCCAGATGCGCGAGGCGCTTTACGATACCGTCAGCGCCGAGCTGGATGCGGGTCCTGCCCATGGCTTCAGGGCCACTGGCTCTGTGCTCAGGGAACCGGGTTACCTGGCTCTCTACCAGGAAGCCCGGGACGAGGATGCTGCAGACGATGAGTCCATGAAAGCCCTGCCCCCACTTGCCGTGGGCGACAGGCTGCCCCTGCTTGCCGTCCAGGACGAGCGCCACACCACAGAGCCCCCGCCGCGCTATACCGAGGCAAGCCTGGTCAAGGCCCTGGAAGAACGCGGCATCGGTCGCCCTTCCACCTATGCCAGCATCATCAGTACACTCAAGGACCGCGATTATGTGACGCTCAATGACAAGCGCTTCGTGCCCACGGATACAGGCGTGGTGGTGGCAGGTTTTCTGGGCAGGCATTTCGAGCGCTACGTGGACTATGCTTTCACGGCACGCATGGAGGATCAGCTCGACGCCATCGCCCGGGGCGAGGCGCTCTGGGTGCAGGTTCTCGAGCGCTTCTGGAAGAACTTCAAGCAGCAGGTGGACGACATCAACGAGCATGTCAGTCGCAAGGACGCCACCACCGAAGCCCTGGAGGAATCCTGTCCGCAATGCGGCAAGCCCCTCCTGGTGCGCTTAGGCAAGCGGGGGCGGTTCATCGGCTGCAGCGGGTACCCCGAGTGCGGCTATACCCGCAACATGGATGGCAGCGAGCAGGCGGAGCAGGACAACAAGCCCATCGAGGGTCGGGTCTGCCCGCAATGCAAGGCGCCCTTGCTGCAGCGCACGGGGCGCTATGGGCCCTTCATCGGTTGCAGTGCCTACCCCAAGTGCCGCTATGTGGAAAAGGTGGTCGATAAGAAAGAAGACAGCGGTATCCCCTGCCCCAGCTGCCACAAGGGCACGCTGGTGCGCAAGCGGGGCCGCCAGGGGCGCAGTTTCTTTTCGTGTTCCGCCTACCCCAACTGCAAATACGCCCTGTCCTACCCGCCCGTTGCCGAACCATGCCCCCAATGTGGTGGACCCATCCTCATGCTGCGCACCACCAAGCGTCACGGCACAGAAATGGTCTGCCCCAATAAGGAATGCGGCTATGCGCGAGCTGTGCAGGGCCCGGCACCAGAGGCAGACCCCAACCAGCAACCCTCGGTTGCCTCATCGCCCTAGCCATGGTGAGCGCGCTGAGCCTGCGCCGGGCAGTCCGTCAGCTGCATCGTGGCGGGCTGGTGGCCTATCCCACGGAAGCTGTCTATGGCCTGGGCTGCGATCCCGCACGAGCCGCTGCCCTCCAACGGCTCCTGGAACTCAAGGGGCGTGCTGCCCACAAGGGCTTCATCGTCATCGCCAGCCGCCTGGCCTGGCTCGAGGAATTGGTGATCCTGCCGCGCGATGCCATGCGCCAGGTCATTCTCGACAGCTGGCCAGGCCCTGTCACCTGGGTGTTGCCGGCACGCCCCGGCCTGCCAGGACTGTTGACCGGTGGTCGCGCCACGCTGGCCGTGCGGCACACCGCCCATCCCATCGCAGCAGCCCTCAGCGAGGGTGCCGGCATGGCGCTGGTGGCCAGCAGCGCCAACCCCAGCAAGCGTCCCCCGGCGCGCAGCGCCTTGCGGGTGCGCCGTTTTTTCAGGAACAATGAGTTGTTCATCCTCGGCGGGGCGGTGGGCAGCCTGCCTGCCCCAACACAGATCCGGCATGGGGCCACGGGTGCCGTCCTGCGTCCCGCCTGCCATACAGACCAGGAGCAAGATAACCCATGATATGGCAAGACGATTGGGCCGATGCCTTTGCGATGGAACTGCGCCAGCTGCAGGCCCGCATCACAGCGGCCCTGGAAGCGCTGGATGGCGCCAGGCGTTTCCTGGTGGACGACTGGCAGCGCGAGGCAGGTGGCGGCGGGCGCACCTGCGTGCTCTCGGAAGGAGCACTCTTCGAGCAGGCCGGCGTCAACTTTTCCGATGTTCATGGCGGCATACTGCCGACTTCGGCCTCGGCGCGGCACCCCGATCTGGGTGGTGCCCCATTTCGCGCCATGGGGGTCTCGCTGGTGATCCATCCCCGCAGCCCGCGCATCCCCACCAGCCACGCCAACGTCCGCCTCATCATGGCTCACGGCAAGGCAGGCAGCCGCTGGTGGTTCGGGGGCGGCTTCGACCTGACTCCCTATGTGCCTTGCCTCGAGGATGCCATATCCTGGCACAGGAAGGCCAAGGCAGCCTGTGAGATCCTGGGACCCCAGGCCTATGACAGCTACAAGGCCTGGTGTGATGAATACTTCACCATCCGCCATCGCGGCGAGACCCGGGGCATTGGCGGCATCTTCTTCGACGATCTTGACCAGCCAGACTTTGCCACCTGTAAAACCTTCACCCTGGGCGTGGGCCAGGCCTACCTCGACGCTTACGTGCCCATCGTGGAGCGCCACCGGGATGAGCCCCATACCGAACAGGAGCGGCTTTTCCAGCTCTACCGGCGTGGCCGCTATGTGGAGTTCAACCTGCTCTACGACCGCGGCACCCGCTTCGGCCTGGAGTCGGGTGGCCGCACCGAGTCCATCCTCATGTCGCTGCCGCCGCTGGCGCGCTGGGGTTACCAGTGGCAGCCCGAGCCAGGCTCCCCACAGGAAACACTGCTGCGCGACTTCCTGCGCCCCCGAGACTGGCTTGGGGAAGCTGGAGCAAACACCCATGAATAACGTGCGATCAGCCCACAAAGCCAAAGCTTAAAAAGGAGAGATACCCCATTGACCATGCATGTTTCACTGAACGACGGTCGCAAGGAGCCCATCGGGCGCATCTTTTGTGTCGGCAAGAACTACGTCGAGCACATCAAGGAGATCGATGCCGTCCTGCCCGATGGCCTGCTGGTGTTCATGAAATCACCCCTGTGCCTCGTCGAGGCGGGGCAAGCCATCCTGCTGCCCAGGGACCAGGGGGCAGTGCATCACGAGCTGGAACTGGTGCTTGCCATCGGCACAGCAGGCCACCATATCAGCCCTGAGCGGGCCGAAGACCATGTGGCCGCCATCACGCTGGGCATCGATCTGACGCTGCGTGATCTGCAGATGGAGCTGCGCAGGAAAGCCTGGCCATGGGAGCCTTGCAAGAGCTTCGAACACAGCGCCCCCCTGGGCGTGTTTGCTCCCTACCGCAGGGGCTGGCTGGATGAAGGCATCGCCATGACGCTGCATGTCAATGGCACGCAGCGCCAACAGGCCAGCACCAGGGAGATGATGCAGGGCCCCTGGGCCATCATCAGCACGCTCAGCGCCACCTGGCAACTGCGTCCTGGGGATCTCATCTTCACCGGCAGCCCTGCCGGTGTCGGCCCCCTGGAGCCTGGCGACCAGGTCACCATCGCAGCCCCTGGCATCGGCCAGTTCAGCTGGCCTTGCACCTGATGGCCGGAGCGCAAAAGCATGTATACTGGTGACGGGGTTTCCCAATGCAGGAGAATGCAGTGAACAAGCGTGCCGCGGCCATGGTGTCCCTTGGCAGTCTCGTTCTTTCCATCGCCAGCGGCTGTGCCCGGCACGATGCCCCGGAACTGCTGCTGGAGTCCCAGGGCGACCCTGTCAAGCCTTCCCCGTTTTACGATGACCCGCATCTGCGTCATCGCGTCTATATCAATCCCAATGTCTTCCAGATGCAGTTTGGCGACAAGGTGCGCTTGAACCTGCCCGATGGCCGCAACTACCTGGTGGTGCGCCAGCCACCGCAAGAACAAGAAGGCGGCGCCCAAGCTGCCCCAGGCGAGGCGCAGCGCTGGGAAGGCGTCATTCATGAGCCCCAGGGCACAGGCAAGGCGGTTCTGGAAAGCAAGAAGGGCAGCCTCTCGGGGGTGATCAGCACCCCAACAGGAAAATACCGCATCGTGCCCGAGCCCAACGGCGGCCGCTTGATCGAGGTTGCTCCGGAGGAAAAAGACGCACAATGAGAGCAGCGCATCTCGTCGACATAGACCAGGAGGAACCATGACCATCAAGCGCCGCGACATGCTGGCGGGCCTTGGTCTGGGAGTGGCTGGTGCCGCTGTGGGCGGTCGCATGGGCCATGGACGGAACCTGTTCCTGCGACCCATCCCCGGCACGAAGCCACGCAGTGTGGTCTTCATCCTCAGCGACGATCATCGCTACGACTTCATGGGGTTTCTGGGCAAGCCCAGCTTTTTGCGCACGCCGCACATGGACCGCCTGGCTACAGAAGGGGCCCATGTGCAAAACGCCTTTGTACAAACCGCATTGTGCTCTCCCAGCCGGGCCACCATCCTGACTGGGCAGATCTCCAACCGCCACGGCGTGGTCAATAACCAGTCCCCGGAATCCCCCGATCTGATCTTCTTTCCCCAGTACCTGCAGCATGCCGGTTTCCATACCGCCTTCATCGGCAAGTGGCACATGGGCGAGGACGAGGCCAGCGACAAGCCGCGTCGTGGTTTCGACCACTGGGTGAGCTTCAAGGGCCAAGGCGTCTACTTCGACCCCGAGCTCAACATCGATGGCCAGGTGACCACGGTGCCGGGCTATATCACCGACATCCTGACGGAGTATGCCTTGCAGTGGCTCCAGCGGCAAGACAGCCAGCAGCCCTTCTTTCTCTACCTCTCCCACAAGGCGCCTCACAACAACAACGACATCACCGGCGGCCCCAGGTACGATGGTGTCTATGGCGATGCGCCGGTGGAATATCCGCCCACCATGGCGAACACGGCAGAAAATTACCGCGGCAAGCCGGCCTGGGTGCGCGCCCAGCGCAACAGTTGGCACGGCGTGGACTATGCCTACTATGGCGGCATGAGCTTCGAGACCCTCTACAGAAAATATTGCGAGTCGCTGCTGGGCATCGATGAGAGCATCGGACGGATCATGGACCAGCTGGAAAGCATGGGGCTTGCCGACTCCACCATGGTGATCTACATGGGCGACAACGGCTTTTGCCTCGGCGAACATGGCCTGATCGACAAGCGGCACATGTATGAGGAGTCCGCCCGGGTACCGCTGGTGATCCGCTGCCCGCAACTGATCGCCCCAGGCACCAGGGTGACCCAGCTCGTCCAGAACACCGACATGGCCGAGACCATCCTCGAGACCTGCGGCCTCCAGCCGCCGGATACCATGGACGGCATGTCCTTCCTGCCCTTGCTGCGCGGTGCCACCATCCCCTGGCGCGACCGGCTCTACTATCAATATTTCTGGGAGTGGAACTTTCCCATGACGCCGACTGTCCTCGGCCTGCGCACCGACCAGTATGCCTACATGCACTACCTGGGCATCTGGGACATCGACGAGCTCTACGACATGGCCGACCCCATGGAAACCAACAACCTCATCGAGGCCCCCGAGCACCAGGACCGCATCGCCCAGTTTCGCCACGACATCTACGACTGGCTGGGCCGCAACGGCGGGCTGCGCATCCCCTTGTTCGAGCCATCCGGCGTGCGCCGTGCCGACCACGGCGGCAGCCAGGCGCCTGGGTGACCATCACCCGAGGCGGGAGTCGCAGCGCTGGCCTCAGGCCGGTGCGAAGCGCGGCAGGGCGGCTCCCTCGCCTGCGGCATGGAATACCACGGCCACCCGCTGGCCGATGGCCAGGGCTTCTGGATTGTTGGTGACGATGTTGGTGAGCATGGTGGGGCCTTCATCCAGCGTCACGTAGGCGAGCACGAAAGGCGTGGCCCTGGCATAGTCCCCGCCAGCACGGCGGGTGATGGTGAAGGTGTAGATGCTGCCCTGGCCCTTGCTCTCGAACCAGGTGGTGGCAGCACTCATGCAGAAGGGGCAGATGGCTCTTGGGTAATAATGCAGCTCGCCACATTCCTCGCAGCGCTTGAGCAAGAGCCTGCCCTGGGCGCAGGCTTCCCAGAAGGGCTTGGTCTCGGGGTTGATCTCCGGCATGGGTGCTGGCAGCGTGGCTACAGGCTCGTTCATGCGTTCTCCTTGCCGAGAATGACCGTGGCACTGCCCATGCGGGTGCCGATGGAACCACCTGTACCGTGGGCCAGCGCCAGCTGGCAGTCCTTGACCTGCACGGCAGGGTGCGCCTCGCCACGCACCTGGCGCACCGCCTCGATGACCTTGGTCATGCCGCCTCTATTGGCCGGATGGTTGTTGCACAGGCCGCCACCGTCGGTATTCCAGGGGAGCTTGCCATGGGGCGCGCGCAGATTGCCTTCTGCCACGAACGGGCCGCCCTGGCCCCTGGGGCAGAAACCCAGATCCTCGATGGTTTCCAGCACGGTGATGGTAAAAGAATCGTAAATTGAAGCGTAGTCGATGTCCTGTGGGGTGACTCGGGCCTCTGCGAAGGCCCGCGGCCCGGAAAAGCGTGCTCCTGTATAGGTGAGATCCACCCGGCCGCCCATGAGATGCTTGGGCGCCTCGCCATGGCCGAGGATCTTGACCCCTTCCCGCCTGAGGCTTTTTTTGACCGCCTCGCTCACCACCACCAGCGCCCCGCCGCCATCGGAGATCACGCAGCAGTCCATGAGATGCAAAGGATCGCTCACCAGGGGCGAGGCCAGCACGTCCTCCACGGTGAGCAGCTTGCGCACCATGGCGTTGGGGTTGTGCATGGCATGAGCCGCGGCTGTGACTTTGATGGCCGCAAGCTGCGCACTGGTGGTGCCATACTCGTGCATGTGGCGCCGGGCGGCCATGGCATACATGCCCACCACGGTGATGCCAAAGACGTTCTCGAAGCCCGTCTCCGGGGCGCTCAGGAAATAAGGCCGCACGCCGGTGCCGGTCTGCATGCCCTCGGCCCGGGGCCGCCCGGCCAGTGTGATCAGCGCCACATGGCACTTGCCGGTGGCGATGGCCGCCGCGGCATGACCCACATGGGTTACATAGGACGAGCCGCCGGTCTCGGTGGAGTCCATCCAGGACAGCTTGAGGCCCATGTAGTCGGCCATGGAGATGACCCCCATGCCCGGGGCATCGCCTGCGGAAAAGTAGGCATCCACGTCGTTCTTGGACAAGCCGGCATCCGCAAGCGCTCCTTTGGCCACCTCGGCATGGAGCTGTGCCAACGAGTGGTGCGGCGCAACGCGCAGCGGATGCTCGTAGGCGCCGACGATATAGGCTTTGCCGCGAATGCTCATGCCAGCTCCTGTGGTGCCGACCCCGGACCCTGATGTCGGCTTTTATTATAGAAGGCGCCTGGCCACAAACCAGGATACGGCTTCAACCTTCGGTCCTGATGAAAAAGAAGGCACTCCCCAGCAACAGGTAGACAGCCAGCAGCATGGCCCCTTCCATCCAGTGGGTCTCGCCATCCCGGGCCACCGCATTGACGGCGATGATCGAGGCGGCCAGTCCTGCCAGTTCCAGCGGGTTGTGGAAGACCAGATCCATGGGCTTGCCCAGCACCAGTCCGAGGAAGACCAGCAGGGGGGCCACCAGCAAAGCGACCTGTAGCGATGAGCCGATGGCGATCTGCACGGCAAGATCCATCTTGTCGCGCATGGCGAACTGGACCGCTGCCATGTGTTCGGCGGCGTTGCCCACCAGGGGGATCAGGACAATGCCCACGAAAAACTCGCTCAGCCCCATGGCCTCGGTGGCCACATCGAGGCTGCTCACCAGGAACTCGGCCATCACCGCCACACCGGCTGTGGCCGCCACCAGGATACCTGCCGCAAACCCCATGCCCCAGCTGGGTTCATGATGCTGTCCATCGTCGGCATCACCCAGCATCCGGCGATGGGTCAGCAGAGCAAAGACCAGGTTGGCGGCATAGGCCACCACCAGCACGCAGGCCGTAGCCACGCTGAAGGCATGGCTGGGCAATCTTGGATCCACGTGATAGTAGCTGGTTTCCGTGAGCTCGAAGAAGGCCGGCAACAGCAGCGCCAGCATGGTGAGCGTGAGCATGGTGGCCTGGAGTGCCGCGCTGTCGCGGTTGAAAAACTGCCGCTCCTGCCTGATCCCACCCAGGAAGATGGCAAGACCGAACACCAAAAGCAGGTTGGAGAGGATGGAGCCCGTGATGGAGGCCTTGACCACGCCCAGTTGACCATTGCCCAGGGCAATGCCTGCAATGATGAGCTCCGCGGCATTGCCAAAGGTGGCATTGAGCAGCCCCCCCACAGTGGCACCGGCACGCAACGCAAGCTCTTCTGTGGCCCGGCCCATCCAGCCCGCCAGCGGCAGCAGCGCCAGAGCCGAGACCACGAACAGCCACAGCCCGGGGCCCTGGGTGAACTCCAGCACGCATGCCAGCGGCACGAACACCAGCCCTATCTTGCCGATCACAGCGAGCCTCCATGAATCATCAAAACCATCAAACGATACCCATACGACACAACCTCCCATCATGCCACAGGACGCAATCCACACAAGCTCGTCGCGGCCTTGCCGAGGCGCTGCTGGGCAACGCTCCTGGGGCATGTATCATGTATAATTAAATGTTTCATCATGTCTGCCTATCCTGCAACAGGGCCTGTGCCCTCGTGGCGGCGCACCATGATCGTCATGGTTGCTGTCCAGGGGATCATTGGCCTGGCGCTCACCGCCATGGCCCCCATCCTGCCGGCCTATCTCAGGCAACTGGGTGTCACCACGCCCCGGGGCATCGAGCTGTGGAGCGGGGCGTTGATGTCGGTCAATTTCCTGCTCGCGGCCCTGGTCTCCCCCATCTGGGGCATGCTGGGTGACCGTTTCGGTCGCAAGGCCATGGTGCTGCGCTCCACCGTGGCCATTTGCCTGTTCACAGCCCTGATGGGTTTTGCAAACCACGTCTGGCAGCTGGTGGCGCTGCGCGGTGCCATGGGGCTGTTCTCCGGCTTCTCGGCTGCGGCCATTGCCTTGATGGCCAGCCAGGCCCCCGACCACCGCCTGGGTTATGCCTTGAGTTGGCTCAACTCGGGCCAACTGGCAGGCGCGCTGCTGGGGCCTGTGGCAGCCGGTGCCGCAGCCGGTTTCCTGCCCAACGAACGTTATGTCTTTCATGGGGCGGCAGTCCTCATTGGCCTTGCCGCCCTTCTGGTGGCCTTGCTGATCCGTGAATCCTGGGTACGCCCCAGTGCCACTCAGAAAAAAGGCTTTTTTCGGGGGTTCGGCTCCTCCGGTGCATTGGCGGCACTTTTCGTTGTCCTGTTGTTGGGGCAAGCGGCGGTACGCACCGTCCAGCCGGTGGTGGCGCTCTTCGTGGAGCAGCTGGCACCCGGCGAGCATGTGGCGCTGCTGGCCGGCCTGGCCTTTTCCATCACCGGTATTGCCGACCTGCTGGCAGCACCCTTCCTGGGACGGCGCAGCGACCAGCTGGGCTATCGGCGGGTGTTGCTGGTGAGCCTGCTGGGTGTGGCGTTGATGACGCTGCCCCAATCCTTTGCCCAGAACTACCGCTGGTTTCTGGCGGAACGCTTCGGCGTGGGCCTGTTCCTGGGCGGCATCCTGCCCTCGGCCTATGCCCTGATCGGGCGGCTCAGCGATCCGGCGCAGCGCGGGGTGGTCTATGGGCTCACCTCCAGCGCGAGCTTGCTGGGCAATTTCCTGGGCCCGCTCCTGGGTGGTGCGGTGGCCGCTACGGCTGGGCTGCGCATGGTCTTTCCTGTGACCGCAACACTGCTGCTGATCAACTGGCTGTGGGTGTGGCGCAGCGTGCCCGAGGTGGTGGATCGCAGCCCACCCCAGGATGTGGATGAAGGAACGCGGCCAGACCGTTAGCCGTCAGGTTGCCCCCAGCGCTATACGAACCATGTCTTGAGGCGCAGTCCTGCGGCACTGCCACAAAGCGCCATGATGAGCCACAGCCAGCCATGGGCGCTGAACGAGGCGATGCCACTGAAATAGGCGCCGATGTTGCAGCCCGGCACGATCCTGGAGCCATAGCCCATGAGCAGGCCGCCTGTCAGCTGGCCCAGCAACACCAAGGGTCGGCCATCGAAGCGCAGCCGCAAAGTGCCCTGCCCCAGCGACCAGGCCATGGCCCCCACCACCACCGCCAGGTTGAGCAGGCTTGCCGGATGGCGCAGCAGTCCAACCTCGGCCATGTGCGCCACACCCCTGGAGACCGGCCCCACCTGCCAGCCCAGGATTCGGGCGGCCTCGAAACCCCAGCCAGCCATCGCCGTGCTCACTCCCCAGGGCCTGTGGGTGAGCAGCAACACCAGTCCATTGAGCACGCCCAGGAGACAGGCGGCAGCCCATAAGGCGCGGTCGAAGCCGTGGTGGCGGGCTGCCCACCAGATGATGCCGACCAGCACGGCGCACTGCCCGGCAACCCCCTGCCAGCCCCAGTGCTCCAATATGGAAAACGAGGGCCACGTCATGTGGCTCCAGAAGGTGAGGCGGTGCACCTCCCCGGGCAGGCTGCCCGCCATGAAGGCGAGCAGTACAAGCACGGCATTCAGCGAGCCGTTGCCGGTGAGATAGAGCGAGCTCGAGGCACACGCCGCAGCAAGCTGCATGCCCACGCCGAACAAGAATGCCCCGGCGACAACCCCCAGGCTCAGGGGGTACACGTTGGGCCGCAGGCCGGGCTCGAGGTACAGCAGTGCCGCGAACACGAGGCTGCCGACCAGCAGCATCACGGCGTGGGCAGCCAGCGTGCGCCGCTCCCCGCCAAGCCAGTTGGCAAAGGCGGCGCTGAAGGAGAAACGGGCCGCCATGAGCACCATGCCCAGCAGGATGCCGATGGTGGCGATTGCGGCCGTGCGGGGACCCAGGCGTACATCCAGCAACGTCAGGCAAAGCAGCAGCGGCACCATCACCAGTACGCCGCGCCCCATCCCGAGCTTCATGATGGCTCCCGGGGATGGTCGATGCCCAGATGGGTCAGGTAACAGCGCAGGGTATTTTCCAGCAATGTGGCCACCGTCATGGGTCCCACGCCGCCAGGTACGGGGGTGATCCAGGCGGCATGTTCCCGGGCGGCCTCAAAATCCACATCGCCGGTGAGGCGGCCATCGGCCAGACGGTTCATGCCCACGTCCACCACCACCGCCCCGGGGCGAATCCAGGCACCAGGAATCAAACCTGGATGGCCCACCGCCACCACCAGCACCTCGGCGCGGCGCACATGGTTTTCCAGGTCCCGGGTAAAACGGTGACAGATGGTCACTGTGGCCCCGGCCAGCAGCAGTTCCAGGGCCATGGGACGCCCCACGATGCTGGAGGCTCCCACCACCACCGCCTCGGCACCATGCAGGGCAAGCCCCGTGGTCTCCAGCAGGCGCATGATACCCCATGGTGTGCAGGGTCGCAGCAAGGGCTCGCGTACCACCAGGCGACCCATGTTGAAGGGGTGCAGCCCATCCACATCCTTGCCGGCGTCTACCAGTCCAGCGATGACCACAGGATCGAGGGGTGGCGGCAGCGGCAGTTGCACAACGATGCCGTCCATGGCGGCAGCGGCGTTGAGTTGTGCCACCACATCCGTCAGGGCCTTGGCAGTGGTGGTAGCAGGCAGGGCATGAATGCATGCCGCAATACCCACCTCCTCACAGGCAAGGCGTTTTTTCTCCACATAGATCCTGGAAGCCGGATCATCACCCACCAGCACCACGGCCAGTCCGGGGGGGCGTTGGGCACCGGCCTTCCGGCAGCGCTCGATGTTTGCGGCCACCGCGTCGCGCACCCGGGCGGCAAGCGCTCGTCCATCCAGCAGCCGCGCCGTCATCGCCCTGTCACCCGCATCATGTTCCCCATCATGTTCCCCAGGGTCGCTGTCTGTGCCGCCGGGCTGACAGCGTTCCTCAACCGCCATGAGCTGGCCTGCCCTTTTCCTTGTCGATCACCGGCGCATTCCAGGCACCGTGCACATGGTAGCGCAGCGTGGTCAGCGCTCCCAGAGGCTTGTGCAGTACGGTACCCGCCAGCAGCATCGCCCCACCCACCACGGGGCCCCCAGCGATGAGCCCTCCCAGGGAAAGCTCCGTGCTGATCTCGGGCGTCACCGCCAGGTGCTGGTCAAGCCGACCGTGCCCCAGGTCCACCCAGCCCTTGCTGACCATGCGTCCGATGGGGCCCAGCATGGTGGCATCCTGTGTGGCGGCCACACCCTGGCGGATCTCGAAGGAACCCTTGATGCTGTTGAAGGTCAGGCCGGGTTCATAGAGGTCGGAAAAATCCAGCTTGAGTCGTCTGGGCAAGGCATTCAGCCCAAAAACGCCGAACAGACGGCCCAGGCCCGGCTCGATGCCTTCGATGACCCCATCATACAGGGCAAAATGCAGCGTGCCATCGGGAATCCCCGGGCGGGAGCCTGCGCCGGCCGACGGCGCTGGATACTCACCGGCAAAACGCACCGTGGCCCTTTTGGCACGGAACCCCCCGCTCCATGGCTGCAGTGTCTGCCAAAAGGCATGCTCCCGCAAGGCTTGCAGCTTCATGGCGGCGCTGCAGGGCGGTTGTTGCGCCCGTGTGCAGTGGGCGTCGAGTGCGAGGCTTCCCCCGGGAGGACGCAGCGTGGCCTTGACAGTGCCGCCATCGGCCAGGGGGCTGCTGTGAACATGCAGACCACCCAGGGGTAGTTTGCCAAATTGCAGGTGATCCACCGTCATCTCCAGGTTGGGCCATGGTCGGCCCGCATCATGGGGTCCGCCGTTGCTGCTCTCTAGGAGAGACCAGGTTGCTGCATCCTGGGGCAGTTGCAGATGATCCAGCTGCAGCTGCCATGCCTGATCCTGGTGCTTGACAACACCTCCCGCCAGCCGGCCTGCCACCGTTCCCCGCCAGTCCCCGGCCGCATGGCGCTGGGCGCGCACCATCAGCGGGCCCTGATGGCCAGCTCCCAGGTCCAGCTGGTCCACGTCGAGCCGCACCCACCGCCAGGGCAGTGCCAGGCCCGTTGCCGGGCCCGTTGAGGAAGCCCCCCTGAGCCTGCTTGCATCGGCCACGGTCAGACGGGCAAGCTTCATCTGCAGCGCCAGGCCATCGCTGGGCATGGCGGCAGGCGGCAGCCCCATGCCAATGGTTCCCTTTTGCACATGGCCATGCTCATCGAAAAAAAGCATGGCCCTGCCTTGCTCCCCATAATGGGCCGACAAAGCCATCAGTGGCTGGGTGCTGCGCTGTTGCAGGGCCAGCCGCAGGGGGCGGCTCTCCTGGGCGCGCTTGCCCAGTGGTTGTGGCAGCGCCAGGGCGAGCCCCTGCAGATCGCTTTGCAGCGTGCCCGCGATGGCCCCATGGCCAAAGGCGAGCTGCAGGTCCCATGGCGCCTGCCCTTCCAGGATCGGGGGCAGGCCCAGCATGGCTGGCCCATGGTCACCGCGCAGATTGCCTGTGGCGATGACCTTGCTTTGCAGCCCGGAGCGTTGCAGTATGGCGTGCATGGGGGCGCCCCCCCATTGCCCATCGAGGCCGGAAGAGAGAAAAAAACCATCCTCATAACGCAATGTGCCCTTGAGAGCGGACACATGCAGTGGGCTTTTACCATAGCCCACTGCCGCATCATGCATGGTGGCAGCCACCTTGATGTGCTGTTTCTGGTCATGGCGCAGCGGCAAGCCAAGCTGCAGGTGGGCTGTGGCATGGCCCTTGCCCCAGAGCGCATCGAGCCAATCCATTTCCCGTCCCTGGCTGAAGGGGGCATCCTTGAGAAAACGCAGATAGGCGCTCATGGGCCCCCGCAGATCGGCGTCCACCTGGAGATGCAGGCGGCGCAGATCGTCCATGGTGGCCACGGCCTGGTGGATGTCGGTGCCGGCGATGCGCCCCTGCTGGATCACCACGGCCAGCGTGGGCCCGCCAAAGGTGATGTTGCCCTGCATGCCCGTGATCGCCGGCCAGGGCGGGGCATAATCGAATGTGGCATCGTGTACCTGCAAGGAGGCCACGAAGAGTCCCGGGTCCTGGGTGTCACCACGGAAGGGGAACCCCTGCAGCGGCCCTGACAGCTC
>WOZS01000002.1 GCA_011620135.1 Gammaproteobacteria bacterium
ACACCAATGGTTCAAGCCCAGGAGCATAGTAGCCCACAGGATTCCCCTCCCTTTGCAGATCATGGTGTTGTCTGGCTGCCCAAACTTCATTTCCATCTATACTGGTTACTTCTTCCAAGTTGCCAAATTGCCATTCTACTTCACCACCCCAGCCAACCTGAACCACAGATATTGCATCCACGCCTGAGATGCTAATCCCTTGTGCCCCTATAAGAGAACCCCCCGGAAGCATCTTGGAAGGCACGCCGCCAAGTGGCCAGGTATGCACCTCTTTGCCTTCCATATCGACAAGTATTGTCCTTGGATTGAAAGGATCCATGATGCTAAAGTAGGTATATCCTGCGTAGCTTTTTGTGCTATCGTATTTTTTGAGCCCAGCCATATTCCCGGGCCCAGCCATATTTCCTGGGATGCTCTCTGCGCTTAGATCAAAGCCAACGAGCGATGGTAAAAACAAACCGATTAGAATGGCCATGGTCATGTTAGGATGATTCATCGTGCTCACTTTCATGCCTTTTGCCTTTACCTTTTACGTTTTGCGTCTACCATAAAGATTGGCTTCCTTGCTAGAAAATACCACATCGGCCATGACATCACCAGACAATTCCAACAATTCCCCTTACTCTCGCCCCCCAGCCCATGCACCAGTCAACACAGCGCCTCGACTGGTTATGGTTGACCATACCCATCATGGGCAGCGCCTCGATAATTTCTTGATCGCCACCGTAAAAAATGTTCCCCGGCCCCGTCTCTATCGGGCCATCCGCAGCGGTGAGGTCCGCCTCAACGGCAAACGGTCCAAGCCATCCGGCCGGCTGACCGATGGGGATCAGGTCCGCCTGCCTCCTTTCACTAACCCTGAAAGGGCACAGGTCACATTGACACACCACGCCAAGCGTCTCGAAGAGCGCATCCTGTACGAGGACGCCGATCTTCTGGTTCTCGACAAACCCTGTGGTATGCCGGTGCACGGCGGCAGCGGCCACAGCCACGGCCTGATCGAACAGCTTACCCTGCTGCGCCCCGACATCCAGCTGGCTCATCGCCTCGATCGCCCCACCAGCGGCTGCCTCCTGATCGCCAAGCACCGCCAGGCCCTGCTGCTGTTGCATGACATCATCAAGCAGCGTCTGGTCAGTAAGCACTACCTAGCCCTGGTGATCGGTCAGTGGCCCGAGACACTCACCGCCATGGACACCCCCGTGGTGCGCTCTCCCCTATCCCCCCCGGCAGGGCGCACCATTTCCCGGGATGCCCTGACCCATTTTCGGGTCATGGAGCGGTTTGAGGGCTGCACCCTGTTGCAGGCATCCCCCATCACCGGGCGGATGCACCAGATCAGATTGCATGCCGCCGCAGCAGGCCATCCCATCGCGGGCGATGGAGAACATGGCTACGCCTCCCGGAATCGGGCCCTGCGCCTTGTGGGCCTGCAGCGGCTTTTTCTGCATGCCTGGATGCTGGAGTTACCCTGGCAGGGCACCGCGATGACATTCCAGGCGCCATGGCCGCCAGCCCTGACTGCCGTGCTCGAGCATCTCAGGGCAGCGACACCCCAAAGTGGCCCAGGATAGTCGCCAGGGCCATCAGGGGAAGGCCGGGCAAGGCCGTGGGATCATCGCTGGTCAGGCGGGTACACAACACAGGACCCAACCCCTCGCTGCGAAAGCTGCCGGCACACTCGAATGGCTGGTCCTGGTCCACATAACGGGCGATTGCATGGGCATCCAAGTCCCTGAATACGGCGCTGGTGGGCATGAGCGCTTGGCGACAGGCGCCATCCGCGGCGCGCACCACCGCGACGGCACTCAAGAACTCGACTTTCCGGCCTGAAAAATAGCTCAGTTGCTCACAGGCCACCTCGGCAGTGAGCGGTTTGCCAAACACCTGGTCACCCAGGGCGCAGACCTCATCGGCACCGATCAGCAGGGCGTCGGGAAAGCGAGGGGCCAATGCCCGCGCCTTGGTCGCAGCAAGCCTGGTCACCAGTTCCCAGGGGGATTCCCCGGGCAATCTGCTTTCGTCGACATCTGCGGCTTCCCAGTGGAAAGGCAGACGCAGGCGCTGCAGCAATTCCCGACGCACCACAGAACCAGAAGCCAGAACGAGCCGCGTTGTCATGAGACCTCCAAAAACCCCATTATGGAGTGTTATAGTAGCCAAAAGGGCATGATTTCTCATGCCTCCCTGCGCCCTAGGGAAACGCAGCGTGCAAAGCACCGATCAGGATTGTGAGCTCATGAGGGGTTCCTCGATCCATGGGGATATGCCAGGTCGTCTTCAGCAGTGGCATCCGCAAGGCAGGACATGGGTGGCGTACCCGAAGGGCCAGAAAGGCCATGTTGGCAGGCATGGGGCAACACACAGCCTGTGCCGCTCGATCCTGCCGCTGCATGGCGCCGCCACAACCACATGGATACTCATGACCACTGTATGGACATGCATGCAAGAAAGGTTATGATGACAACAGAGGGGCAGGACGGCCACGCTGCGTCCTGTTGCATTGCAGCCCCATTGCCCACAAGCATGATCCAACAAGCATGATCAATGAGCAACCAGTGCTGATTTTTTCGTCTAGGGAGGAATACCATGGCTATTGAACTACCCCCGTTGCCGTACCCCATTGATGCCTTGCAACCCCATATCAGCAGGGAAACCTTGGAATTCCATCACGGCAAGCATCACAAGGCCTATGTGGACAAGACCAATGAACTGATCGCGGGCACCGAGTTCGAAAAGGCAGCCCTGGAAGACATCGTGCGGCGCGCCCAGGGCACGCTGTTCAACCAGGCAGCACAGGTGTGGAACCACTCCTTTTATTGGCAGTCCCTGAGCCCGCAGGGTGGTGGCGAACCCACTGGAGCCATCAAGACTGCCATCGACAAGGCCTTTGGCTCTGTGGACGAGTTTCGCAAGGCCTTCACGGCCAAGGCAGCCGGCCATTTCGGCTCGGGATGGATCTGGCTTGTCAAGCAGGCAGACGGCACCCTGGGCATCACCGAGGGTCATGATGCCAGCACGCCGCTGACCCAAAGCGGCCTGGTTCCCCTGTTGGCCTGTGATGTCTGGGAACATGCCTATTACATCGATTACCGCAACGCCAAACCAAAATACATGGAAGCCTTCTGGAAGGTGGTCAACTGGTCCTTCATCGCAAAGAACCTGGGCTGACCATCATCATACCCCTTGCGCTCCAGGCGTCCATCTGATGACCGCCATTGCCCATCTGATGGACGCCTACCGGCGCCTGGAGGTGAGCTTCACCCATGGCAATGGGGTCTGGGTATGGGATGAGCAGCAGCACCGTCACCTTGATGGCGTGGCGGGCATCGGCGTACTGGCGCTGGGTCATGCCCATCCGGCGGTGACAGCCACCATCCAGCGCCAGGCCGGTCGTCTCCTCCACGTCTCCAATATGTATCGCATCAGGGAACAGGAACAGCTGGCGGAGCGTCTCTGCGCCTTGAGCGGCATGGATGGCGCCTTCTTCTCCAATTCGGGGGCCGAGGCCAACGAGGCGGCCATCAAGCTGGCCCGCCTGCATGGCCAGCGCCTGGGGATTGCCACACCTCACGTGGTGGTCATGCAAGGCGCCTTCCATGGTCGCACGCTGGCAACCCTGGCTGCTACAGGCAACCCCAGGCTCCAGCAGGGCTTCGCTCCCTTGCCAGAGGGTTTTGTCCAGGTACCCTACGATGACCAGTCCGCGTTGGAAGCGCTGGCGGTCCAGCGCCGTGATATCGCCGCGGTCCTGGTGGAACCCGTCCAGGGCGAAGGTGGCGTGCGCTGTCCTGCTCGTGGTTATCTTGCCAGCTTGCGTCAATTGTGCAACCGGCAGGGCTGGCTGCTCATGGTGGATGAGGTGCAAACCGGTCTGGGTCGCACCGGCCACTGGTTTGCCCATCAGCACGAGCCAGAGGTGTTGCCCGATGTCATCACCCTGGCCAAGGCACTGGGCAATGGTCTGCCCATCGGCGCCACGCTGGCACGGGGTGAGGCAGCCAACCTGTTTACGCCAGGTTCCCACGGCTCCACCTTCGGTGGCAACCCTTTTGTGTGTGCCGTGGCTGCCACTGTCCTGGAATCCCTCCAGGGTGTGATACCCAGTGTCACCGCTCGCAGTGCCTTACTCCAGGAACGGTTGCGGCATCATCTCGTGGCCATGGACTGCCAACATACCCTGCGCGGCCAGGGATTGATGCTGGGTGTTGCGCTGCATGATGTGGATGCCGCACGCCTGGCCGACCTGCCGAGGCTCGCCTTGGAACAGGGCGTGCTGCTCAATGTAACTGCAGGCACGGTGGTGCGCCTGTTACCGCCGCTCATCGTGCAGGAACAAGAGGCTGTCACGCTGGCCGACAGGGTGGCTGCTGCCATCGCCAATTGCATCGGGCAGCCATGAGCAGGCATTTCCTGCATCTTGACGACTTTGACCGCGCGACATTGGACCACCTGCTGCAACGCAGCCTTTCCTTCAAGGATAACCCCAGGCCGTCGCCGCCGCCCCTTGCCGGGCGCACCCTGGCCATGCTCTTCACCCAGCATTCCACCCGGACGCGGGTAGCCTTCTTCAGCGCCATGGCGCAACTCGGCGGCTCCAGCATCTTCCTTGCTCCAGAACACAGCCAGTTGGACCGAGGCGAGCCCATCGAGGATACCGCTTGCGTCCTGTCACGCTTCGTGGATGCCATCGTGTTGCGTACCTCTTCCCACGAAGCCTTGCTGCGCTTTGCCGATGCGGCCACGGTTCCGGTCATCAATGGCCTTTCGGCGGCAGGACATCCATGCCAGTTGATGGCGGACATGCTCACGTTTCGGGAACACCGCGGTCCCATCACCGGCTGCACCGTGGCCTGGATCGGTGATGTCTCCAACGTGTGTCGCAGCTACATGGAAGCGGCCCGCCTTTGGGATTTTGAGCTGCGCATTGCCACCCCAGAAGAACTGTGGAACCCTGCTCAGGCAACCGATCCGCGCATCATCTGGACAAAAGATCCAAGACAGGCGGCAACTGGTGCCCATCTGGTGGTAACCGATGTATGGGTGAGCATGGGCCTGGAACAGGACGCCCTGCGCCGCCGGCGCCTCTTGGCACCCTACCAGGTCACCCCGGAACTCATGGCCCTGACCCACGAGCAAGAAGCCCTATTCATGCATTGCCTGCCGGCCCATCGTGGCGAGGAGGTCAGTGCCGCGGTCATCGACGGCAAACGCAGCGTGGTCTGGGATGAGGCGGAAAACCGGCTGCATACCCAAAAGGCGCTGCTGGAGCACCTGTTGCTGGCCTGAGGGCGCTGCCCGACATGAAGGACTTTTGGCTATGACGCAGCCCAGTTCCATGGCCAGGGTACGGAATGAAAATCGAGTAATGGCGCCTACAGCCGGTCGGTGTTGAGCTCCACGCGCATTGTTTTGGCGAGGTAGGCAAGGTAGGCGTTGAGCATCTGCTCGCTTTGCTGACTGCGCACGGTTTCTTTGGCTTCGGTACGTTCCTTGATGCTGAGTTTGCCCGGGTCTCCTTTTTTGACTTGCAGCACCAGGACCACAGCCATGTCACCGGAGGGCAGCGGGGTCATGGTCACAGCGCGATGTCCCGAAGGCGGCGGTCCAAGCCCGAAGGCGGCCTGCTGGATGGCACTGGGCAACCCTTGGCCTGCGGAACGCGCCAGCCATTGGGGACGCATGGTCCCCGGCACCGGGCTGTCAGCTGATGCCTTTGCCAATTGGTCCCTCAGGGCCAAGGCTTTCTGGGTTGTGAGCTGGCGGGCTTTTTCCTTTTTCAATGCTGCTGTCACCTCGCCCTTGACTTCTTGCAGCTTCCTGACCCGTGCGGGTTCCCGCGCCTCAACCCGGACCACCGCAAGGTGGCCATCGGCCAGCACCACAGGCTCGCTCAATCTGCCCGTTGATGAGCTGTTCTCGAAGGCTACCTGCAGGATGGCTGGATCTTGCCACAATCTGTCACCAGGTTGCTCGGAGCTGGTGAGCCACGGGCTCTGCTTCGCGGTGGTTCCATAACGATCGGCCAATGGCTTGAGATCATCCCCATGGGTATAGACCCAATCCGCAAGCTGTTCCCGGGCCGCTTGCATGGCTTCCTGGTTGCGCTTGGCCATCATGTTTTTGGCAATATCATCCTTGACAGCGGCAAAGGGCTGCTCTGCCCCCCCCCGGCTTGCCTCCACCAGGAATACATGCCAACCCTCAGGGCCCTTGACTGGTGCGCTCAACTGCTGCGGTGGCAAGGCAAAAATCACTTTGTCCAGTTCTGGCGGCAGCATGCCGGGCTGGATCCAGCCCAACTCGCCGCCAAGGGACTTGGTCCCGGCATCCTCGGAAAACACCTTGGCCACCTCGGCAAAGGACTTGCCAGCGCGCAACTGTTCGCGAATCTGCCCCAGGGGTTTTTGGATATCATCCCCGTGCAACAGGATATGCCGCACCAGGCGTTGCGCAGGCACCATGAACTCCTGGCGATGCTCCTGGTAGTAGCGCTGCAGCTCGTCCTCGGTGGGTGGCTTGGCGCCGGCACCCTGAGGCGTGATCACCACCGCAGCCAGCTGGACCCGGGGGGGTGCTTGGAAGTTCTCCATGTGAGCCTTGAAATAATCCTGGATTTCCTGATCATCAACGCTGAGCTGCGCAAGGGCATCCCGCCAAGCAAATGTGGTCACAGCGGTGAGACGTTGCTCATCACGCAGGCTGATCCACAGGTCCACATCATGGTCTGTCACCATGGCGCCGAGGGTAATCGCCTGTTGCACGAAAGTAGCCAGCATCTGCTGGCGCAAATCAGCCTCGAATGAGTTGATATCTTCACCAAGGGTAGCCAGGGCTGCCCGATACCGATCCTGGGAAAATTGCCCTTGCTCTTGAAAAACAGCCACATTGCGGATGGTGCGCGCCAGGACGGCATCCGGTACGCCAAGACCCATGCGCGCCGCTGCCCGTGCCATCAGGCGCTCCTGGACCATGCTCTGCAACAAGTCGAGCTTATAGGCGCGCTCGAATGCCGCGGCATTGGGCAATTGGCGTTGGCCGCCATCGGTCAATACCTGGCGCACCTGGGCAAAGGCGTATTGGAACCTGCGCTGGAAGGTATTGGCGGGGATGCTGGTGCCGTCCACCCGGGCCACCACATCGGCGCCATTGGTGGATTGCAGGTAACGGCCCATACCGAAAAAGACGAAGGGGGCGGCTACTACCGCCAGGAACAGCCACAAGACCCATCCTCGGACCCGTCCCCGGATGGTCTCCAAAACACCCCTATGCTCGCTGTCCCTCATGGCACCTGCTGGCCTGAGCGTACCCGCCCTGCACGGGCCATGATGGGATTTTGGGGCACAAGATGGCGGAGTGGACGGGACTCGAACCCGCGACCCCCGGCGTGACAGGCCGGTATTCTAACCAGCTGAACTACCACTCCCGCTTTGCATGGCTCCCGGTTTGCCTGGTGCTGTTTTTCGGCAGACGCCACATGAACATCCATGATTCGTGATTATGGCACCGGCCGTATGGTGGTGGGTGCTGAGGGATTTGAACCCCCGGCATTCGCCTTGTAAGGGCGACGCTCTACCCCTGAGCTAAGCACCCGCTCAAGGGTTTTTTATTTTACCGCATCCTTCAAGGCCTTGCCAGCCTGAAAGACAGGCATCTTGGCTGCCTCGATCTGGATCGGCTCTCCTGTCTTGGGGTTGCGTCCCTGACGAGCCGGACGGGCACGTACCTTGAAAGAACCAAAGCCAACCAAAGCCACCTCTTCACCGCCTCGAAGACTTTCAGTCACGCTCTTCAGAAAGGCATCTAAAGCCCGGTTTGCTTCTGCTTTGGTCAGATTTGCGTCAGCTGCTATTTTTTCTATCAGCTCAGCCTTTTTCACCTTTCATGGCCTCCTCTAGCCTGCCTTCATCATTATGTTTATGTTTGCCCTGCTTGCTCCACTTGAGCAAGCAGCCCATGCTTCTTCAGTGCGGCAAGGGAATGGCATCAGCATTGGGAGCTTCCCCCGAGCGTTCGGCGCGCCCTGCTTCCTCGCCCAGGGGCAGGGGCAGGTGCTCCAGCGCAGCGCTGAAGACCTGATCGATCCAGCGCACAGGGCGAATCTCCACGGTCTGGCGCACGTTTTCAGGGATATCGGCCAACTCGCGCTGATTGCCATCCGGAACCAGCACCAGACGCACCCCGGCTCGATGCGCGGCAAGCAGCTTCTCCTTGAGGCCACCAACCGGCAGAATCTCGCCGCGCAACGTGATCTCACCCGTCATGGCCACATCGGCATGGGCTGCCACGCCCGTCAGCGCGGAAACAAGGGCAGTCACCATGGCTACCCCGGCACTGGGACCATCCTTTGGGGTCGCACCCTCCGGCACATGAATATGAATATCCTGCTTGCTGTAAAACTCGGGGTCAATGCCCAGGGACCGTGCCCGGGAGCGCACCACAGTTGTGGCGGCGCGGATGGATTCCTGCATGACATCGCCCAACTTGCCTGTATACAGCATCTGCCCCTTCCCGGAAACCACAGCCACCTCGATGGTAAGAATCTCTCCCCCCGCTTCCGTCCAGGCTAGCCCTGTGACCTGGCCCACCTGGTTGTGCTCCAGAAGCTCCCCATAGCGATAGCGGGGCACCCCCAGAAAAGCACCCAGACGCTCGGCTACGACCTGCACAGGAGCTGTTCCTCCGGTCAGCAGTTGCTTTACCGCCTTGCGGCACAGTTTGGCGATCTCCCGCTCCAGGTTTCTTATGCCAGCTTCCCGGGTATAGCTGCGAATGATCGCACGAACAGTCTCGAGAGGCAAGTCAAACTCATCCTCCTTGAGACCATTGGCCTTGCGCTGCTTGGGAATCAGGTGTCGTTGCGCGATATGGCATTTCTCCTCTTCGGAATAGCCGGGAATCCGAATGACCTCCATGCGATCCAGCAATGGCCCCGGGATGTCCAGGGTGTTGGCCGTGGCGATGAACATGACCTCCGAGAGATCGAATTCCACCTCCAGATAATGGTCCACGAAGGTATTGTTCTGCTCTGGATCCAACACCTCCAGCAGAGCGGCGGTGGGGTCACCCCGGTAGTAATCAGCGCCCACCTTGTCGATCTCGTCCAGCAGGAAGACGGGATTCTTCACCTTGATGCGACTCAAGCCGCTGATGATCTTGCCCGGCATGGAACCGATATAGGTGCGCCTGTGGCCGCGAATCTCGGCTTCATCACGAATGCCACCCAGGGCCACCCGGACAAAGCGGCGGTTGACCGCCTCGGCCATGCTCTTACCCAGCGAGGTTTTGCCTACCCCAGGCGGCCCCACCAGACACAGGATGGGGCCGCGGATGCGCTGCATACGGGTCTGGACCGCCAGGTGCTCTATAATGCGTTCCTTGACTTTCTCGAGACCGTAGTGATGCTCATCCAGGACCGCCTGGGCATGGGTCAGATCATTGCACACCTTGGTGCGCTTGCGCCATGGTACGGCGAGCAGGGTATCGATGTAATTGCGTACCACGGTCGCTTCCGCCGACATCGGCGACATCATGCGCAATTTGTTGAGTTCCGCCTCGGCCTTCTCCCGCACCAGCTTGGGCATACCAGCCCTTTTGATCTTCTTGGCCAATTCCTCGAACTCATTGAGCGGCGAGTCTTCCAACTCCCCAAGCTCCTTTTGGATGGCCTTCATCTGTTCGTTGAGATAATACTCCCGCTGGCTCTTTTCCATCTGCTGCTTGACCCGCCCCCGGATGCGCTTTTCAATCTGCAGCAGCCCCATCTCACCTTTGATCAGCGCCAGTACTCGCTCAAGACGCGTCGCAGCATCGACGATCTCCAGCACATGCTGACGCTCTTCCAGTTTCATGGAGAGGTGGGAGGCAATGGCATCGGCCAGTTGACCAGGATCCTCGATGGCCGCCAGGGAATGAAGCACCTCGGCAGGGATCTTCTTGTTGAGCTTGATATAGTGTTCGCAAGCCTCCAGAACCGAACGTCTCAGTACCTCACATTCACGGACGTCATGCGCCTCCTCGTTTTCTGCCAGCAAAGGACGCCAGCTCCCAACCAGATAGCCTTCCGTGGACAGATCCACACGCAGGACCTCAACCCGCTCCAGACCCTCCACCAACACCTTGATGGTGTCGCCCGGCAAGCGCAGCAGCTGCAGAATGTTCGCCACCGTACCCACCTGATAGAGATCATCGGCACTGGGATCATCGATGTCGGGCCGCCGCTGTGCTATCAGCAGGATGCGCTTGTCGTCCTCGCTGATCATGTCCAGCGCCTTGATGCTCTTGGCACGCCCCACGAACAGGGGAATGACCATGTTGGGAAAAACCACCACGTCACGCAGTGGCAGTACAGGCATCTGGGTCGCGGTTTTATTCGTAGTCATGACACACCCTCCTGCGCCTTGTTCGGCAAGGTGCGCTGCTGCCGGATCAGATCAGGATTCAGAGGCAGCATGAGAGTCCTTGCCGTGGAAAATGATATAGGGCTTGGCCAGGCCCAGCACCGCGCCCTCGTCCACCACCACCCGGCTCACATGATCCTGCGAGGGCAGCTCATACATGGTATCGAGCAGGATGTTCTCCAGGATGGTACGCAGACCCCGTGCCCCCGTTTTGCGGGCCAGAGCCTTTTGCGCCACGGCCCGCAAGGCCACCGCAGTGAACTCGAGCTCGCAATGCTCCATCTCGAAGAGCTTGTGGAATTGCTTGCTCAGGGCATTCTTGGGTTCGGTGAGAATGCGGATCAGGGCCTTTTCATCCAGCTCATCCAGCGTGGCAACCACCGGCAGGCGACCCACGAATTCAGGAATCAACCCATAGCGGATCAGATCTTCCGGTTCCACCTGGTGCAGCGGATTGCTGGCATTGAACTCTTCCTGGGTGGGCGCCATGGTGGCACCAAAGCCGATCCCGGTCTGGTGGGTGCGGTTCTGGATGATGCGTTCAAGCCCCGAGAACGCCCCGCCGCAGATAAACAAAATGTTTTTGGTATCCACCTGCAGGAATTCCTGCTGGGGATGCTTGCGCCCCCCTTGCGGGGGCACCGAGGCCACCGTGCCCTCGATGAGCTTCAAAAGGGCCTGCTGCACCCCCTCACCGGACACATCACGGGTAATGGATGGGTTGTCTGATTTGCGTGAGATCTTGTCGATCTCATCAATGTAGACGATGCCCGTCTGCGCCTTTTCCACATCGTAATCACATTTTTGCAACAGCTTCTGGATGATGTTTTCCACATCCTCGCCCACATACCCAGCCTCGGTCAGCGTGGTGGCATCGGCGATGGTAAAGGGCACCTTGAGGATGCGGGCCAGGGTCTCGGCCAATAAGGTCTTGCCGGAACCCGTCGGTCCGATCAGCAGGATATTGCTCTTGGCGATCTCGATGCCGCTGCCCTTCTGGATCCGCAGGCGCTTGTAGTGGTTATAGACAGCCACTGCAAGCACCTTCTTGGCCAGATCCTGGCCGATGACATAGTCATCAAGAATGGCGCGGATCTCGCGTGGCTTGGGCAATTTGGCCCTTTCCGCCTCTGCCTTTTCCTGCAATTCCTCGCGGATGATGTCGTTACACAGCTCGACGCATTCATCGCATACAAATACCGATGGGCCCGCGATGAGCTTGCGCACCTCATGTTGGCTTTTGCCACAAAACGAGCAATACAACAGCTTGCCCGCATCGGAACCCTTGCCTCGTGTTTCATCTGTCATGGCCGACCCTACCTTCGCGATTATGCCTTAGCCCATGCTGCCGGGATGCTTGTGCACTACCGCTCGATCCAGCAACCGGCACATTCTCTCGCTGTTTTCCCATCACTCTATTTCTCCAGCTTCGCCTGCTTGCTGCGGCTGGACAGAATGTCATCCACCAGACCATATTCCACAGCCTGTGACGGCGACATGAAACGATCCCGCTCGGTATCCCTGTGGATGATCTCCAACGGCTGCCCCGTATGGTGCGCCAGAATCCGATTGAGACGCTCACGCACCAGGATGATCTCCCGAGCATGGATGTCGATGTCCGAGGCCTGACCCTGAAACCCTCCCAGGGGCTGGTGGATCAGGATCCGGGCGTTGGGCAGAGAGAAGCGCTTGCCCTTCGTGCCCCCCGCCAACAGCACGGCACCCATACTGGCCGCCTGACCGAGACAGATGGTGCTTACATCTGGCTGGATAAACATCATCGTATCATAAATTGCAAGCCCGGCTGTCACCGAACCGCCCGGTGAATTGATATAGAGATAGACATCTTTTTCTGGATTCTCGGATTCCAGAAACAGGAGCTGGGCCACGATCAGGTTGGCCATGTGGTCTTCCACCTGGCCGGCCACGAAGATCACCCGCTCCTTGAGCAGGCGGGAATAGATGTCATAGGCCCGCTCGCCGCGAGGGGTCTGCTCCACCACCATGGGCACCAACTGGGCCATGGGGCCCTGCTCCAACCCGGGACCAAATGCTGTGCTCATGCGGCGACCTCCATGGCTTGCTGCAACTCCATATCGACCTCCTCGGTGCCGTAGCGTTCCTTGATGGCGTCGAATACCTGTTCTTCCAGGACCGCCAGGGAGATCCCGGAACGAAAACCGGCATGATCCCGATAGGCCTCCAACACCTTTTGATAAGGCTCCTTTTGAGCCTGAGCCACCTCCTGCAGGCGGGCGATGAGTCGTTCCTTGTCCAGCTCCAGTTGCCAGAGCCTGGCCAGTTCACCCACCAGAATCATGCGCGCCACCTGGGCTCGTGCCTCGGATGCGAACATCGAGGCATCCAGCACCTCGGTCGCCTTCTCATGGGGAATCCCCATGGATGAGGCCACCATGCGACGCATGGCTTCCTGTTCCTCCGCCACCAAGGTCTCTGGCAGGATGGGCACATGGGCCTGGGCCATGCGATCCAGCCACTGGCGTCGGCTGGCTTGCGTGGCCTTGTCCTGCGCCTCATGGCGCAGGGAGCTGGCGAGCTTCTCCCGCAGTGCGGCCATGTCCGCCATACCAAGCCGCTCAATCATGGTCTGTTCATCGGGCCACACCGGCTCGGACACCTCCTCGACGGTAATGAGCCATGTCTGCGTTTCCTGGACAGGGGTCGTGTCTGCCCCATCATGGTTGACCGCGTCTGGCCCTGCTTCACCCGCTTCACCCTGGGTGCTGTTCTGCTCCGCAGGCGCCTGGGGTGCGGACTGTTGCTGGAAGGTTCTCGTCTCTCCGCCTTGTGCACCGCGCAGCACGGCCACCAGATGCTGATCGGCGGCCTTGTCGTCCAGAACCAGATGATAGGGCCCTTGCTGAGCGGCCTGATCGGCACTCTCTTGCTCAGCATGATGCTCCGGGTGCGCCCTGAAGGTGACGCGATCACCATCACGCGCCTCACGCGCCACCTTCTGCCAGGTGCGCAGCCTGTCGCGCAACTGTGCGACGGCCTTGTCAATATCCTCGTCTGTCACGGTGACCCTGATGGACCTGGGACGATCATTGTCAGGAACACGAAACTCACCCAGCTGCGGCAGCACCTCGAAGGCAATGGAAAAAGCCAGATCCTGGCCCACATGACCATGAAGATCCTGCTCCAGTCGCGGCCGGCCGGCCGGACGCAGCCCATGCTCCTCCAGAGCCTGCCGGTAGCTGGTGGCAACTGCTTCGTCCACCACCTCATGCCAGGTTTCATGGCCATAGCGCTGCTCCAGGATGCGCCAGGGCACGTGACCGGCACGAAAACCCTTCAGGCGCGCTGCCTTGGCGCGATCTTGCAATTTGTGTCGATAGGCCGCCTCCAGATCTTCGGCAGGAAGCCGCACTGAAAGGCGGCGTCCCAGCTCCCCTGTGGCATCGAGCGTATTCGTCATGATGATGATTCCAAAATGAGTCCTTGATTTATTAAAATATCATTAAAATATCATGCCATTCATTGGGCGTGTGGCAACAAATCCAAC
>WOZS01000005.1 GCA_011620135.1 Gammaproteobacteria bacterium
AGCGGTCAGACTGCCGCCGCCTGCCGCCCCAGCAGCACAGGCATGGGGGTGGTCTTGAACCCAGCTGCCGGGTTTCAACCGGGGTCGATTGTCATTTGTAATATAGTACTGACTGAGGAATATGGCCGCGGGTTTCACGGGGCGGTCTGTGCAGGGGGAAGGCTGCTGGTCTTCGTTGCAAGCCCAAGGTGAGAAACCGGCCGTGATGTGATGAGGCAGAAAGTCAGCCTTGAGGCTGTTTAGGCGGCTGTGAGCAGGTCTGATAGAACGGCATGGATGGTGGCGAATGAGGCTCGAGCGGCACAGCGGCGCCTCATGGATCGAAAAGGCGCGGGCCTGGGCGGATCTGATCCGGCTGCGCAACCCCACGGGCTTTCTGCTGTTGCTGTGGCCCATGCTGTGGGCGTTGTGGCTGGCGTCCCAGGGCCGACCAAACCTTCGCTTGCTGGCCATCATGACAGCCGGCGCCTGGGTGTGCCGTGGTCTGGGTTGTGCCATCAACGACCTTTGGGACCGGCACCTCGATGCCCAGGTGGCGCGCACCAGATCCAGGCCCCTGCCCAGCGGGCGCCTGCGCAAGGATGAGGTGCTGCTGGGAGGTGCCGCCATGGGGCTGGTGGCCGTCTTGCTGTTGGGGCTGTTACCATCAGCCACATGGCCCTGGGGGCTGGGAGGCGCCTTGTTGACTGTCACCTATCCCTTGACCAAGCGCATCCTGGCCCTGCCGCAGGCCTATCTTGGCCTGGCCTTCGGCTGGGCCGTGCCCATGGCCTTCGTGGCAGTCTCGGGCAGCGTGAGTGCATTGGGTTGGCTGGTCTTTGCCAGCGCGGCCATATGGGCGCTCATCTATGATGGTTTTTATGCCATGGCTGACGAGGCCGATGACAGAAAGGCCGGTGTGCGTTCCATGGCTGTGTCGCTGGGTGCACATGTGCTGCCGGTCATTGCCGGCTGCCAACTGGGCATGATGCTGCTCTTGCTGGGCATCGGTTGGGCAGCGGATCTGGCCTGGCCCTATTTCCTGGCTCTGCTGGCAGTGGCTGGGTTGTTCCAGCGTCAGCAGGCCGTGGTCAGGCGTTTTGGTCATGAGGCTGGGTTGCGCGCCTTCCACATGAACCAATGGGTGGGGGCGGTGGTTTTCATGGGTATTGCAGGAGGACTGATGAGCCATGGCGGATAAGCCCTTGACGGTGGATGGGCAGGGACAGCAGGCGCCCTGGGTGCGCCGCCTCATGCCTTGGTTGCTGGCCGCAGCAGGGCTGATTCTGGCCTATCGGTTGCGTGCCGTGCTGTCGCCGTTTCTGATCGGCATGGCCATTGCCTACATGGGGCAGCCGCTGGTGGAGCGTTTGTGTCGGCTGCATCTGCCACGGTCTGCTGCGGTTGCCGTGGTATTCACGATGGTGTTCGGTGTGGTCATCCTGCTGGTGATATTGGTAGTACCGGTGTTGATCGATCAATTCCTCGTGCTGATCGAGCGGCTGCCCACCTTGTTCGATGATCTGCAGAAATTGCTGCGCCGCTTCGGGGTCCATGTGCCACCGTTCGATATCCGCTCCTTGATCAATGGCATGGCCGCCCATTGGCGGGAAGCTGGAGGCGTGGCGGCGCGCCTGGCTGCCTATGCAGGACGTTCCGGGGCTGCATTGTTCATGTTTCTGGCCAACCTGGTGCTGATTCCGGTGGTGAGCTTTTATCTGATGCGCGACTGGCATCAGGTGGTGGCTTGGGGGCGTTCCCTGATTTCTCCGCGCTGGGTGGAGCGCCTGGATGATTTCTTCGTGGAAGCCGACCGAGCCCTGGGCGCCTTCCTGCGGGGGCAGGTGCTGGTGATGCTGGTGTTGGCTGTGATCTATACCCTGGGCTATACCCTGGTGGGTGTGCCCCAGGCCGTGCTGGTGGGCTTTTTTGCCGGCCTGATGAACTTTGTGCCCTATCTGGGCCATGTCATGGCTTTCCTGGCGGCCAGCGCCTCGCTGCTGGTTTCCGGCCAGTTGGATTGGTCCGCGATGCTGGGTGTGGTGGCTGTGCTGGCGGTGGGCCAGGCCATGGAGCAGTGGTTTCTGACGCCCCGGCTGGTGGGCGAGCGCATCGGTATGCATCCTGTGGCGGTGATGTTTGCTTTGTTGGCTGGTGGCGAGCTCTTCGGATTCACAGGGCTGCTGCTGGCGCTGCCGGCTTCCGCGGTGGCCGGTGTGGTGGTGCGTCATGTGCGGCTGTGGTGGCATCAGGACGGAAGCCGCCAGTTGCCATGAAACGGCCCCGCTGGCGGCAGACTGCCCTGGCCCTGCCGCCTTTGCAGGGGCCCACATTGGCCAATTTCATCATCGGCGACAACGCTGTGTTGCTGCACCTGCTGGAGCAGATCAGCGCCGGGGCTGCCGTTCCAAGGCGCATGCATCTGGTGGGGCCCGCCGGCTGCGGCAAGAGTCATCTGCTGCATGCCGTGGGGACGGCGGTCCTGCAGCGCGGCGGGATGGTGCGCAAGATCGATCTCGAGGAGATTCCTGCGGTGGATGATGCCTGCTGGCAGTTGAGCGAGCTTGTCATCATCGATGGCCTGGACGTGACACGGCTCGATCCCCAGCGAGCCGGCCAACTGGTGGCCCTGGATGCCCATGGTGGCGGGGCATGGCTTTCGGCCAGCAGGACCCACCCCGGTTCATGCCCGGCGCTGGTGCCGGACCTGGCCTCGCGCCTGGCGGCAGACAGCTTCGTGGTGCAACCGCTTGACGAGCAGGGCCGGGAGCATGCCCTGCGGGCCTACGCCAGGGACCGGGGTATCATGCTGTCGGAACATGTCTGGCGCTATCTGTTGGCCCGGGCCGAGCGGAGCATGACCGAGCTTACAGCGCTGCTGGACCGCATGGACCGTGCGTCCCTCAGTGAGAGTCGCCCCATCACGGTGCCTTTCCTGCGCACTCTCTTGCAGTCCACATCCTGATCCCTCCTAACTGATGCGCCGCAGCAGAACCAGGCCCAGGATCAGCACCATGGTACCGGGCAGCAGCGCAGGCAGTGGCGCACCCATGGCTATGGTGACGCCCAGATAGATGGTGAGCTTGTTGAGCACATAGAAACCGATGCCCAGGCTCAACCCCAGCACCAGTCGCCGCCCGCTTGAGGCTCGCCCCCAGGTGCCCAAGGCCAGGGGGACTGCCAGCAGCAGCAAGGCCATGATGGACAGGGGGCTGGCCAGTTGCTGCCAGAGGGCATAGCGGTAGGGGTTGGGGTCCTGGTGTTGCTGGCGAAAGGTTCTGATGATGGCAATCAGCTTGGATGGGGGCAGGCTTTCTGTGGGCAGCAGCAGCAAACCGAGGTTGCCCGGCGGCAGCGGCGAGGAGATGCTGAGTGTCTCTTGCAATGGGGTGCGCACCAGCATGTTGCCTTGCATGTGGCGCACCACCACCCGAGAGAGCAGCCAGGGCTGCCCATGGCGCACCAGGACGTTGGCCGCACTGATGCTTTCCTGCAACAGGCCATCCTTGTCGAAATACAGCAGATCCACATCGCTGAGATGCTGACCATGACGGATGCCGCGGACCCGCATGACGAGCCCATCATGGCGCACATAGAAGCCTTGTTTGCCCGTCTCCTGGGCAGGCAGGGATTCGGTCTTGAGCGCCTTGTTGAGATAGGCGCTTCTGGCCAGGGGTGGCATGATCCATTGGGCCAGTGCAATGTCGGCCAGCAGCAGGATCGAGCCCGTGACAAGGACTGCCTTGGTGATCTCTCGCACCGACAGGAAGCATGAGCGGATCACCAGCAGCTCACAGGACTGGTTCATGGCCCCCAGGGCCACGGAAACACCCAGCAATGCGATCACCGGCAGCAAGCCGATGATGGTCTGCGGCAGGGTCAAAAAAACAAAAAGCAGCGCGTCCAGCAGGGTATAGCGGCCAGGTTCCAGATCATCGATCTCCTGGACCAGGATAATGACGCTGAACAGGCCGCCCAGCGCCATGGTCACCATGATGAAGCCACGCAGCAGTTGGGCTGCTATATAGCGCTGCAACCGGTTCATGATCGATGCCTGCTCAGCATGAGCCCTATCAGCAGGGCACCCAGCACCGCGATGGGAATCAGGAACAGGCCGGGGATGGCCGGCAGGTTGTTGGACTGCATGAAACCTTTGAGGGCGGCTCCGCTGTTGTAATAGAGGGCTGCCACGGCCAGGGCAACCAATACCTTGCCAAAGCGGCCCTTGCGTGGTGGGCCTCTGCTCAGCGGTATGGCCAGGATGCCGAGCATCACCGCAGAGACCGGTGACCACAGGCGCCATTGCAGTTCGGCGGTGTTCGAGGGCGTTGCTTCCTGCCACAGCCTGGCGCTGGGAAGCGCCTTGGTCTTGGTGACGGCCTCCCGGGGCGGAGGCAGCGGAATATGCACCATGAGAACCTGGAAATGCACCGCTGTATCCGCCTGGGGTGGCGCGGCCAGGATATAGAGCCAGCCCTTCTGGAAAAGCAGGCCGTGACCGCTTGCTTCCTCGCCGGCCCCTGTGTGTTCCGTCACAGCCTGGGCGCGGATCACCCAACGCGATGTGCCGTTTTGCTGATCGAAATACACACCGGTCAGCTGGTTTCCCGCACGACCCTCGGCAAAGAGCACACTCCTGCCCAGCAACTGGAAGTGGCCGGGCTCCAGGCTGGTGAGGCTCAGGTTTTGCATGGCCGCGCGCCTTTGCTCGTAGAGCATGCCGTAGCCCCATGGCCTGACCAGCAGGCTCAGGTAGGCGGCGACACCAGCCACCAGCAGGATTAACGGCAGCAAGGCCTGGAACAGCTGCGGTCCACCCCAACCTGCCGCCTTCATGGCCACCAGTTCCTGGTCGCTCTGCAGCCTGCCAAGACCGATGATCATGGAAAGATACAGTGCCATGGGCATCAGTACATCCATGGCCAGCAGCAGCTTGATGCCCACCACCCGACCCAGCGCGCCAGGCGTGAGCAGGCCGGCATGCTGGGAGATCAGCTCGCTGGTGGCGAGGTAGCCCGCAAAGATGCCCATCAATACCCCAAGGACACCCAGCAGTGGCCTGGTGATCTCCCAGAGCAGATAACGATGGAGATGGCCGCCGATCCAGGACAGCTCTGAAGAGAACGTTCTGGAAATGTCCAGGGTACTTGAATCGTTCATGCAAGATGACGCGTCATGCCCGGCGGGTTGACCCAAGATAAAACAGGAGCAATCGGTAGTATACTATTCATTGAACTGTCACCGAAAATACAAGAAAATGTCATCAAAGGATATTTCCTGGAATCTGGAATTAGGAGAAATACTCATGCATAGCCGCATTATCGCAAAAATAGGTCTGTTCAAGCCATGCGCGCGGTAATTCTCAGTGCAGGTCGTGGCCAGCGGCTGATGCCCTACACCGCAGCGCAACCAAAATGCCTGGTGTCGGTCCTGGGCAAGCCCATCGTGCAATGGCAGATCGATCTTTTGCTGGATCACGGCATCGATCAGGTAGTGGTGGTGATCGGCTATGGTGCCGAGCAGGTGGAGAAGGTCTTGCATGATCACTATGGCGATGGGGTAACGTGCGTCTTCAATCCCTTTCACCACCTGTGCGATAACCTCATCAGTGCCTGGATGGCCCGGCCTTTCCTGCAGGGCGACTGCCTCCTGCTGAATGGCGATACGCTGATGGATCATGGCGCCATGGAGACCGTGCTTGCGGGCAAGGAAGGTCCTGTGGTGCTGGCCGTGCATCGCAAGCCCGTCTATGATGGCGACGATATGAAGGTCCAGTTGCAGGATGAGCGGCTGGTCCACGTCGGCAAACGCCTGTCTGATCCCATCGATGCCGAATCCATCGGCTGCATCCGCTTCAATGGAACGGGGGCCGGCTGGTTTTGCCATGCACTGGAAGAGGCGGTACGTGATGAGACGTCTTTGGGGCAATGGTATCTCTCGGTGATCGATCGCATGGCCGGCCAGCATCCAGTCTGGACCCAAGATATTGGCCAGAACCAATGGGCCGAGCTGGATTGTCCGGCCGATTTGGCCCATCTGCGGGAGGTATTGCCCCGCTGGAATCTGAGGAAGCATGGGTGGCATGCCGCGATGCCAAATGAACCCAAAGCAGGGTAGGGTTTATCTGCTGCCTGCTGATTTGCTCAACATGCCGCAGCCCGGCGCGCCAAGCATTGTTCCACCAGCATGAGGTCTGCGAGGCTGTCCACGTCAACCGCCGCTTCGGGCTCATTGAGCACCACAACGCCGATGCGCAGCGCAAAGCGCGCCGAGAGCCGGTGCAGAAGACCTGCCAGGGAGAGCCGGCCCAAGGCATAGGACAGCAGGATGCCCGGGCCAAGGCGGCGCGCCATGGTGAAGGGTTGCTTGCGGGCATCCTCCAGTTGCTGCCAGAACGCCACCACCCGGCTTGCATGGGCGTGGCGCAGGGCAAACAGGTTGGCGCCACAAAAGGCCCCTTCCGCAAAGCGCAGTCTGGTGCGTTTGGAGCCCGGGAAGGCGCTGGCGACACGCTCATGCGGCACGAGCCCGACGGCCAGGTCCAGTTGGCCATGGCTTGCCGAGGCACAGAAGGCATCGATGATGGCTGGTGTCAGCAGGGCATGGTCGGCGGTGGTAAGCAGGATGGGCAGCGTGAGATGGCCGAGGCAGGCGGCGGCGCTGCGTGCCGGACTGGCTTGCGGCACCCAATAAGTGCATGCAAGCCCTGGCCTCGCCTGATGCAGGCGCTGCGCCAATGCATCGGCTTGCGGAGGATGCGGGCTATCCCACGGGCCGCACAGGGCGACATGGGCGATGGCCTGGCTGGCCTGCAACGCACCGAGCACCCGCTCCAGCATGGGTTGGCCGGCGACGGGTGCCAGTGCCTTGTGGGTCACACCACGAGCCTCCGCTACCGGATCGGTCCCATGGCGCGCTCCAGCCAGAACCAGCGCCGTCCAGTTGGCTTGTGGGCGAGCAAAAGCAAAAGATTGCTCCTGGACGATGTCAGTGCTGTTCCAGGGCGCGCTCATAGATGCGGTAGCGTTTGTAGGCGATCCCTCCGATCGCCTCGATGATGTCGCGCATGGGGCGGTTTTGCTCCAGGATCCAGGACAGCTCCACCTGTTCCAGGCCGCGCCGCAATGCAGGCTCCCGCAGGGTATGGATGGCGCGCAGGGCAAGGGCAGCTCCCAGGATGGAGTGCTGGTGGATACGCCGTACGCCCATCAGGGCCACCCGTCCCCAACGGGGGTAGGCCCCGCCGCCCTTGAGACGCCAGAGCAGCTTGAGAAGGCCGGTTGGGAACAGCCTGCCATGGAGATCCCTGATCACCTCGTTGAGATTCGGCAGCATGACGATCATGCTCGCAGGTTCGCGATCCACCAGGGCCATCTGGATGAAATCGTCATCCACGATGAAGCGCAGCGCCTGCCCCAGTTGCTGGAACTCCTTCTGGGTAAAGGGGATGAATCCCCAGTTGTCCGCCCAGGCATCGTTGAAGATGGCGCGCATGGTCTCCAGTTCCTCGGTAAGCCTGTTGCGCTGCAAGGGGCGGATCGTGATGCGTCGAGCGGTGCGCTGCAAGAGGCGTTCCATGGTTTGCGGCACGGGAAAATCCGGCTTGATGCGGTAAGCCAGCAGATCCTGGATGCCCCGGTAGCCGCAGCGGGAGATGCGCTGGTCATACCAATGCCGGCCGTGGGGCATCATGATCACAGGCGGTGTCTCGAAACCCTCCACCAGGCAGCCGATCTCCTCATTCACAGAAAGGCTGATGGGCCCGCGCAGGCAATGCGCCCCGAAGCGTCTCGCCCATTGCATTGCAGCCTCGAGCAAAGCGGCAAAGACGGCCTGGTCGTCCACTGCCTCGAGCATGCCGAAAAAACAGGCCCCATCATGGTGGTATTCCTGATGCAGCCGGTCGTACTGTGCGGTGATGCGGCCCACGGGGCGCTTGCCGTCGAGACATACGAAGGCCGCCACCTCGGCGTGCTCCCGCAGAGGGCTCTTTTTCGACAAGCGCATGGCCTCTTCCAGCCGCAGCGGCGCCACCCATGCCGGGTCGTCCTGGTAGACCAGATGGGGCACGTCCAGAAATTGCTGACGCTCGCGGCGCGTGGCGACCTGCGTGACTACCAGTTGCTGCATAGTATGCTATGAATTTCCATGGCTACCCCAAGTACCAGAGAAGCCGGTACTCGAGAAGCCAGTATGTGATAGCTGGCGTATAATGACATCAGTTCGGGCGGCAGGAAGCATGAGCATCGTAGGACAGATGCCCTGATGAATGCAATGGTTCCCGGGAATGGGGTGAACCTTATAGCGGCCTGGCCGGTTTTCTGCATGCGGTTTCTTGTATTCGGCGCAGGGTTTGCGCCATAATGGTTTCCTAATTTAGATAATTTTGGATTTATGGCCTCAGGGCCTGCCATGTGGCAGTATGAAAAGCGCCATACTGCTGGGGATGCGGGCGAGGGCAAAAGGGCAGCCATGGGCTTGTTGCTTGCAGGCAGGCCAAGGGGTTGGCGCGGAGGCATGGTGTGTTTATGATCCATGGGTAATGCAGGGCAGTTATAAAACGAGAGGCATGGGAAAAGGGGCCTGATGCATGGGCTGCTGGCACCCCATTCTGGCCTGTTCAGACCTTGAAAAAGGTCAGAAAAATGGAGATGACACATTGACCGAGGCGATCACAGCAACAACCAACAGCGCTCTGCCCTTACGTCTAGGTACATTTGAAACGCTAACAGAAGCCCTGGAATTCGCCGCAGGTGGTGAGACGGGTTATAACTTTCATAATGGCCGCGGTGCCCTGGAAGAAGCCGTACCCTATGCGCTGTTGCGCGATCAGGCACAGGAACTGGCGCGCCGCCTGCTGGGCTGTGGGCTCAGGCGCGGCGATCGCCTGGCGCTGATTGGCGAGACCTGGCCTGGGTTCGTCCGTTTTTTCTTTGCCTGTCAATATGCCGGGCTCGTTCCCGTGCCACTGCCAGCCACCCTGCAACTGGGCGGGCACAAGGCCTATGTGAAGCGGCTGCGTGCCCTGGTGCAGGCCGCGCAGGCCACCATGGTGGCAAGCCCCATGAGCCTGACGGCGCTTGTGGCGGAGGCTGTGGACGAGCTGGGCATTGCGGTGGTGGATGAAGACCATCTGCTGGCGGACTGCAGAGCCAGCACCCAACCCCTTGTGCCATCGCGGCCCCATGAACTGGCCTACCTGCAGTTCACCTCGGGCAGTACGCGTTTTCCCAGGGGCGTGATGATCACCCAGCGGGCGGTCATGGCCAACCTGCAGGGCATCGTCCAGCATGGGCTCATGGTGCGCCCGGGAGATCGCTGTGTCTCCTGGCTGCCGTTTTATCACGACATGGGGTTGGTGGGGCTGGTGTTGGGCCCCTTGGCAAGCCAGCTTTCCGTGGATTACCTGCGGACCAGCGATTTTGCCATGCGTCCCCGGCAATGGCTGCATCTCATGAGTCAACTCGAGGCCACCATCTCTTTTGGACCGCCTTTCGGCTATGAGCTTTGTGCCCGGCGCCTGCGCTCTGGGGATATCGCCGAATTGCGCCTGCACGCCTGGCGGGTGGCGGGCGTGGGTGCTGAGACCATCCGCATCGACTCGCTCAAGCGTTTTGCACAATTGCTGGAACCTGCGGGCTTCGATGCCCGTGCCTTCGTGCCTTGCTATGGGATGGCCGAATGCTCCCTGGCGGTGAGTTTTGCGCCCTTGGGTCAGGGTGTGACCATCGAGCAGCTTCACGGAGAAATCCTGGCCCAGGACCTCAGGGCCGTGCCCGCCGATCCGCAGACAGCGCGTCGCGTGGAACTGGCCCGTTGCGGCCGGGTGCTGCCCGGACTGGAATTGGCTGTGCGCGATGGCCTGGGCCGGCCGGTGGCCGAGCGTACCTTGGGCGTGGTCCATGTGCGTGGCCCCTCTGTCATGGAAGGCTATTTTGCCGATCAGGCGGCCACAGCAGAGGTCCTCTCGCCAGACGGTTGGCTCAACACGGGTGATGTGGGCTATCTGGTGGATGGCGAGCTGGTAATCACGGGGCGCATCAAGGATATGATCGTGATCCATGGACGCAACATTTGGCCGCAGGATCTGGAGATGCTGGCCGAACAGCACGAGGGTGTTCGGCCAGGCGATAGCTCGGCGTTTGCTGTGGTGGATCCTGGCGGTGGCGAGTTGGCGGTGCTGGTGATCCAGTGCCGTGCCAAGGATGATCAGGAGCGTGCCGGGTTGATCGGCGCCCTGCGGTCAGCCATTCAGGCCGAGTTCGGTATCGATTGCCTGATCGACCTGGTGCCACCTCATACCCTGCCGCGCACCTCCAGCGGCAAACTGTCCCGTTCCGGCGCGCGACAGGATTTTCTGCGCCGTCGCAGCTGGCCCCAGGCCGATACCCAGGCCATGGGTCTGGAAGGATTGGAGGCTCCGCAGAGCGCTGTGGGATGAGGCGATGGCGCTTGTCGCCTTGACCGGGGCCACGGGTTTCGTGGGTAGCGCCCTTGCTCGTTTCCTCATGCAGCGCGGCGATCGGGTGCGTCTCCTCCACCGCAGTGAAGCACCTCCTTTTGCCCTCTCTCAGGGCTCCATGTGGGTGCGGGGCGACCTTGACGACCAGGCCGCCCTGGATAGAGTGGTTGACGCAACCGATGCGGTGGTTCACTGCGCTGGGGCCATTCGCGGTGCTACAGCGGCAGTCTTTCAGCACACCAACGTGACAGGGACCAAAAACCTGATGAATGCAGTGAGCAGACAGCCCATGGTGCCATATCTGGTGGTGCTCTCCTCGCTGGCCGCCCGTGAGCCCCAGCTGTCTCATTACGCCAGAAGCAAGCAGGACGAGGAGCAGGTGGTGGCCCAGAGCGGTCATGCTGCTGTGGTACTGCGACCGCCGGCCATCTATGGACCGGGGGACAAAAGCCTGGCTGACCTGTTTGCCTTCCTGCAGCGGGGTTGGTGTCCCATGGTCGGGCGGGGCCGGTTTTCATTGCTTTATATCCATGATCTGCTGGAGGCCATCGCTGTGCTGCTGCAGCAGCGTCCCTGTGGCGTCATGGCCTTACATGATGGTCGGGAAGGGGGCTATGGCTGGGCGGATGTGGCTCAGGCAGCCCAAAGCGTACTGGGGCGTCGCGTGCGCTGTTTCAGGCTGCCAGACAACCTGGTGCGTGTGCTGGCGGCCTGCAATACGGCGCTGGGACGGCTGCGGCGTGCCGATCCCCTGTTCACCACCGGCAAGGCCCGCGAGCTGCTCCACGCCGACTGGGTCTGTGACAATGCGGCCATCCTAGCGGCGTGCTCCTGGCAGCCCGCATGGCCATTGGCTCGGGCCATGGGGGCCATGTGGGGCCAGCAGGGCACCCAGGGAATGCCATAATGGCCCAAGAAAAGCAGGTGGCCCAGGTGATCCTACAGGCCCTGGCGCCATGGAGTGCACAGCCTGTGACCGAAACCAGCCGGTTTGGAGAGGATATTGCGCTGGATTCGGTGCAATTGATGGAGCTTTTGATGGCGCTCGAGGATCATTTCGACATAACCATTCCCATGAATGCCGTGGGCGATGTGGCAACAGTGGGAGATCTGTGTGACCTGTTGACCAGGATCCTGGCTGCCCGGGATCGGGGTACGTGATGCAGGCCAGACCACCTGCCATCTTTCGACGCCTGGAAGAACTGGAGGCTAAGCGTGCGCAGCTGGCCGCAGCCGGGCAGGTGGATCCTTTCTCCGTGCAGTTCGATCGACCGCTTTCGGCTACGGAAGCCCTGTGGCAGGGTCGGCCAGTGATCCTGTTCGGCAGCAACAATTATCTGGGGTTGAGCTTTGATGCCACCTGCCAGGAAGCTGCCTGCCTGGCGGTGCGGCAAGAGGGTACAGGCACCACGGGTTCGAGGATGGCCAATGGCAGCTTCGCAAGCCACCGCGCCTTAGAAGAGCAACTGGCGGCCTGTTTCGGGTTTCCCTACTGCACCATGTTTTCCGCGGGCTACCTGGCTAATCTGGGCGTGATTGCCACGCTGGCAAGCGATGTGGTGGTGCTGGATGCCGAATCCCATGCCAGCATCTATGATGGCGCGCGCCTCAGCGGCGCTGATATCGTGCCCTTTCGCCATAATGATCCAGACGATCTGGACAGACGGCTGCGCCGACTGGGCGCGCGGGCCTATGGGGCACCTGTGGTCATCGAGGGCCTGTACAGCATGATGGGGGATACCGCTCCCATCGCCGAGATCGTGGCGGTCAAGGAGCGCCACGGCGCTTTGCTGGTGGTGGACGAGGCTCATTCCTTTGGCGTGCTGGGGGCGCGTGGCTGCGGCAAGGCCGAGGCCGACGGCGTGCTGGATCGCGTGGACATGGTGGTGGGCACCTTCAGCAAGAGCCTTGCTGGGGTGGGCGGCTTTGCCACTGGGCCACACCCCCAGTGGGCTGCCTTGCGCCTGGCGAGCCGCCCTTATATCTTCACGGCGTCGCCCAGCCCGGCCACGGTGGCTGCCACCCAGCAGGCGCTGGCCATCATTACATCGGATCGGGGGGCTGCGCTCCGTGAACGGCTGGGTGGCCATGCCCGCAGGCTGCATGCGGGACTCCGGGACATGGACTGGCGATTGGGGGCCGAACCTGGTCCTGTGGTGGCGGTTGTCCTGGAGGATGCCCAGCGTACCTTGCACCTGTGGCATGCCCTGCTGGAGCGGGGCTATTATGTCAACATGATGATCCCGCCTGCTTCACCAAGGGGCTTGTCCCTGTTGCGGCTTTCCTTGAGCGCTGCCCACGGGGATGAGCAGATCGATGGTCTGCTCGCAGCTTTTGACGCCCTGCGTCAGACGTAAGTTTCGCGGTGAGGGGGCTTGTGCCCGGTATTCGCGTCCAAGCCGTGGCGATTGGCACTCAGGGGCGATAGGCCAACACCTTGTCGATGCGTTTACCGTCCATGTCGACCACCTCGAACCGCCAACCTTCCCAATCGGCATGCTCCCCAGTGGCAGGGATCTTGCCCAGCAACAGCATCATCATGCCGCTCAGGGTATGATAGCCACCCTTGTCTTCCGGGATGGCTTTGAGATCGAGCAGATCTTGCAGATCGGCAACGGGGATGAAGCCATCCAGCAGCCAGGAGCCATCGTCGCGCTGCACGGCCCAGGCCTCTGCTGCGTCTGACACGAAAGCGCCCGTAACCGCTTCCATCACATCCTGCAGCGTCACCACACCTTCCACCTCGCCGTATTCATCGATGACAAAGGCCATCTGGATGGGGCTTGCGCGGAATTGCTCCAACAACTCCATGCCAGTCATGCTCTCCTGGACATAGAGGCATGGTAGAGCCATGTCCGTGAAATCGAGGGGTTGATCCCTGACGATGCAGGCCAGTACCTGCTTGGCCTGGATCACGCCCAGCAGTTTGTTGAGCCCACCTTCGCATACCGGAAACCTGGAATGTTCCGATGCGATGAGACGTTGCAGGTTGTCTGCCAAAGGCAGACTGATGTCGATGAACACCACGTCGGCACGGGGGGTCATCAGCGAGCCCGCCGGGCGATCAGCCAGGCGGAAGATGTTGCGGGCCATCCTGTGCTCATGCTGTTCGATGACTCCAGACCGGGAACCTTCCTCAAGCATGGCGTAGATTTCTTCTTCGGTCACGTTGATGAGCGTGTTTGGCCTGACGCCCATGATGCGCAGCAGGGTGTGGGTCGATGCCGAGAGCAGTATGACAAAGGGGTGCATCAGCAGAGCCATGATCTGCATGGGTCGGGCCACCAGCCGCGCGATGGGTTCAGGGGTGATCTGTCCGATGCGCTTGGGGACCAGCTCGCCAATGACGATGGACACATACGTCACCACGACCACGACCATGGCGGTGGCACTAAAATCCGCCGTTTCCAGCGGTACAGCCAGCGACTGCAACCAGAGCGACAGCGGGGCAGCCAGGGCGGCTTCTCCCACGATGCCATTCATGAGCCCAATGGCCGTAATACCGATCTGGATCGTGGAGAGAAAGCTGGTGGGGTCTTCACCAAGCTTGAGTGCTACGGCCGCGGCATGATCCCCCTGGGAGGCCAGCTTTTTCAGTCGGACCTTGCGGGCCATGACCAGAGAGATCTCGGACATGGCAAAGAGGCCATTGAGCAGGATGAGGAAGACGAGGATAAAAATTTCCATAGCTTAGAGCAGGTCCATGGGGTCCACATCAAGGATCAACCGCACACCCTTCTGTGTCATTTTCTGGGGGAGGAACCTGTGAAGGAAGGCGTGCAGCAGGCGGGCATTGCTGGCGCGCACCAGTAATTGTGCCCGATACAGGCCGCGGCGCTTGACCATGGTAGCCGGCATGGGGCCCAGCACCTGCACACCGCTTTGCCCCGCCAAAAGATTTCTACCCTGTTCCGCCAGCTGCTGCAGGGTCTGCAGGGGTGTATCCTCATGGCGTGCTTCGGCATGCAGCAGCGCCAGGCGCCAGTATGGTGGCCAATGGGTGGTCTTGCGCTGCAGGAGCGTCATGCGCACATACCCATCATAGCCCTGATCCAGTAGTGTGCGCAGGACAACATGTCGAGGCTGATGGGTCTGAATGATGACCAGCCCAGGACGCTCCCCGCGGCCAGCCCGGCCGGCCACCTGGGTGATGAGTTGCGCCATGCGGTCTGCGGCACGAAAATCGGGGCTCAGGAGCCCTTCGTCGGCGTCCATGACTGCAGCCAGGGTGACGCCTGGAAAATCATGGCCTTTGGCGATCATCTGGGTGCCCACCACAATTTGCACCTCCCCGGTGCGCACCGCTTGCAGGGTCTGTCCCAGATGCCCCTTGCGGCGCATGCTGTCACGGTCAATGCGGGCAATGCGTGCCCCGGCAAAGCGTTCCTGCAGTGCCGCCTCGAGACGTTGGGTGCCCGTGCCCATGGGTTGCAGGGCAGGCGTGCCGCATGTGGGGCACAGCGCTGGCAGCAGGCGCTGCAGTCCACAGTGGTGACACAGCAAGAAGGGTTGGCCTGGCTGCGTATGGAGAATCAGTCGGGCATCGCACTGGTGGCAGCCCAGGATGGCGCCACAGTCTGTGCAACGCACCATGGGCGCATAGCCGCGGCGATTCTGAAAGAGCAAAACCTGGCCCCCCCGTTGCAGCTGTTGGGCTATGGCCTCAAGCAGGGCCGGGCTCATGCCGGCTTCCAGCTTCTGGTGCCTGCAGTCGATGCAGTGAATGGTGGCACCTTGCCTGTTCACGGGGCGCTGCTGCATGATCAGATGCTGGTAGTGACCCGCCAAGGCCCAGCGCATGCTTTCCAGAGAGGGCGTGGCCGAGGCCAGCACCACCGGGATGTGCAGCAAGCGACTGCGTACGATAGCCAGGTCGCGCCCATTGTAGCGCCAGCTCTCGGACTGCTTGTACGAGGTATCATGCTCCTCATCGCAGATGATGAGCCCAAGTCTCGCAAAGGGCAGGAAGACCGCCGAGCGCGTGCCCACCACCACGCAGGCCTCACCGGTGGCAGCCGCCCGACGTGCGGCGAGTCGTTCCCGTTCTGTCATCCCTGAATGAACGGTGGCCACGGCAAGACCAGGGAGCCGGGCGCTGCAACTGGCTGACAATTGGGGTGTCAGGCCGATTTCTGGGGTCATGAGCAGTGTCTGCAAGCCCTGGCTTGCGGCGGCGTGGGCGATGGCGTGCAGAAAGACCTCGGTCTTGCCGCTGCCGGTCACCCCATGGAGCAACAGTACGGCGCGCTGGCCCATGGCGCTGGTGATGGCCGCCAAGGCCTGCTGCTGGTCCGCGGTGAGCGGCCAGGCACAAGACGGTGAAGCCGCCACAGCAGATGCTGCGCCTATTGGGTTGTCCTGGCGCCTGGATGTCGGCAATCTGCGGATGGCAGCGGGCAAGGCGGCGGCCAGTGCCTGGCCGGGGGGGGTGTGATAATGATCGCTCGACCAGGCCAACAGGTGCAGCAGGTCAGCCGGCAGCACGGGTTCGGTGTCCAGCACCGCAATGATGGTCTTGAGGCGCAGTCGTGCCATGCTGGCTGCATGGCACGACCACAACACGCCGACCCGTCGGCTGGATCCTATCGGCACCAAGACGCGCATTCCCAAGACGAGATGGCTGTCCCGGGGTGCCAGATAGTCCAGGGGCTGGCCCGGCTGGCCAGGAAGAAGCACTTGCCAGACCTGTTGCTCTTGGTTGTCGTCAGTATGCGCCGAAGATTCGTTGGCTGTTGTGGTCACGGGGTGGCGGGCTGATCGTCATGCGCGGTCAAGGCAGCAAGCCTGGCCTGGCGTAACGCCTGGCCCAGCGCCTCACCCCGCAGACCCTGGAGCAACAGGGGTTGTGCCTGAACGCTCAGCACCTGGTCGATATCCCGCAGCAAGGCATCCCATTGGTTGGCTGGTGCACCGCATACATGCAGCTCAGCCAGCAATACAGGGGCCAGGGATCTGATCTGTTCCTGGTTGCGCCAGATGTCCAGGCGTTCCAAATGAGCAAAACGGCTCGCGGCATCCAGGCTCTGCCAGTGGCACAGCGCCTCACGGATCTCACAGGAATGACGTGCCAGCCTTGTCACCAGTTTGGGGGCGCGCAGGCGCTCGCAAAGGCACGTGCAGCGTGTGCAGGGCCGTGGCGCTTCGCTGGGACTGCCGCAGGCCTGGGCCAGGGCAATGAAGCGCAGTCGGGCATCCACGGTGCGGCGCGCTGCCTCAGCCAATACCTCCAGCACCGGGCGCTGCTGCATGGCGCAGGCCACCTCAGGGTAGACCACCCCCAGGGCGCCGGTCCCTTGCAGGACAGCATAATATTCAACAGGGCAGCTCTCGGCCAGCGCCTTGATGGTTTCTGTGTAGATGCGCTCGGGCTGCAGGGCATCGAGTTCGCCGTTGTGCACCATGCGCTTGCTCAGAGCGATGGTATCGGGGTGGATCGTGAAGCCCAGCGGCTTGAATCGCGCTGCAAAACGCGCCAGGCGCAACAGGCGGATGGGATCTTCGGCAAAGTGCTCGTTGATGTGGCGCAGCACCCTGTCTTGCAGGTCGCGTTGTCCGCCAAATGGATCGAAGAGCCGGCCGTCAGCCTCGTCCCGGGCCATGGCGTTGACGGTCAGGTCACGGCGCGCCAGATCCTCTTCCAGGGTGACGTGGGGGTTTGCATGGAACGTGAAGCCATGATAGCCAGGAGCCACTTTGCGTTCGGTGCGGGCCAGGGCGTATTCCTCATGGGTTTCGGGGTGCAAGAAAACAGGAAAGTCCCGACCCACGGGACGAAAGCCCAGTGCCATCATTTCCTGGGGCGTTCCCCCAACCACCACATAATCACGCTCACCGACAGGTAAGCCCAGCAGGGCATCCCGCACGCCTCCCCCCACCAGATAGACCTTCATGCCAGAAAAAGAGGATCAGGGAGATGACAACCTGGCGGGCGGATCAGTCGCTCACCGAGCGCAGGCCGGCATAGCGCCTCTGGCCGTGGTGACCGGCAAAATGACGCCTCACCACCGCCTCGAAGGCCAATGGCTCCGCCACACCCCAGCGAGACAGGTCATTGTTGTCGCAGACACTGGGTATGGTGAGCGAGGCCAGGTTGTCCCGGGAAAGCAGCGCACCAGGCAGACGTTCCAGGATGGAAGCGGCAAGCCTGGCCAAGCCATCCGGCATGGGAACCACCAGGCGCCTGATGGCGCATAGTCTCAACAGGGTGGTCACCATGTCCTGGAAAGTCAGGACCTGGGGACCGCAGAAACACCATCTGGAGAGACCGGGATGGTGATGGGTATTGGTGATGATCCGCGTCAGGGCCGTCACCAGGTCATGCACATACACAGGCGCCAACTGGGCCTTGGCTGATGGGAGTGGCAAAACCAAGGGGCTGAGGCGGGCCATGGTGAGCAAGCGTTGCATCAGGTGATCATCCGGCCCCACCACCACTGTGGGGCGCACCAGATGCACCTCGAGCCCACAGTCCGGGTTTTGTTCCAGGGCTGCCTCGTAGGCCCGCTCACCAGATGCCTTGGAGCGCAGGTAGGCGCTGGGGGCATCCTGGGCAACGCCTGCGGCACTGATGTGGATCAGGCGGCGACAGTTGCTCTCCATGGCAAGCCGCACCAGGCGTCGCGGCAGTCCAACATGGATGTCATCGAAGCCGCCGCGCCTGTTTTCATGGAGAATGCCCACCAGGTTGACGATGGTATAAGCGCCAGCCATGGCCTGGCGCAGTATATCCTGGTCATGTACTGAGCCAAGAAAAACCTGCAGATGGGGAAGTACCAGCAACCCCCTGGCCTGATCATAGCTCCTGCTGACCACCCGGATATGGCGGCCCACGGTTTCCAATTGGGCCAGCAGATGGCGTCCGATGAAGCCGCTGCCCCCCAGGACGAGTATGGGTTTATCCATGCCTGTTTCCTCGAGCGGGTTGCAATAGCAATAGGATGACCGATGATAGCATGCCAATGACCATCATCTGGGCCGCCGGTTGGCTAATTTGAGGAGGAGGTCGCCGACAACGCTGTTTCATCGGCCACCACCACAGCAGGCCCAGGCAGATCAAATTGTTGCAAGGCCACGGACATGCCCAAACGGCCTGAATAGATCGCATAATCTCGAATCACATTCTGCACATAGCTTCTGGTGGCATCGATGGGCACATTGTCCACCCAGACATCCAGGCTCATGGCTCGAGGCGGCAGCCAGCGGCTCACCCTGTTGGGGCCGGCGTGATAGGCCGCGGTGGCCAGCGCCACGTTGCTGGCGAAGCGGTTGGCCAGCTCCCCCAGATAGGCACTGCCCAGCAACACGTTGCGCTCGGTTTCCAGGATGGCTTGCTGGCTCAAGGGCCCCAGCTTCAGTTTGCGCGCCATGTCACCAGCTGTGGGGGGCATCAGCTGCATGAGCCCCAGAGCACCCGCATAGGAGGCCACGTCGGGTCGAAAGAGGCTTTCACTGCGCATAATGGCATAGATCCAGCCTTTGGGGATGGAGAATTGATCTGCCCGGGCAACAACCAGCTCCCGATAGGGCATGGGGTAGCGCGCATCGAAACCAGTGCGTATGTCCAGACCACGCATGGCGGCCACAGCCTCGCTGTCCCAGCGCCAGCTCAACGCCAGCAAGGCCGCCTGTTCACGCAGGGCTGGCGAAAGTCTCCCCAGTAAGTCCTGCCAGACACGCCTGGCTGCTGGTAGGTCATGCAAGAGCAGCCATTCCCTGGCACGCTGAACCTGGGGCATGTCGCTCAGCCCCCTCAGGGCAGCAGGATCCGGACTGATGGCGGGGGCAGAGATCCATGGTGCGGACTTGCTTGTGCCGGACAAGCGATCCCATGCCAGGATGCCATAGTAATCCGGGGCTGCGGCCAGATTCTGATAGACGGCCATCGCCTCTGGTACATTATCCTTGTTTTTGCTGGCATGCCCGTTCTCGCTGGTGCGGATTATCCAATAGCGCCACGCCCGGTCGCGTTGTTGTTTTGGGTCAAGGGCGCCAAGCCACTTTGCGGCCAGTTGCCAATCGCCATGCCACAGCGCGTCCCGAAATCCCCAGGTGAGCGCCGTTTCATCCAGCAGGTTGGCTGGCAGATCGGCCAACAAAAGCTGGCCTGCTGGGTCATGTCGTTGGGCCCAGGCGCTGCCCAGGGCGCGCTGGACGACTGCTTGTTGCTGGGCGGAAAGCCATCGCTTGATCTGGTTTTGGGACAGCAGATTCTGGGCGGTGGCGGGGTCGCTGGCAGCCAGCCGCACCAAGCCGATCAGCAGCGCATCGGGATCCTGGAGACTGCCCAGCAAAGAGGGCAGCCGGGTGAGGGGTTGGCGTTGCACGGCCATGCGGAGCATGACAGCCTGACGCTTGGCTGGTGGCAGCCGGGCGGTCATCTGTTTGGCCAGAACATCGTTGTGGAGCCGCAAGGCGTTGTCCAGTCGTTCCATGAAAAGCTGTGCGGTGAGTATGCCGTGTGTATCCAGCCAGGAAAACACAAAGTCGCAGGCGGCGTCCTGGGGACGACCGCTGCGCCAGGCCGCAAGCCCCAATGCGCCGGCCAGCCGGTCCTGATTTTCCTGTATGGCCAGCTGGGCGCGAAAGCAGTGCAATGAATTATTGATGGGGTCGTCATTTTGCACGATGGCATAATGCGCCAGAAAACGACGCCATTGCTGCTCTTTTGCCAAATGGATCAGCCAGCGCCGATAGAGCATGCTCGAGGCTGGCGTGAAGCCCTCATGGGCAACGAAGCGCTCGATCTCCCGATCCAGCTCTGGAGTCAGACCAGCTTGCAGCCGCAGCGCCAGGATGCGGGCCTGGATATAGGGATATAGCACATAATGCTGCAATTGTTGTTGTGTAGCCACTGGGGGCAACTGTCCTTTCTGGACGGCTGTCCAGGCGCTGAGAAACAACCGGCGCTGTGCCGTGCTGCTTGCGTCGCTTCCTGCCTCAGCCAGGAGGCTCAGGCAGGAGCCCAGGCACAACAACAGCAAGGATGCAGCCCGACGCATGGCTAATGGAAAAACAACAGCAGGGTTGCCGAGCCACGGCGAATCTTCAGCAAGAGGGCCCCATCACCAGCCTTGACTGCCGTGGCCAGGTCGTCGAGCGTCTTGACGGGCTGGCGATTCACCTCGACGATGACATCTTTTTCCTGCAATCCGCCGAAGGCGGCTGGACTTTGTGGATCCAGGCTCTGGACCAGCAACCCGGGTTCGCCATCCTTGGTGCTGCCGGGGGTCAGCGTGGCTCCGGCCAAGGCAGGATGCACCTCACCGCTTGCTTCCTGTTGCTGTTTCTTGCCAATCTTGGCCGTGATGGTTTTTGGTTTACCGTCGCGCAACACCTTGAGTTTGACGGTATCGCCTATGGTCATGAGACCAATGTCGTTGCGCAGCTCCCGGGCACTGTGCACCGGCTTGTCGTTGATCTCCACGATCACGTCTTCCGAACGCAGGCCTGCCTGCTCGGCAGCCGACCCGGGCGCGACCTGGGCGACGATGGCGCCATGCTGGACATCCAGCTTCAGGTAGCGTGCCAGATCGGGCGTGAGATCCTGCACCATGACACCCAACTGGCCGCGGCGCACCTCACCATGCTCAATGAGTTGGTGCATGATGGCGTTGGCGAGATTGATGGGAATGGCAAAGCCGATGCCGATGTTGCCCCCGCTCTGCGACAGAATGGCTGCGTTGATGCCCACCACCCGGCCCTGGAGATCCAGCAGGGCGCCACCGGAGTTGCCGGGATTGATGGAGGCATCGGTCTGGATATAATCCTGATAGGCATCGTTTTCCGTGGGCAAGGCACGCCCCAGAGCGCTGACGATGCCCATGGTCACGGTGTGCTTGAGGCCGAAAGGATTGCCAACGGCCACCACGAAATCACCAGCCCGCAGGCGATCGGAGTCGGCAAGGGGCAGGGCGACTAAGCGCTCTGGCTCGACCTTGATCACCGCCACGTCGGTTTCCTCGTCACGCCCCACCACCTTGGCTTCCATGGTGCGCTCGTCATTCAGGGTCACCGTGATGGAATCGGCCCCAGCCACCACATGGGTATTGGTGATGATGTAGCCTTTTTTGGCGTCGACAATCACGCCGGAACCCAGGGATTGGGTCTCACGATATTGAGGCATGTCCGGTTGACCAAAGAAACGCCTGAAAAATGGATCATCATAAAAAGGGCTATCCATCAGAGGATTGCGCACCTTGACCTTGCCCCGGGTGGAAATGTTCACCACGCCAGGCAGCGCCTTTTCCAGCATGGGTGCCAGGCTGGGCATGGGCAATGGGGCATTGTGCGCAGGGGGTGGGGGTGGCTGGGAAGGGCTATCACTCCCAAACAAGCCAGCCTGGGCATTGCCCAGGCAGCAGCCCATACTCACAGCCAAGAAGGCTCGACGCCACGGTATGATCAATGTATTCTCTCCTGTCCCGCTGGCTTCCCCAGAGAAGCCACCATTGTAGCAAGGTGCATCATGGAGTGCTATTGTGCCGCAGGGTTCCCGGGAAGGTCTCTGTTGCGGTCCACTGCCCATCCATGAGGGGTAGCCGCTCCCCAGGTCAGCGTCATGATGTCCGATGAAAATCAGCACATAGACAGCCCAGAGAGCGGTGCGTCCGGTGCAGAGGCCAGGCTGCTGCCCTACCAGGCCGCCAGCCACCTGGGGCCGGGACCCATGCTGGTGCTGGCACCCCATCCCGACGACGAGGTATTCGGCTGCGGGGGCACCCTGGCGCGCAGCGCCCAGCTCGGCACGGCCATCTGTGTGGTCATCGCCACCGACGGCGGCCATGGTGGCGGAGCGGACTATGCGGCTCGCCGTCGGGAGGAGAGCCGGGCGGCGGCGAGGGTGCTTGGCTTGCCGGAGCCTGTGTTCTGGGATCTGCAGGATCGCCGCTTGTGCTATGGGGAGGACCTCGTCGGCCGTATCGTCGGGGCCCTGGAAACCCAGGGCAGCCGGTTGTGTGTGGCGCCTTCGCCTGCCGAGGTGCATCCCGACCACCGGGCTCTGGCACTGGCTGCCATTGAGGCGGCACGGCGCCATGGGGTTCGCCTTGCCATGTATGAGGTGGGAGCCCCATTGTGGCCAAACCGATTGATCGACATCACTCCTGTGCGGGCGCTCAAGGAGCAGGCGATCCGTTGTTTTTCCTCACAGCTTGCCCAGCAGGACTACCTGAGCCAGGTCCAGGGGCGCGATGCCTTTCGCAGTTATACGCTGGGGGCCGCCGTAACCGCTGCCGAGGCTTTTTTCGTGGTGGAGCCGCAACAGCTCGAGGAGTGGGGTGGTTTACCCTGGGACACACCATGGTTGCGGCCCGGGGAACGATCCCCAGCGCCAGGGCCGCTGGTGTCTATGGTGGTCCGCAGCATCGGCCGGCCCACCCTGGCCAAGGCGCTGGCTTCCCTGGCTGCCCAGACCCACGAGGCGCTGGAGATCATCGTGGTGCACAGCGGCTTGCAAGGAGCGTTGCCTCTGGAGGTGGGGGGGCGGACATTGGTTGTGGTGCCGGTCCCGCAGCATACCTCCAGGACCAAATCCGGCAATCTGGGGCTGCAGCAGGCACGCGGTGCCTATGTTGGCTTTCTGGATGATGATGATTGGTTGGCGCCCGATCATGTGGCCACCCTGGTACGGGCTTTTGCCGACAATCCAGGCACCCAGGTGGCCTATGGCGGCGTGGCCTGCGTGCAAGTCCAGGGGGAAAACCTGATCCACCTGCACGACTACGACCAGCCTTTCAGCGATGAACAGCTGTTGACGGGTAATTTCATTCCCATGCATGCCGCGTTGTTCGATCGTGTCTTTGCAGTGCAGCATCATGTGGCTCTTGATGAGACGTTGGACGTCTATGAGGATTGGGATCTGTGGTTGCAACTCAGGGCAGCAGGGGCAGTATTCACCCATGTGCCCGGCAGCAGGGCCTTCTACCGTATCGGCGGCGGCAGCGGCTTTGCCATGCGGGCCGACCCTGCTCTGGTGCGGCGCGGCGAGGGGGCCTTGTTGCGCAGATGGCAGGCGCGCTGGAGCGAGGATGACCTCATCAAGCTGCTTCATATGGCGCGCACCAAACCGGCCCATGAACAGCTGGTCCCAGCCTACAGGGCGCTGGAGGGACATGTGCGCTCCATCGAGTCTGGATTGCGTGAGCAGCGCATCGCAGCGGATGGCTGGCGCCTTGCTTATCAGGCGCAGCAGCGGCTTGTGCAGGATCAGGACAATATGATTCATGGCCATGCCCAGCATATCCAACTGCTGCAATTGCGCCTGATGAACACCGAGCAACAGCTGCAATTGCGCCTGATGGACATCGAGCATCACCATGCCCAGCATATCCAACTGCTGCAATTGCGCCTGATGGACATCGAGCAACAGCGCGCCCTGTTCGAGCAGGCCTGCATAGCCTATGAGCGCAGCACCAGTTGGCGCCTGACAAGCCCCTTGCGCCACTTTGCCGCTGGCCTGAGGCGGTTGCTGCGGCTGGTGAGGACCATGGGTCGTGCAGCAAAGACAGTGCCTGCGCCACAATTACCAGAGCTTCCACTACTGCCATTGACCGATGAAATCCCACCACTGCCATTGACCGATGAAAAAGGGGTGGCTGGCCAAGAGGGCCAGGGCCAGGATGCCCACCAGGTTGCAGCGGCGAGGCTGGCAGCGTCAGGCACCATGTCCGCCATGGAAGATGCTGCCTTTAGGGCTTGGCTCGAGAGCGGCCACTGTCTGCATGTACCTCAGTATGATGAGGTAGAGGTTGCCATTATCCTGGTGCTTTTCAATCAGGTCGCCCTGACCTGGGCTTGCCTGAGCTCGATCCTCGAGACAGTCCATCTGCCCTATGAGTTGATCCTGGTGGACAACGCGTCCACCGACGATACGGGGCTTTTATTGCGGCGCATCACAGGAGCGCAGGTGCTGCGCAATACAGAAAACAGACATTTTCTGCGCGCCGCCAACCAGGGGTCTCGCATGGCCCGGGGCCACTACCTGCTTTTCATGAACAATGATGCGCTCCTGGCCCCAGGCGCTCTGGCTGCTGCACTGGAAACGATGCGCCAGGAAGACCGGGTGGGGGCTGTGGGGGGGCGCATCATCAAGTTCGATGGCCTGTTGCAGGAAGCGGGTAACATCGTGTTTGCCGATGGCGGTTGTGCGGGTTATGGGCGCGGCGATGATCCCGAAAAACCACAGTACCAGTTCAGGCGTGCCGTGGATTATGTCTCGGGTTGTTTTCTACTGACACCACGAGCTCTGTTCGATTCCCTTGGAGGCTTCGATGAGGCCTTTGCCCCTGCCTACTACGAGGAGAGCGATTATTGTCTGCGACTTGCCGCAGCCGGATACCGGGTGCTCTATGAACCCCGTGTGGTGCTCTTCCACAAGGAATACGGCAGCGGCAATGCCGCGCAGGCCGCTGTCCTGATGCAAAAGAACCGGCTCTTGTTCGTTGAACGCCACCGGGAACGCCTGCAGCATCATCCAGCACCAGGAACCCATGTCCTGTGGGCGCGTCACCATCCAGAGCAGCGCCGGCGTGTTCTTTTCATTGATGACGCCATTCCGCATCTGGATCGTGGCGCTGGCTTGCCCCGGGCCAATACCATCGTTCATGGGCTGATCGAGCTTGGTTGTTTTGTCACCTTCTATCCCATGGACGAGCACCGGCAGCAGACATGGGCTGATGTCTATGTGGACCTGCCCCGGGAGCTGGAGGTCATGCGGGACCACAGCCATGGGGTCCTGGCCGATTTTTTGACATCAAGGTCCGGTTATTATGATGCCGTCATGGTCAGCCGGCCTCATAACATGCGTTGTTTGCAAGAAGCACTGGCAATGGTGCCCCACGCCCTGGGCGAGGCCCGCCTCATCTATGATGCCGAAGCGCTGTTTGCCAGGCGCGAGATCGCCTGGGAAAGGCTGCAGGGCAAGACAGTGGCTGCCGAGGAAGCCCAAGGGCGTATCGCCGCGGAGGTGGCGCTGACCCAGGGGGCCCATTGCATCACGGCGGTGTGCACCGAAGAGGCCGCGTTGCTGGGTTCCGGGGAAATCCACAACGTGCTGGTGCTGGGCCATGCCCTGCTTGCGGAGCCCACGGCCGAGCCATGGGAGGAGCGTTCCGGGCTGCTGTTCGTGGGTCGTCTCGATGATCCCGGATCGCCCAATTGGGATGCCGTCAGGCATTTTGTGAAAGCAATCCTACCCATCATGCAGCGCATGCTGGGCGACTCCTGCAGGCTTACCCTGGTGGGTGAGGCAGGTCCTGGGCTTGCCATGGAGATGGCTGGCGAGCCTGTGGATTTTGCAGGATGTGTTGCCGATATTCGTCCCTATGCCGCCGCATCCCGGATTTTTGTGGCACCAACCCGCTTTGCAGCCGGTATCCCCCACAAGGTCCATCAGGCCGCCGCGCTGGGTTTGCCTGTGGTGGCATCCAATATGCTAGCTGACAGCCTGGGCTGGCGCGATGGCGAGGAACTGTTGAGTGCCAATCCAGATGAACCAGAGGATTTTGCCGAGCAATGCGTTCGTCTGTACCAGGACAAGGTACTGTGGGAGCGGGTGCGCACGGCCGCCCTGCGGGCAGTGGTGCGGGATTGCGACCCGGAACGATTCAGGCATATCCTGGCACAGGCTGTGCATGGCGCCTGACCAAACATCCGCGGGTTTTGTCGTGGCAGAGCATGAGCTCAAGGGGCTTTTATGACAACTACTGATTTACGGACTGATTTACGGAAGGAACAGAGCGTTGAGCAGGATCAACCGTGTGGCCCAGGTAACTATCCTCTTGTTCTTGTCAGCGTATTGATCCCCTGCCTCAACGAGGAAGGTATCGTGGGCCGGTTGTTGGGCGACCTGCAGGCGAATACTTTGCGCGATTTCGAGGTGGTGGTGTGCGACAATGGTTCCACCGATGATACGGCAGCGGAGGTGCGCCGTTTTGCCGAGGGCGACGCGCGCATTCGCCTGGTCCAGTTGGACGAGCCTGGCGTGTCCCGGGCACGCAATGCGGCGGCTTGCCATGCCGGAGGGCGTTATTTGCTGTTTCTGGATGCCGACACCAGATTGCGCCCCGATTTCCTGCAATTGGCTCTGGAGCAGATGCAGGCTCGCAAGCTGGATGTGGCCGCATTTCTGTTGTCCGTGGAGAGCAGGCAGTGGGCGGATCGGCTGCTGTGTCGTGTGGCCAATTTCGTGATTGCACTGCTGTCCCTTTTTCATCCCACCGCACCGGGCATGGCCGGCTATCTGGTGCGCCGTGAGGCCCATGAGCAAAGTGGCGGCTATGATGAGCACATGCATTTTGGCGAGGACGTGGATTACCTGCGCCGTGCTGCAGCAGGTAGGCCTTTTGGGGTCATCAAGGTGGCGCGGTGCATCGTGGATACGCGGCGGCTGGAACTGGAGGGGCGCTGGTCGGTGGCCAAACGCTTGCTGTTGGGAACCTGGTACCAGCGGGGCGGGCGGAAGATCCAACAGCTGCCCTTCGAATATCGTTTTGGCCATTATCGGAACAAGAACAAGAAAAATGGCTAGCGCCATCCATGCTTGGTGAGATGGGTGAGATCATGGTTGACGAAGAGAGGCGTGCCTGACCGGATCTTGTTTTTTGCATGTATCATCTTCATTGATTTGCATTGAGGAATTGTGGAGCAGCTATGACTGTGTGGCGCCTTCGCGGCAGGACCGGCAGCACCGGCAGAACCGTTTTGTTTCTTGGTCTCCTGATGATGGTCGGCATGGCATGGGGTGCTGCATGGACGGTCTATGCCACAGAGCAGGCCAAGTTCAGATTATCCTACCCGGCCAACTGGCGGCTGACGGAATGGGAGCAACCGCCAGCCGATGAAGAAAAACTGTTCCGTGCCGATTTACCGCTGATCAAGCTGCCCGGAGCGAAACATATCCTGGAAACCGCGCACCCCATCGGCCCTGTGGTGCGCCTGGATGGTCCCCATGGGGCCGAGGTGACCGCTATGGCGATTCCCCTTCCGGCACTGCCGGCTTACCAGATGAGCCAGGCTTTGGCCAAGAATCGTCTTGGCACCAGCAAGGACGGGCGCAGCGCTCTGCTTCATGCCCAAAACGGTGCCACGGCCTTGGGCATCGTCATCATGAAAGCGCCGGCTGGACAGTTCGACCAGCTGAACAAGACGTACTTTGCGGAGATCGCCAAGCGCTTCGAAGCCCGCTAGGGGCATCATGACGCCCATCATGCTAGTAAGCTGGAATGTGAACTCCATCCGGGTACGCCTGGAGCATCTGCTGGCCTATCTCGAATCCAGCCATCCTGATGTGGTGGGTCTCCAGGAGACCAAGGTGAACGATGGGCATTTTCCTCGACAGCACATCGAGGAGGCTGGATATCGGGTGCATCATGTGGGTACTGGTGCTTATAGCGGCGTGGCTTTGCTGAGCCGGGAACATCTGGAGGATCTCTGTTGCGCTTTGCCCGGCGATGAGCAGGCGCCGCGTTTCATCTCGGCATTTACCTGCGGGATGCGCGTTGTCAACATCTATGCGCCCAATGGCCAGGCTGTCGATAGCCCGCAGTACGAATACAAGCTGGCTTGGTACGAGAAACTGCATCATTATCTGCGGCATCTCGATCCCGCCACGCCCACGGTGGTGATGGGTGATTTCAACGTGGCACCCACCGATCTGGATGTCCATGATCCACAAGCCTGGCATGAACACCTGCTGTGCAGCACCAAGGAGCGCCAGGCGCTGCAGGGTATTACGGCCCTTGGCTTTGAGGACATGTTTCGCCTGCACCATCCAGATGAGCGCCAGTTCAGTTGGTGGGATTACCGGCAGGGGGCTTTTCGCCGCAACATGGGCCTGCGGATCGACCTGGTCCTGGCCAATGAGGTTGCCAAATCCTGTTGTGTTGCTGGAGCCATCGACAAAACACCACGCTCCTGGGAACGACCCTCGGATCATGCCCCTGTGATGGCCACCTTTGCTTTGGGTGCCTGATGCTTTGGGTGCCTGAGTTCTGTGAGGGCGCTGCTGCAGATATAGAGCGTCAATTATGCACAGCTTGTCAGCGTGACGTGGTCTTGATACCGGGGCATGCACCTCATCTGTTACGTTAGCAGCTAGATAACGTAACTACTTGATAAATAAAGAAATTATTTTCTGGTTCATCATGAACCAGCCGGGGTTCAGCCTTGATCTGCCGGGCTCTTACAAGACTTTTCACCAAACTATCCCCCAAGTTATCCACAGATTTTGTGAGTTAAAAAAGTCAACGGGATCATGCCGTTTTGCGGCATGGTCCCGAAGGGCGCTCTGGGTAGTTGGTCGGCATCGGGGCCTGACCCGCACTCATGCCGTGGCAAGAACAAGCCGTGCGGAGGTTTTATGAAGCAGTCCGTGGCGTTTCCTGATGCGCATCCGCTTCATGGTGATTGCCCGCAAAACGGCAGAGGTCGCAGACGAGGCATGCTGTGCAGCGAGGCCGCCGAGCCAGGCACACATAGCGGCCATGCAGGACCAGCCAGTGGTGCAGGTGGTGGCGGTAGGGTTCGGGAACAATGGCCTCGAGCTCTTTTTCGATGGCCAGCGGCGTCGTGCCTTTGGCCAGGCCCAGGCGTCTGGCCACGCGCTGCACATGGGTGTCCACGCCGATGGTGGGCTGATTGAAAACGGTGTTCAAAATGATATTGGCCGTCTTGCGGCCCACCCCCGGCAGGGCCATGAGCGCCTCCCGGCTGGCCGGCACCTCGCCGCCATGGCGCTCCAGCAACAACCGGCTGGCAGCAATGACATGCCGAGCCTTGCTGCGATAGAGTCCCAGGGACTGGAACTGCCTGGCAAGACCTTCTTCACCCAGGGCCACCATGGCCACAGGGTGAGGTGCCATGGCAAAGAGTTTGTCCGTCACATTGTTGACCGACTTGTCGGTACTCTGGGCCGAGAGCATCACCGCCACCAGGAGCTGATATGGCGTTTCATAATGCAACTCGGTGGCCGGGTTGGGATCGTGGGCCGCAAAGCGTTCCAGGATGGCCAGGATGCGCTGCTGCTCAGCGCTCATAGGTGACAAAGGTCATGGCGTAGGCGTTGCGCGCATCGGCTTTGCGCTCACGGCGTGCCACCTCATGCCAACCGGCCTGTATGGGATCTGGTTGTGGAAAGAAGCGATCACCAGCAAAGGTGGCGTGGATGCGGGTGAGGTAGAGGCGGCTTGCCTGTGGCAGGAACAGTGCAAAAATGGCTGCTCCGCCAATGACCATGATCTCATGGTTTTTGGCAGCGGCGCAGAGAGCCGCTTCCTTGTCCTGCACCCAGATCACCTCGGGAGGCATGGCCTGCGGTGTGGGGTCATGGCTCATGACCACATGACGTCGCCCAGGCAGCACCCGCCCCAGGCTCTCGAAGGTCTTGCGCCCCATGATCATGGGCTTGCCCATGGTGCAGGACTTGAAATGCCCAAGATCGGCTGGCAGATGCCAGGGCAGTGTGCCATTGGCCCCGATACAGCCCTGCTCATCCATGGCCACGATGAGGGCAAGGTGTGGGGTGTTCATACCGCAATGGGGGCAGGCAGGGCATCATGGGGCGCGTAACCCTGGATCCCGATGTCTTCGGGCTTGAACTCCCACAGGACGGTGCACCCGGGATCGAGCTCCAGGGTAGGGAGGCGTCGAGGTTCGCGTTGCAGCTGGGTCTGGGCTTGTTGTATGTGGTTGCGATAGAGATGGATATCACCAAAACTGACGAGCAGCTCCCCTACACCAAGACCAACCACCTGAGCGACCATGTGGGTGAGCAGGGCATAGCTTGCAATATTGAAGGGCACGCCCAGGAAGACATCGGCGCTGCGCTGGTAGAGGTGGCAGGACAAGCGCCCCTGTGCCACGTAGAATTGGAATAACAGATGGCATGGCGGCAGCGCCATCAGTGGCAGTTGCGCCACATTCCAGGCGCTGACCACATGGCGCCTGCTGTGGGGATCGTGCCGTAATTGTTCCACGACCTGCCCGAGCTGGTCGATGGTGGCGCCATCTGGAGCAGGCCAGGCGCGCCACTGGCGGCCATAGATGGGTCCCAGCTCACCATCGGAGTCGGCCCATTCATCCCAGATGTGCACACCGGCTTCCTGGAGCGGCCTGATATTGGTCTCGCCGCGCAGGAACCACAGCAGTTCATGGACGATGCCCCGGAAAAAGACCTTCTTGGTGGTGAGCAGGGGAAAGCCTCGTTGCAGATCCAGCCGCAGCTGGCCGCCGAAGACGCTCAATGTCCCCACGCCGGTGCGGTCGTCCTTGTGAAGGCCTTGGCGCAGCACCGTCTCCAGCAGCTGCAGGTACTCGCGCACGGTTCACTCCAAGGTCCGGTGCCTGTCTTCCAGGAGACGCTCGATCACCTCGGGATCTATCAATGTGCTGGTATCGCCCAGCTCGGACACATCGCCGCTGGCGATCTTGCGCAGGATGCGGCGCATGATCTTGCCCGAGCGGGTCTTGGGTAGATCGGTTGCCCACTGGATGATATCCGGCCGGGCGATGGGGCTGATCTCCCTGGTGACCAGGGCGATCAGCTCATGTTTCAGGGCATCGTCTGGGGTGATGTCGCTGACGGGCGTCACATAGGCGTATATGCCCTGACCCTTGATGTTGTGGGGGTAGGGGACCACAGCGGCCTCGGCCACCTTGGGGTGGCGCATCAGAGCGCTTTCCACCTCGGCCGTGCCCAGGCGATGCCCCGAGACGTTGATCACATCATCGGTGCGCCCGATGATCCAGTAGTCACCATCGGCATCGCGCTGTGCGCCATCGCCGGTATTGTAGATCCCGGGAAAGCGACTGAAATAGGTCTCGATGAAACGCTGGTGGTCGCCATAGACGGTACGCATCATGCCAGGCCATGGGGACTTGATCACCAGATTGCCAGAACCTGGCCCTTGCACCTCCTGGCCTGCATCGTCCAGCAGCGCAGGCTCGATGCCAAAGAAGGGCTTGGCGGCGGCCCCAGGTTTGAGCGTGGTGGAGCCTGGCAGGGGAGAGAGCATGATGCCGCCTGTCTCGGTCTGCCACCAGGTATCCACTATGGGGCAGCGCTCTTCGCCCACCTTGTGGTAATACCATTCCCAGGCTTCCGGATTGATGGGTTCTCCCACGCTGCCCAGCAGGCGCAGGCTCTTGCGGCTGGTGGAGTTGAGGTGCTGGTCCCCCGCGCCCATCAGGGCGCGAATGGCGGTGGGAGCTGTGTAGAGGATGGTGATGCCATGGCGGTCCACCACACGCCACATGCGCGAAGCATCCGGATAGGTGGGCACCCCCTCATAGAGCACCGTGGTCCCGCCATGTGCCAGCACGCCATAGACCGCATAGCTGTGACCTGTGATCCAGCCGATGTCAGCGGTGCACCAGAAAATATCCTCAGACTGGTAGTCGAATACGGTCTGCAAGGTGGTGGCGGCATAGAGCAGATAGCCGGCTGTGGTATGCAAGACCCCCTTTGGTTTTCCTGTGGAGCCCGAGGTGTAGAGGATGAACAGAGGGTCTTCTGCAGCCATGGGCCGTGCCGGGCACTGCGGGCTTGCATCGGCCATCAAAGCATTGAGATCCAGATCGCGCCCGGCGGTCATGGGTACGGTGGTCGCGGTGTGCTGCACCACCAAACAGTGGCGCACGCTGGGGGTTTCCTGAAGCGCTTCGTCCACATGACTTTTGAGGGGCTGTCTGCGCCCGCCACGGCATCCCTCGCTGGCAGTGATGAGGATGGCAGCCTGGGAGTCATTGATCCGCTCGCGCAGTGCTGCAGAGGAAAATCCGCCAAAGACCACAGAATGAATCGCACCAATACGGGTACAGGCCAACATGGCGACCACCGCCTGGGGGATCATGGGCATGTAGAGGCAGACCGGGTCGCCGGGCTGCACATCGAGTTGCAGCAGCACATTGGCGAGCCTGCAGACCTGCTCGTGCAGTTCCCGATAGGTCAGGCTGTAACCCTGATCAGGCTCATCTGCCTCCCAGATGAGCGCTGTCCTGGCGCCATCTCGTTCCAGGTGGCGGTCCAGGCAGTTGTCGCTCACATTGAGCATGCCGCCATCGAACCAGCGCAACCGGGCCTGATCTGGCTCCCAGTGGCGCACGGTATGCCATGGTTTGCTCCAGCGCAGGCGGTGTTCTGCCTGCCGCGCCCAGAACCCCTCTGGGTCCTCGAGTGACTCCTGATACAGCCGGGCGTATTCCTCGGCAGACATGGATGATGTGGCTTGCCAGTGCAATGGCAGGGGATAGGTTGTGGCCATGCGGAATCCTGCTCGTTCTGTGCGTCGGACGCAAATATGGTAGGCTTGCTGCTTGCGTCAGGCAAGACAGCCTGGATCCAGGGTGGATGGCGGCCTGGGGCCCTTGCTGTACCTGACCATCTCTTGGCATTGTACAAGATGCTCCATGAGGAAGCAGCATCCGTTGGAGGCAGTGATGCAATCCATAACACAGCATGACCAGGGGGCGGTGCTTATCCTGGGTGGTGGCGCCCTGGGCGCGGCCCTGGCGCAGGGGTGGGCCAGGCACAGGGCCGTGACGGTGGTGGAGCCCAGGATGGAACGTCATGCCCATCTGGAGACACTGGGAGCCAGCCCCTGCACCGCACTGCCTGATCACGCGGCCGTGGTGGTGCTGGCCGTCAAGCCGGACAGGATCGCTGCGGCATGTCGGGAGTTGCGCCAGGTGTTGCGGCAAGCGCCGCTTTTCGTGCTCAGCATGGCCGCTGGCGTGAGCCTCGCAAGCCTGCGCCACCACCTGGCCGATTGGTGTCCCGTGCTGCGCGCCATGCCCAACCTGGCCGCTGCCCAGGGTGCGGCCATGAGCGTGCTTTATGGCGAGCAGATCCCCCAGGCCATCCGTGATGAGGCGCTGCATCTGCTGCAGCTGGCAGGACGCGTGCTGTGGGTGCGCGATGAGCAGGCCATGGATGCGGCGACGGCCATCTGCGGCAGCGGGCCTGCCTATGTGCTGCGCTTCATGGCTTGTCTGGAAAAGGAGGCCATGGGACTGGGTTTCACCAGGGAAGAAGCCCACGACATGGTGGTGCAGACCACGCTGGGCGCAGCCCTGATGGCCAAGACGTGCGGGGATTGCGAGGACCTGGTTGCCCAGGTAGCCTCCAGGGGAGGGACCACCGAGGCAGCCCTGTCCCAGCTGGATGGTCTTCAGGAGCTGCTGCACAACGCGGTCACCGAGGCGGTGCGGCGGGCCAATGCATTACGGGAGCAGTACGGTCATGATGATGCATGATGCATTATGGTATCTGGTGCGCTCGGTGAGCATGATCGTCATCGGTGTGATGCTGTTGCGCTTCCTGAGTCAGTTGGTGGGTGCCAGCACCAGGAATCCGGTCTGTGCCGCCTTGTTGCGGCTCACCGATCCTGTGCTGCGCCCCTTGCGCCGTATCGTGCCTGGCAATAGGCGTGTCGACGGCGCCTCGCTGACCGTGGTGATTGGCCTGGAACTGGTCTATACCCTGGGCGTTTTGGTGCTGGCCGACCTGCGCCCCAGTCCCATGCCGGCCTTGCGCCTTGCCATGGTGGATCTCCTGTTGTTGCTGATCAACATCATGACAGCCAGCCTCATTGTGGAGGCTGTCCTGAGTTGGATTGCCCCCCATCACCCTGTATCCTTTTTCAGCCAGGAACTCAACGCGCCACTGCTGGATCCGGCGCGGCGGTTGCTTCCCGATCTGGGGGGGCTCGATCTGTCGCCGGTGCTGGTGCTGTTGCTGTTGCAATTTCTGCGCCGCGCCCTCTTGCCATGGGCCATGTTTTGATGGTTGCAGACCCTCCAGGTACACTGGTGATCCAGGTGCGGGTAACCACCGGGGCCCGTGGCAGCCCCCGGGCAGCATGGCAGGGTGAGCACATGGCGGTCTGGCTCAATGTCATCCCGGAAAAGGGCCGGGCCAACAAGGCATTGCAGGTACTGCTGGCCGAGCTGTTCGGGGTGGCTCCCTCTGCGGTGCGCATCGTCAAGGGGGCCACGAGCCGCACCAAACTTGTATCCATTGTCGCCCCCGGGACATGGCCGCCCGGTTGTCCTGCCCGGTTGCCAGCAAGCAGCGCATGAGTGCATCGCCTGTGGCGGCTCAGGAATCCTCGGTGGGATTGGTGGTGCCCCAGACCCTGGTGGTGGATGAGCCCCTGGCCCTGCAGTGCGGTAAGGTCCTGCCTGCCTATCAGCTCAGCTACGAAACCTATGGCACGCTCAATGCGGCGCGCAGCAATGCCGTCTTGATCTGCCATGCCCTGTCCGGTGACCATCATGCGGCAGGCTATCACAATACCGCCGACAAGCGACCTGGCTGGTGGGACAACTGTATCGGACCCGGCAAGCCCTTCGATACCAATCGTTTTTTTGTGGTCTGCATGAACAATCTGGGGGGATGCGGCGGTTCCACGGGGCCTGCGGCCATCAACCCACAGACGGGCAAACCCTATGGACCAGATTTCCCCATCGTGACGGTGCGCGACTGGGTCACCACCCAGCAGCGCCTGGGTCTGGCGCTGGGCATCGAACGCTTCGCGGTGGTGGCGGGGGGTAGTCTCGGTGGCATGCAGGCCCTGGATTGGGCCATCTCCCAATCTGAGCACATCGCCCATGCCATCGTCATTGCCGCAGCACCCAAGCTCTCGGCGCAGAACATCGCCTTCAACGAGGTGGCGCGCCAGGCCATCCTGGCAGACCCCGACTTCCATGGCGGCCGCTATGCCGAGCACCTCACCAAGCCGCGCCGCGGTCTGATGCTGGCCCGCATGCTGGGGCACATCACCTATCTGTCCGAGGCGGCCATGCGCAGCCGTTTTGGCCGGGAGTTGCGCGAGGGCCGCATCGGCTTCGGTTTCGATGTGGAGTTCCAGGTGGAGAGCTACCTGCGTCATCAGGGACAGAGCTTCGTGGATCGCTTCGATGCCAACACCTATCTGCTGATGACCAAGGCGCTGGATTACTTCGATCCTGCAGCAGCCTTCGATGGCGATCTGAGTCGGGCCTTTTCGGGAGTGACGACTCGTTTTCTGGTGTTGTCCTTCCAGCGGGATTGGCGGTTTCCCCCGGAACGCTCCTGGGAGATCGTCAAGGCGCTGACCGATGCCGACTGTCGGGTGTGTGCCATGGAGCTGCCCGGGGACCTGGGACACGATGATTTTCTCAAGGCCGATCCGGCCTATCATGGTGTGTTGCAGGCCTACATGGAACGGGTGGCCAGGATCTGCCTGTGAGTGCCAGCAGCATGCCCATAGGCCTGCGTCCTGACCTTGCCATCATCAGCACCTGGGTGCGCCCAGGCAGCCGGGTGCTGGACCTGGGCTGTGGTGATGGCACGCTGCTGGCCTATCTCAGCGAGCAGACCGGGGTGCGGGGCTATGGCCTGGAGATCGATCCGCACCAGGCCCTTTTGGCTATGTCCAAGGGGGTGGATGTGATCCAGGCCGACATCGACGAGGGATTGGGTGGCTTTGCCGATGACAGTTTCGACTATGTCATCATGACCAGGGCGCTGCAGGCGGTGTACCATCCACTCAAGCTGCTTTTCGAGATGTTGCGGGTGGGTCGCCAGGGTATCGTCACTTTCCCCAATTATGGCTACTGGCGGTGTCGCATCCAGTTCGTTGCCAAGGGCCGCATGCCGGTGAGTCCCGCCCTGCCGCAGCCTTGGCATGCCACGGCCAATATCCATCCGTGCACGGTGGCCGATTTCGAGGATCTGTGCAGCGCTCATGGCGTAGCCATCTTGGAGCGGCGCATGGTGGATGAGCGTCACCGGCAGGGCTGGTGGATGCAGTGGTGGCCCAATGTGCTGGGCGAGATTGCCCTGTACCGCCTGCAGTGGCGTACGGCGGCTGGAACATGAGCGAGCCAGGGTCCGCCAGGGTTACCAGGAATCCCAGCAAAAAGGCACCTCCCCTCCATGCCCTGACGCTGGGGGCGTTGGGCATCGTCTTTGGCGACATCGGCACAAGCCCCCTGTATGCCCTGCGCGAGGCGTTTTCCGAGCTGTCCGGCCTACAGGTGACCACAGGGCATGTCCATGGTGTCGTCTCGTTGATCATTTGGTCTTTGCTGTTCGTGATCTCGCTCAAGTACCTGGTGGTGATGCTGCGCGCCAACAATCGGGGCGAGGGCGGTATCCTGGCGTTGGTGGCGCTGCTGGGACCCTGGCAGCAAGCCAGAGACCAGCGTTCCCACCTGCTCCTGGTCCTGCTCGGGTTGCTGGGGGCTGCCTTGCTGTATGGCGACAGCACCATTACGCCGGCCATCTCGGTGCTCAGTGCCATCGAGGGGCTTGCCATGCCTGCACCGCAACTCGCCCATTGGTCCATGCCGCTTGCCATGGCGGCACTGGTGGCCCTTTTTGCCGTGCAATCCAGGGGTTCGACCAGGGTTGGTGCCCTGTTTGGACCAGTGATGCTGTTTTGGTTTTTGGTGGTAGGCGCTTTGGGTTTGGCTGGTATCATCCGCCATCCCATGATTCTCCAGGCCCTCGACCCTCAATGGGGCATCTCCTTTCTCACCCACAGTCCCAAGCAGGGTTTTTTCACCCTGGGGGCCGTCTTCCTGGCGGTGACCGGGGCCGAGGCGCTGTATGCCGACATGGGCCATTTTGGGGCCAGGCCCATCCGGCTCGCCTGGATCGTGGTGGTCCTGCCGGCCTTGATCCTGAACTACCTGGGCCAAGGGGCCATGCTGCTCAGCAAGGAGGGTGCGGCCCAGCATCCCTTCTTTGCCTTGGCCCCTGCCTGGGCGCTGTATCCCTTGATCGGGCTGGCAACACTTGCTGCCATCATTGCCTCGCAGGCGGTGATCACCAGCGCCTTTTCACTGACCCGCCAGGCAGTGCAGCTGGATGTGCTGCCGCGCATGAAGATTCAGCAGACCTCTTCGGAGTCCTATGGCCAGATCTATGTCCCGCTGGTCAATTGGCTGTTGTTGTTGGCCACCGTGGGTCTGGTGATCGGCTTTGGCGATTCTGGCTCCCTGGCGGGGGCCTATGGCATTGCGGTCTCGGCCAACATGGTGATCACCACGATCCTGGTGCTGTTCCTGCGCAAGGTCTTCGGGTCCTCAGCCTGGTGGGTCCTGCCGTGTGCCTGTGGTTTTTTTGTGATTGATGCCGCCTTTTTCCTGGCCAACGGCATCAAGGTGGCCTATGGCGGCTGGTACCCGTTGTCCGTCGCCACGGTGCTTATGGTGATCATGAGCACCTGGCGGCGTGGCCGGCAGCTGCTGAGGGAGCGCCTCCAGCCCGCCAGCGAACCATTGCAGACGTTCATCCAGCGCCTGCAACAGGAGCCGCCGGTGCGTGTGCCAGGTATTGCCGTATTCCTGACTGCCTCGCCACCATGGACACCCCCTATGCTCCAGCATCATCTGGAGTACAACCGTGCCTTACAAGAACAGGTGATCCTGCTCACCGTGCAGGTGGCAGGCGTACCGCGGGTGCCGGCCTCCAAAAGGCTGGAATGGCATTCATTTGGCGAAGGGGTGCACGGTGTGCTTGTGCGCTATGGGTTCAATCAGGCAGTGAATGTGCCGGTGGCGCTGCGCCTTGCCGAGGAAACCCATGGCATAAGGCTGGATCTTGAGTCTGTCACCTATTACGTGGGCCGAGAGACCATGATCCCTTCAGCCGAGAAGCCGGGCATGGCGTTGTGGCGCGAACATCTATTCGCCTTTCTGGCGCGCAATGCGCTCAGCGCGGCGGCCTATTATGGTATCCCCCCGGAACATGTGGTGGAGCTGGGTATCCAGGTGGAGCTGTGAGCGGTTCGAAGTCGGGCAGAGCGACCCGGCCAAGACGCTGGTCTCGATGGGTGGCGCGCCCAATGGGCATGCCGCCCGGCACGTCTTGTGAGCCCATAGAGAGGATATCCAGCGCCAAGCCGACCGCCTCAGGGTGAACAGGGTGGCCCGGTCATCCCCTGGTTGCCCATGGCCAAGCCCTTCCCGGGCTTCCTCCATCCAGTGCCCAGGACATGGTAGACTGCATCTGCGTGGATTGGCGGGGGCACGGACAATGGCTTGTGGAAGGCTGAAAACAGGATGTCTTTTGCTGGGTTTTCTTGCCCTGGTGGCAGGTTGTGGCAGGAAAGGCCCTTTGTACCTGCCAAAGGAAAAGCCGGCGAGCCAGGAAGCCCCGCAGGCAGGGCAGCAGTCTTCCCCTATCCCGGAAAACAAGCCAGCAGCAGACAAGAGTCCTGCCGGTGCTTCCCGTGATTCATCCTGACCACGCGGATCAGCGCCGCCAGCCTGTCGTCATCCCTCCATGGTGGCATGCACGCGTCCTGCGGGAACTGGCGCGATGCTTCGGCACACCGCTTTATGTCTACAGCCGCAGGCGCCTCATGGACAATGTCGTGCGGCTGCAAAGCGCTCTCCATGACCTGGATGCCAGCATCAACTATGCCGTGAAGGCCAATGGCAACCTCGCCATCATGCAGGTCATGGCGCAATGCGGCCTGGGTTTCGACGTTGGTTCCGCAGGCGAGCTCCATCGGGTGCACTGCCTGCAACGCCACATGGGTAGGCGAGCGCCGCTGGTCATGACCGGGCCTGCCAAGACCACCGCCACCATTGCTGCCGGGCTTGAGTCAGGGGCGCAGCTGGTGGCCGAATCGGTGAGCGAACTGCAGCGCATCCAGCAGGCGGCCGGCGCCCTGGGCATCACCGCCGCGGTGGGGGTGCGGGTCAATCCCGATCTCGAGGCCAGCACCCATCCCCACCTGGCCACGGCAGCTGGGGAGGGCAAGTTCGGCATGCCATTGGCAGAGGTGCGCAGATTGGCCGCCACATGGAGCACCTGGCCGGCCCTGCGTCTGGTCGGCCTGCACTGCCATGTGGGGTCTGCGTTGTATCGCCTGGATGAGCTGGATGCCGCCCTGGGGCTTCTGGTGGCGCTGGCCGCCGAGCTGCGCGCGGCGGGCTGTGCGCTGCAGTGGCTGGATGTGGGGGGCGGCCTGCCCATCTCCTATGGAGAAGAGCCGGTACCCGATGTGCGCGCCTATGGTGATATGCTGCGCGCCCATCTCGGCGGCACGGGGCTTGCGCTCCATTGCCAGCCGGGCCGTTACCTGGTGGGGGATGCCGGTTTGCTGCTCAGCGCTGTGGTGGAGGTCAAGCAGGCCGGCAGGCGGCGCATCGTGCTGTGTGATGCCGGCATGAACGATCTGTTGCGGCCTGCCCTGTATGGCGCCAGGCATCGCATCGCAGCACTTTCAGGCTCTGGAGAGCTGCGGTCAGCCGATGTGGCCGGGCCTGTGTGCGAGAGCGCCGATTTCCTGGCCCGGGATGTGCTGCTGCCCGAAAACGTGGGTGATCTGCTGGCGGTGCTGGATGCCGGGGCCTATGGCATGAGCATGGCCTCCAACTACAACGGCAGGCCACGCCCGGCCGAGGTGATGACCTGGGATGGGCAGGCCATCGTGGTTCGCCAGCGCGAGACGCTGGATGATCTCCTGCGTGGCGAGGCGCTTCTGCCTGCCAATGGCCCGGAATCCCAAGACGTTCCCGGGTCCGCTGCCCCATGAGTGGACCGCGGCACCTGGCAGCCGATGTGGCCTTGGTGGATGGTTCCTCATACCTCTATCGCGCCTATCATGCCCTGCCGCCCCTCACCACGAGCAGGGGCATGCCCACAGGGGCCATCTATGGCGTGGTGAGCATGCTGCAGCGCCTGGACGAGACACTGCAGGCCGGGCGAGTGGCGGTGATCATGGACGCACCCGGGCCCACGTTCCGCGATGCCCTTTTCGAGAAATACAAGGCCCAGCGCACTGCCATGCCCGAGGCGCTGGTGCAGCAGCTCGGGCCTGTGAAGCAGGTGATCCGGGCGTTGGGCTATCCATTGCTGGAGGTGTCTGGCGTGGAGGCCGACGATGTGATCGCCACCCTGGCCACCCAGGCCCGCAGGCAGGGCAGCACGGTGGTGATCGTCTCTGGCGACAAGGACCTGGCCCAGCTGGTGGGCCCCGGCGTGCTGCTCTATGACACCATGACAGACCGCCTGCTGGACGAGGCTGGCGTGGCCAGCCACTATGGCGTTCCGCCGCAGTGGATCACCGCATGGCTCGCCTTGAAGGGTGATGCATCGGACAATATCCCGGGCATTCCCGGGGTGGGAGAAAAGACGGCGGCCAAATGGCTCCAGGAATATGGCGGCCTGGATGGTCTGCTTGCGCATCGCGACGAGCTCAAGGGGCGCGGCGGACAGGCGTTGCGCGAGCATACCGCGGAGCTTGCGCGCTGGCTTGAGCTTGTGACGCTGCAGCGGGATGTCCCCTTGCCCCTCGAGCTCGATGCCATGCAACGCAGCAGGCCGGACGAGGCCTTGCTGCGCCGCCTCTATAGCGATCTCGAGTTCACCAGTCTGCGCAGGAAGCTGCCGAGTGCCGGGCCATTACCCCTGGCCGATGCAGCCACGAGCCCGCAAGACCCGCCTGCGCCTCAGTCGCCAGTCACGGGGCAGGGCCGGCACATCGTGCATACCCTGGACGATGTCAAGCACTGGTGTGCCCTGCTGCGGGAGGCTGGGTGTTTTGCTCTGGATACCGAGACGACCTCGCTTGCCATGCTGGATGCACGGCTCGTGGGGCTCTCCCTGGCCGTGGAGGTGCGGGGTACAGAGACACTGCGCGCCTGCTACATGCCGCTGGCCCATGAGGCTGGTGACAATGTGCCGCTGGATGAAACCCTGGCACTGCTCAAGCCCATTCTCGAGGATGGGGCCATAGCCAAGCTGGGCCAGAACCTCAAGTTCGACATGCATGTATTGGCCAACCACGGCATCGCCCTGGCAGGTATAGCCCATGACACCATGCTGGAGAGCTATGTGCTGGGCAGCAGCGCCGGCCGTCACGACCTGGACAGCATGGCCGCGCGGGAACTGGGCCATACCACCACCAGCTATGAATCGCTCACCGGCAAGGGGGCCAGCCAGCGGGGCTTTGCCCAGGTGGCCATAGCCGCTGCCGCTTCCTATGCCCAGGAGGACGTGGAGCTGGTATGGCGGTTGCACCGGCGCCTGTGGCCCAGGCTGGCAAGTACGGGCCGCCTGGAGCAGGTCTATGAGGAGATCGAGATGCCCTTGGTGCCGGTCCTGTGCCGCATGGAACGGGTCGGCGTACTGGTGGACAAAGCACGCCTGAGGGAACAGGGCCAGGAATTGGCGGCCCGCATGGGGAATATCGAGGAGCTTGCCTTCCATGAAGCGGATTGCGTCTTCAACCTGAGCTCCACAGTCCAGCTCCAGGAGGTGCTCTTTGGGGCCGGCAGGTTGCCGGTGATCCGCAAGACGCCCAAGGGGGCGCCGTCCACCGCAGAAGACGTCCTGGAGGAGCTGGCCATCGACTATCGGCTGCCGCGGCTCATCCTGGAATACCGCTCGCTCGCCAAGCTCAAGACCACCTACATCGACAAGCTGCCCACCATGATCCATCCCCTGACCGGGCGCATCCATTCCTCGTTTCATCAGGCGGTGACGGCCACGGGCCGGCTGTCGTCCTCGGACCCCAATCTGCAGAACATCCCGGCGCGCACCGAGGAAGGCCGCAGGATTCGGGAGGCTTTCGTGGCACCTGCTGGTTGCGTGCTGCTGGACGCAGATTATTCTCAGATCGAGCTGCGCATCCTGGCCCATTATTCGGGCGACGCGGCCTTGCTGGAGGCCTTTGCCGCCGGGCGCGACATCCACAGCGCCACCGCGGCCACCCTGTTCCAGATTCCTGAATCCCAGGTGAGCCCGGCGCAGCGACGTACCGCCAAGACCATCAACTTTGGCCTCATCTATGGCATGTCGGCCTTTGGGCTGGCGCGCCAGCTGCGCATCGAGCGCGAGCTTGCCAAGCGGTATATGGATGAGTATTTTGCCCATTATCCCAAGGTGGCAGTACTCATGGAGGACATCCGGGCGCAGGCCAGGAAACAAGGCTATGTGGAGACCATTTTCGGCAGGCGACTGGCCACCCCGGATATCGAGTCCCGGGACAATCGCACCAGACAATATGCCGAGCGCACCGCCATCAACGCCCCCATGCAGGGGAGTGCGGCTGATATCATCAAAAGAGCCATGATCAGCACCGAGGCCGCCCTTGCCGCCCAGGTTCTGCCGGCGCGACTCATCCTGCAGGTGCATGACGAACTGGTGTTCGAGGTTGAGGAGGAGGCTGTGGAGCGCCTGCGCCCCGTTGTGGTGTCCTGCATGGAACAGGCCGCAGAACTGGCGGTTCCCCTGGTGGTCAATGTGGGTGTGGGTCATACCTGGGGCGCGGCACACTGAGTCAGTGGCCCATGTATTTATGATTATTTATGATATTTATGATATTTTAGGCCAACCAATTTTTTTCCAGGAGACAGCGTGGGCTTACGTATTCCTTACACCAAAGAAACCCTACCCAATGGCTTGACCGTGCTGGTCAGCGAGGACCACAAGGCCCCCTTGGTGGCGGTGAGCGTGTGGTACCACGTGGGTTCCAAGAATGAACGTCCGGGACGAACGGGCTTTGCCCACTTGTTCGAGCATCTGATGTTCGAAGGCAGTGCGCACTGCGACGATGAGTTCTTCAGGCTCCTGGAGCGCGCCGGGGCCACCCAGATGAATGGCACCACGGGACGGGACCGCACCAACTATTTTGCCACCGTACCCACAGAAGCGCTTGATCTGTTGTTATGGCTCGAGTCCGATCGCATGGCCCACCTGATCCTGGATCAGCCGCGCCTGGACGAGCAGCGGGGCGTGGTGCTCAACGAAAAGCGCCAGGGGAACAACCAGCCTTATGGCCGCCTGGAGGAAATCCTGGCGCAGAACAGCTATCCCAAGGGGCACCCTTATTCCTGGACCGTGATCGGCGATGAGCATGATCTCAAGGCCGCCACTCTGGAGGATGTGCGCCTGTGGTTCCGGGATTACTATGGCGCCAGCAACGCCACCATCGTCCTGGTGGGTGCTGTGGCCACCCAGGAGGCCATGGAGAAGGTGCGCCACTACTTTGCTGCTGTGCCCCCAGGAGTGCCGCTGGCCAGGCAGCAGCGCTGGGTGGCCGGTATGACAGAAGAGCGTCGCGTGGTGCTGGAGGATGATGTGGCCCAGGACGCCCTGGTCATGGCCTGGAATGTGCCGCCGCTGGGCGATGCCTCTTTGGAAGGGTTGCGTCTTGCGGCACGCCTGCTGGGAGGTGGGCGTTCCTCCAGGCTCTACCAGCGCCTGGTGCTGCGTGATGAGCTGGTGACCGAGGTGGACGCCGCCGTGGAGGAGGGTGCCATTGGGTCACAGTTTGTGGTCTCGGCCTTTGCGCGCCCCGGGGTGCAGCTTGCCGCCGTGGAAGCGGCTGTCCAGGCCATCCTGGATGAGTTGGCTGCCGATGGCCCTGATGACGAGGAGCTGCAGCGTGCCCAGACCGTGCTGCGTACGGCAATGGTCAAGGTAGCCGAGCGTTTGGGCGGTTTTTCGGGCCGCACTGAGATCCTGGCGGAAGGCCAGGTGCTCGTTGGCTCACCGGATTGGTATCGCAAGCAGATGAAATACTGGGCCAAGACCAGCTGCAAGAAGGTGCGTGAGGCCGTTCGCGATCATCTGGGGCAGGGCCGCCTGGTGGTGGAGGTGCATCGTTTCGGGACCCCGCAACCCGGGCCGGATCTGTCTGATCGCAGCACCCCGCCCCCAGCACCCCGGCCCCAGGCCATCCATCTGCCCAGTTTGCAGCGTACCGTGCTGGGCAATGGCCTGGAACTGGTCCTGGCGCAGCGCACCGGAAGCGATGTTGTGGCGGCCCGGTTGCTGGTGGAAGCAGGGGCAGCCAGTGATGGCGCCGCCAAGGCAGGTCTTGCGGCACTCACCAGCAGCATGCTCCTGGAAGGGACCGGTAAGCGCAGTGGCGTGGAGGTCGCCCAGGAAGCCGAGCTTCTGGGCGCCGCTCTGGGAGCCAGCGCCGGGCTGGATGTGGCCACCGTTCATCTCACAGCCCTGCTTGACAACCTGCCCCCTGCATTGACCCTGTTCGCCGATGTGGTGAGCAACCCAGCCTTTCGAGACAAGGCGCTTTCCCGGGTGCAGGCTGAATATATGGCCGCCATCGCCCAAGAGAAGACAGACCCCGCCTCGCTGGCCATGCGCTTGTTGCCGCCGCTGCTGTATGGGCCTGGTCATCCCTATGCCGCCCCCTTTACGGGATCGGGAAGCGAACAGACCATCGCCGCCATCACCCGGGATGACCTGCTGGCTGTACACCATGCTTATTATCGTCCCGACCGTTCCCGTTTGCTGGTGGTTGGCGATGTCGGTCTGGACGAGCTTGTGCATCTGGCAGAACAGAGCCTGGGCGAGTGGCGCGGCAGCGGTATGGCAGCACGGCTGCCCGAGGTGCCTGTGGTCCATGGTGCGGGGCGTTTCTTTTTCCTGGACCGCCCCCGTGCCGAACAGACGGTGATCATGGCCGCAGCGCTCGCGCCGCCGCTGGGTAGTGCGGCGGATTTTGCCATCATGGCCGCCAACATGGTCCTGGGGGGGCTTTTCACCTCCCGGCTCAACATGAACCTGCGCGAGGACAAATCCTGGACCTATGGGGTGCGCAGCATGCTGCCAGCGGCTCGTCTGGCAAGACCTTTTCTGATCGATGCCCCTGTGGAGGCAGCCGCCACCGCCCCTGCGCTGCAGGAAATCCTGCGGGAGCTGCGCGAGATCCTGGGCGAACGTCCCATCAGTGCTGCGGAGCTGGAACAGGCCAAGGATGCGCTGATCCGCAGATTGCCAGGATCCTTCGAGACCAACCGTGATGTGGCGCTGCACCTGGCCCATGTGCTGACCTACCAGTTGCCGGAGGACCACTACGATCGCATGATTCATGCCGTCTCGGCACTCACCGTAGACGATGTTCAGCAGGCCTTGCCGCTGTTCGTGCAACCTGAGCAGATGGTGTGGGTGCTGGTGGGTGATCGCGCTCGGGTGGCGGCAGAGGTGTGCGCCCTGCAATGGGGGGACTGGGTGTTGCTGGATGTGGAAGGCAAGCCCGTAGCCGATCACCTCTGTCCCGGCTCCTGAGGCGCAGCTGGGGTCCAGTCTGGTCCGGAGCGCCTAGGCTGGAGGGGGATTACTCTCCCTGGGGCGTCCCTGGTGACAGGTGCCCAGCACAGCTGGGCTGCTGGCGCCTGTGACCACAGGGACATTGCCGGGTTTTGCCTCCATGTGGAGTTGGGCGAGATAGGCGAAAGCCATGGGCTCGATCCAGTCTGGGTCGAGGCCCAGGTGGGCCGTGGAGGCCACCTGGGCGCCAAGGCTCTGTTGCCCCATGGCCTGGACGAGGCACTGCATCAAATGATCATTATGGACGCCGCCGCCGCAAATCAGCACCTGTCTGGTCCGGGGGGCATGGCAGGCAATGGCCCGGGCCATGGTGGTGGCTGTCAGGGCCGTCAGCGTGGCCAGCAGGTCTGCTGCCCGCAGTCTGGAGGCGCCCTGATCCATAAACCAGGACCAGGCAAAGGTTTCAGGGCCAGCTGTCTTGGGGGGCTGGGCTTGGAAATAGGCATGGCGCAGCCAACGGTCGAGCACGTCCTGGTTCACCGTGCCTGACCGCGCACAGCAACCTCCCTCATCCCGGTCCTGGCGCAGGCAGAGGCGCGCTGCTTGGTCCAGCAGGCAATTGCCGGGGCCGGTGTCGAAGCCGCCGCGGATTGCGCCGCCCACCTCCAGCAAGGTGAGGTTGGCGATGCCGCCGATGTTGACCACGGCGTGTTCCTGGTGTGGGGACGACAGGAAACGGCCATGAAAAATGGGCGTCAGCGGTGCCCCTTGCCCGCCCATGGCCATATCCGTACGCCGGAAATCAGCGATGGTGGCCAATCCGGTGCGAGCAGCGATGATGTGGGCATTGCCCAGCTGCACCGTGTGGGGCGGGTCATCGAGTGGTCGATGGCGAATGGTTTGTCCATGGCTGCCGATGGCCAGAATGGCCTCCTGGTCCAGGCCGGCTTGCTGGATGGCGGCCAGGGCGGCTGCGGAAAAATGCTCGCCAAGCCGCGCATCCAGCCAGATTACCTGCGACAAGGTCAGCTCACCACCGCAACCTGCATGCAGGATCAGTTGCTGCTCGGTAGCTGGCATGGCGTGGCAGACAGCGGCAAGCAGGGAGGGTGGTGAGGCGGCAAGGTCCACCAGTGCTGCATCGATGCTGTCGGCGCTGGTTCCCGAATTGAGCCCCAAGTACAGCTGGCCGCTCACCCTCTTTCTGTTTTGCTGCTGACGACGCGCTGCTCCCTGGCCAGTTTCTGCAGGACCTGCAGCTGGGTCAGCAGCGGTCTGGTCTGGGCCAGAAAGCGGGGCTTGAGGTTGGCGGCGATGGGCTGGGGTGGCGGCTGGGTGGCCTGCAGGGGGTCCACATAGCGCCCCTTGATGTGCAGTTCATAATGCAGGTGGGGGCCTGTGGCCAAGCCGCTCATGCCCACATAGCCGATCAGTTGCCCCTGGCTCACAGGCTGGCCGGCACGCAACCCCTGGGCCCAGCGGGAAAGATGTCCATACATGGTATCGTACCCGCTGCTGTGGCGGATGAGGATGGCCCTGCCATAACCACCCTTCCAGCCCACCAAGATCACGCGGCCATCACCTGCGGCCCGCACTGGCGTTCCCAGTGGCGCGGCGTAGTCCACACCGCGATGGGCGCGTATCCTGTTGAGTATGGGGTGGCGGCGCGCATTGCTGAACAATGAGGAGATCCTGGTGAACTTGAGCGGTGTGCGCAGGAAGGTGCGCTTGAGGGAGTAGCCAGCGGGGGTGTAATAGCCCTGCTCCCCCCCAGGCGCAGTGAACAGCACCGCATCATAGGACTTGCCCCGGTTGGACACATGGGCAGCCAGGATGCGACCGTTGTCCACCTTCATGCCGTCGAGATAGATCTCTTCGTAGACCACACTGAAGCGATCGCCAGGATGCAGATCCCGGGCAAAGTCGATCTGCCAGGCAAAGACCTCGGCTAAGGCCATGATGATCTGATCATCGATGCCTGCCTGCTGGGCGGCGTCAAACAGGGAGCCCTCGATGACGCCGCTGCCATACATCAGCCGCCGTTCTGTGTGGTTGGTGACCATCCTGGCAGAGAATGTGCCGTTTTCCTGGCGTTGAAAGACGATGGATTGCGGGCTTTCGGCATTGAAGAGCAGCGTGCGGACGTGTCCGTTTCCCAGGGTTTCGAGCTCGATGACATCGTCGATGTGCAGCTGGGCGAGGCGGTTGCCCAAGGGCCTGGTATTCACCAGGGCATTGATGTCGGTGGGGTCGATGCCAGCTCGTGACAAAAGGACACCCAGGGTATCACCAGGACGGACCGTAAGGCGCACTGCGGCATCCTCGGGCAGCGCCTGCATGATGGCCTGCTGCCCAGCGGGGTCATCCAGTTCGGGCAGGGGCAAGACATAGGAGGCCAGGCGAGGCGTTGCGGCTGGCTGGACGGCCCGTTCCAGATCGATCTTGACTGCGGCACGGTTTTCCACGCCGCGTATGGTGGCGAAAGCGAGCCCCGCTGTCAGCACGCCGGCTATGGCTGGCAGCCATCGCCACAGACCGCGTGATGCGGCACGATGGTTTTCCTTCAAGACGCCCTTCATTGGCCGAACCTCCTCATAACTGGTACACTTAAAAAAATGACTCGTATGCTCCGTTGTCTCGGCGCTTCAAGATTATGAGCCATGTGCTTGTGCTGTCAATTGCTTGAGCAGAACTGTCCTGAACGAACGGTTCCAGGTGGGAACGACCAATGCAAACCTCTTGCCAGCTGCGCTGGATGACCTACAATGTCCGTCTGGATACGCCAGAAGATACACACGACCCCTGGACGCAGCGCCGGGACCGCATCGCCGCACTGCTGCGCTTTCATGAAGTGGATGTGGCGGGGCTGCAAGAGCCCCTGCGCCATCAGGTGGATGACCTCTGCGCCCGAATGCCTGGTTATGCCTGGGTGGGTGTGGGACGTGACGACGGGGTCGATGGCGGCGAGTTCGCACCTGTGTTCTTTCGGCGTGAGGCGCTGGAGGTCATGTCCTGGCAAGTGGATTGGCTGGCGCCACAACCGGCGGCTCCGGGGCAGCAAGGTTGGGATGCAGGTGCTGTGCGCATTGCCACGTCAGTCCTGCTGTGTCATCGGCTGACGCGGCAGCGCATCCGTTATTACAATACCCACCTGGATCACCGTGATCCCCATTCGCGGCTGGAGGCCGCGCGCCTGCTCGCCTCGTGGGCCAGTTCCTGTGGGGAGCCTGTGGTGATGGGTGGGGACTGGAACGACCTCATCGAGGCGCCTGGCCAGCAGTTCCTGGCTCAGCATCTCTATGATGCCCGCGCCATCAGCCTGATGCCTCCTTTCGGGCCGCAGGGCACCTTTCCCGGCTTTGCAGCAGGTGAAGAGGAAGGTCCGGCCATTGATCGGCTGTGGGTCTCCCCAGGGGTCATCGTGCAGCGCTTTGGCGTATTGAATCAGCATGCCAGGGGCAGGCATTATGCCGATCACCTGCCGGTGATGGCGGATCTGGTTTTCAACAGGGGTGAGGAGGCCAACTGATGGACAGGCGCGGCCTATTGCAGGCATTGACGGGGTTTTCAGGGGTGGCGGCAACCTTCTCCTCGGTTCAGGCGGCCCAGTTACAGCCCGTGCCCCTGCCGCCAGCGCATAAGCCAAAACCCAGCTGGACGGCACGACTGCAGGAATTGACCAAGGCTCCTGGTTGGGAGGGCTATTTCACCGCCCAGCAGGTGCAACAGTTCACAACCGAAAACGGTTTGGAACCGGACGCGTTGCTCTTTGCGCTGTTGCCCGTGGCGTCTGACTATGCCGTGGCCCCCCTGTCGGGCTTTCGTGTGGGTGCCGTGGCACGGGGTGGTTCAGGTGGTCTGTATCTGGGGGCCAACATGGAGTTTGCGGGCCTGCCCCTGTCCATGACCATGCACGCCGAGCAGGCTGCCGTGGCCCATGCCTGGGGACATGGGGAAGAGGCGATCAGCCAGTTGGCTGTGACCGCGGCACCCTGCGGTTTCTGCCGCCAGTTCCTCTATGAGCTCGCCTCGGCAGAGAGCCTTCAGATCCGTCTGCCGGGACGTCCTGCCACCACATTGCGCCAGTTGCTGCCGGCGGCCTTCGGGCCGCGTGATCTGGGGGTGCAGGGCGCCTTGCTCACCAACACCCTGCGCACCTTGCAATTGGAAGATGGCGCTGCAGGCGATGTGCTGGCGCAGACAGCCTTGGCCGAGGCCGCGCGCAGTTATGCCCCTTATACCGGCAATTACGCTGGCATAGCCCTGCAGTCCAGGTCTGGCCGGGTTTTTGCGGGTCGCGTGGCCGAGAATGCTGCCTACAATCCAGTCCTGTCTCCCCTGCACATGGCCCTCTCGGCCATGCGCATGGCGCGCATTTCACCCCTGGAGACAGTTCGGGGGGTGCTGGTGGAGGCGCATCCACGCCCCGTGGGGCCAGCGCAGGACACGGCTGCCAAGGTCATGATGGAACACCTGGGTGGCAGCGGGCGCTTGACGGTATTGCAGGCGCGGCTCGTAACCTGAACCATGATGGATTGACGCATTGCTTACCATGGAGACTCGCGATCATGGAGCATTTTGATCTGGAAGGATGGATGTGGTCCGAGGCATGCACGATGCTGGATCGGGTCGAGCGGCTGCAGCGGCAGTTTTTTCAGCCGGCTGGATCCAGGGGGCTATGGCAACCACCTCTCGATGTGTTCGAGACCGAAAGCGCCATCTTTCTGGTCCTGGCTCTTCCTGGGGTCGAGGCTGATGCCATCGAGGTGCTTTATCATCAAGGAGGTGTGCTGGTCCGGGGGGAGCGCCGCCTGATCGCTGAACCCGATGCCGTGATTCACCGCCTGGAACTCCCCTATGGACATTTCGAGCGTCGCGTCGTGTTGCGACCCGGGCGCTTCGAGTTGCGCCTGCAGCAACTGCGCGATGGATGTCTCACCATTGTGCTGGAGAAGGTGGACCAATGACAGAGCAAGAACAAGGCATGACCACAGGGCAGGCCAAGCAGGAGAGCGTGGTTCCGGTGATACCGGTGCGCGGCATGGTGCTGTTTCCAGGGCTGGTGTTTCCCATTTCGGTGGGCCGGGAGCGTTCCGTGGCCGCTGCCCAGGATGCGGTACGCCGTGAGGCGAGCGTGCTGATTGTCCTGCAGCGCGATCCCCAGCTGGATGATCCAGTGGCGCTGGACGATCTCCATACCGTGGGGACCATGGCCACGGTGCTGCGCTATGTGACCGCGCCAGATGGCTCCCATCACCTGGTGGTACGGGGCGAGCAGCGCTGCCGCCTCATGGCGATGCTTTCCAGTGAGCCTTTCTTGCAGGCCAGCGTCATGCCTCTGCCAGAGGAGGCTGGCGAGGGCAATGAGCTCGAGGCCAGCGCCTATTTTCTCAAGCAACAGGCCCTCGAGGCGCTGCGCCTGCTGCCCAATGTCCCAGAAGAGATGAGCCGGGCCATCGAGGCGTTGGAGTCCCCAGGCTCCCTGGCGGACTTCATCGCCGCCTATATGGATCTCAAGCCGGAAGATAAACAGGCCATCCTGGAGGTGGTGAGCGTTCCCCAAAGGCTCGAGCGCGTCCAGGAGCTACTGGCTCATCGTTTGGAGGTGTTGCGACTCACCCAGCAGATCGGCCAGAAAACCAAGGAAAAGATGGAAGAGCGCCAGCGCGAGGTCCTGCTGCGCGAGCAGCTGCGTACCATCCAGAACGAGCTGGGCGGGGGCGAGGAGCGTGCCGCGGAGTTTGAGGTTCTGCAGACCTCTATCAAGGAAGCGCACATGCCTCCCGAGGTGGAAGAGCATGCCCTCAAGGAATTGCGGCGTCTTGAGCGCATGCCGGAGGGAGCCAGCGAATACACCATGGCGCGCACCTACCTGGACTGGCTTTTGGAGCTGCCCTGGTCGCGCTTCACCGAGGACACCCTGGACATCGCCCATGCCAGGACCATACTGGACGAGGATCATTTCGACCTGGAAAAGGTCAAGCGACGCATCCTGGAACAGTTGGCTGTCCTGAAACTCAACCCCCAGGGCAAAGCACCCATCCTGTGTTTCGTGGGGCCGCCCGGGGTCGGCAAGACCTCGTTGGGGCAGAGCATCGCCCGGGCCACCGCTCGACAGTTCGTGCGGGTCAGTCTGGGCGGTGTCCATGACGAAGCGGAGATCCGCGGTCACCGGCGCACCTACGTGGGTGCCCTCCCCGGGAACATCATTCAGGCGCTGCGCAAGGCTGGCAGCGCCAATCCGGTCATGCTGCTGGACGAAGTGGACAAGCTGGGCCGCGGCATCCAGGGAGATCCCGCCGCCGCCCTCCTGGAAGTGCTCGACCCGGAACAGAATGCCACCTTCCGGGATAATTACCTGGGCGTGCCCTGCGATCTGAGTCACGTGCTTTTCATCGCCACGGCCAATGTGCTGGACGATATCCCCTGGGCACTGCGTGATCGCATGGAACTGATCGAGCTCCCCGGGTATACCGAGGAGGATAAGCTGGAGATCGCCAGGCGCTATCTCATCAAGCGCCAGCAGACGGCTTGCGGTCTGGCCGACTTCGACTGCCAGGTGACCGAGCAAGGTTTGCGCACGATCATCCGGGAATACACCCGGGAGGCGGGCTGCCGCATGCTGGAGCAGCGCATCGGGGCTGTGTTCCGTCACGTGGCTTTGCAGGTGACCGAGGGAGGCGAGGCGCTCCATGTGATCGACACCCAGCAGGTGCAGGCCATTCTCGGGCCCAGGCGGTTTGAAAATGAGCTTGCCATGCGCACCAGTGTGCCCGGTGTGGCGACCGGGCTGGCCTGGACACCTGTTGGTGGCGATATCCTGTTCATCGAGGCAAGCCTCACCCCCGGCCATGGCAAGCTGATCCTGACCGGCCAGCTGGGTGATGTAATGAAGGAATCGGCCCAGGCGGCGTTGAGTCTGCTCAAGGCGCGCAGCGGCCAGCTGGATCTCGCCCCTGAGCTCTTCGATCAGAACGACATCCATATCCATATTCCCTCGGGGGCCATCCCCAAGGATGGTCCCAGCGCCGGTGTCGCCTTGTTCATGGCGCTGGTGTCGCTGGTCACAGGGCGCAAGGTACGCTCCGATACCGCCATGACCGGCGAGATCACGCTGCGTGGCTTGGTCCTGCCGGTGGGGGGCATCAAGGAGAAACTTCTGGCCGCCCATCGGGCCGGAATCACCCGGGTGATGTTGCCAGAACGCAACCACAAGGATTATGAGGAGATTCCCCAGGGGGCCCGGGAAGCGCTTGAACTGATATGGATCGGCAATGTGGACGAGGCCCTGGAAGCCGCCCTGGGTCCCCCAGATCCGCGGCATGGCCCTGCATGAGCAAACGGGTCTGGTGAACAATCCTGGCGCTTGGCTGGAGCTCAGGCCAGCGCTCTTTCCAAGACCTGGCATCGATCTTGTCTCTCTCGCCAGAACGCCCATCTGTGACTATGATTAATGAAAGGAACCATACCCATCTTATGGGTGTGATCTTAGGGGCGTGAGGGTGCCAGGGGAGGGCACCAGACAGGGGAGCGGCCATGATTTTTGGTCGGAAGGAGTCGGGAGGGAGCGCAATGCGAAAGAAGAAGCATTTGACGTTACTGGCCGGGGCTGTGACAGAAGCACCATGGGAGTTGCCGGACCCTGAGCAGGTTGCCGGTTTCGTGCCCATCAGTCTGCCGGGGTTCTTTTCGCGTATGGAGGAACCCGTGGTGCGTTCGAGCAGGGAGCGATTCGCGGTGGAGACGCGCTATGCCGCCCGCAACACCCTGTCGGAAAAGGGCTATGATGAGATCCTCTGTGGTATCTATGCCGGGCATGGAGGCATGGTACAGCCGGCTCATGTCCTGGAAGCAGGGCAGGCGGTGCGGTTGGATCAGGCCTATACGGTCGGCACCCGTGGCGGGCGGCACTTCGAGGCCAGGCGGTGGGCAGCCTGTTCCGAGCCGGAGGCCAATGGCTTTTCCACATGCAACTATGATATAGTCGTTCACCTCATCAGCAATCCAAGGGGATATTACTATATTCGTACCATGGCTACCCAGATACCATTCATCAATGGTCGTTATGACTGGTACATGCTGGGCATGATGGAGTGTCTGGTCACCATCGCCATGGACCTTCCTGGCCTGCTGGCCCTGCCCAACGCCAGGAGTGCCGTGTGCTGAGCCAATCATGAAGGCGGGGCCCGCTGTCACCGTGGATGTCATCATCGAGATGGCTGCTTCACGGCCGGCCCCACTGGTTCTCGTGAAAAGACGCTTTCCACCCCTGGGCTGGGCGCTGCCTGGTGGTTTTGTGGACCTGGGGGAGACCTTGGAGCAGGCCGCGGTCCGGGAGGCCCATGAGGAGACGGGGCTGCATGTGCAACTGACCGATTTGCTGGGTTGCTATTCCGATCCGGCCAGGGATCCGCGGCGCCATACCGTCAGTGTGGTGTATGTGGCATGCGCCCAGGGTGCCGCGCGCGCGGGAGACGACGCTGCCGCGTGCATGATCTACGACCCACGTCGGGATGAGCCCCTGCCACTGGCTTTCGATCATGGCACGATCCTCGGCGATTATCTGGATTTCTTTTGCAAAGGGCGCAAGGCCCCGCTGCGTGGTCTGCCTGGTGATTCCCATGGACAGGGTGTTCATGGCTGATCCCATGATGCCGAACATGATGCCGCATGTGGTTTTGCTCAGCTGGCAAGAGGGCCGGTTGATGGTGAACATACGAAATACGATGAGGAGGAGGATACGTGACTACGACCATCAAATTGCCCGAGGGTGAATGTCTCGTCATGCGCGACGGCAAGGTGGAGCCCGCCACACAGCCCATCATCGGCTTTGTGGAAGGTGATGGTATTGGGCCGGATATCACCAAGGTCTGCCTGGGGGTGTGGGATGCCGCCGTGCGATCGGTCTATGGCGACAAGCGCCGCGTGGCGTGGTGTGAGCTGTTCATGGGGGAAAAGGCAGCCAGCCTGTTTGGCGGTAACCCCTTCCCGGACGAGACGCTGGCTGCCATCAGGAAGCTCAAGGTGGCCATCAAGGGGCCCCTGGGGACACCGGTAGGCACTGGCATTCGGTCTTTGAACGTGGCATTGCGGCAGAAACTGGATCTCTATGCCTGTATCCGTCCTGTACGGTATTATCAGGGCGTGCCCTCGCCCATGAAACAACCCGAAAAGCTGGATATCGTTATTTTCCGGGAAAATACCGAAGACGTGTACGCCGGTATCGAGTACGCCTCGGGCACTCCGGAAAACCGGCGGTTGGCCGATTTCCTGAGGCAGGAGATGCAGGCTTCCTTTTTCGAGGATGCTGGTCTTGGCATCAAGCCCATCAGCCCCTTCGCCTCCAAGCGGCTGGTGCGCAAGGCCATCCGTTATGCCCTGGAGCATGGCCGCAAGAGCGTTACCCTGGTGCACAAGGGCAATATCATGAAATTCACAGAAGGCGCCTTTCGCACCTGGGGTTATGAGGTGGCCCGGGACGAGTTTGCCCAGGAAACCATCACCGAGGAGCAGGTCAACAAGGAATGCGGCGGCCAACCACCCGCGGGGAAGGTGGTCATCAATGATCGCATCGCCGATATCATGTTCCAGCTGCTGCTGCTGCGTCCCGAGGAGTTCGATGTCCTGGCGACACCCAACCTGAACGGCGACTATCTCTCGGATGCAACCGCTGCCCAGGTTGGTGGCGTGGGGATTGCGCCAGGGGCCAACGTGGGGGACGAGGCTGCCGTCTTCGAGGCCACCCATGGCACCGCCCCAAAGTATGCAGGACAGGACAAGGTCAATCCGGGTTCCCTGCTGCTGAGTGGGGCCGACATGTTCGAGTTCATCGGCTGGCACCCGGTGAGTGCTGTGTTGCGCGCTGCCTATGAGAAGACGGTGCGGGATGGGATTGTCACCTACGATTTTGCCCGCCAGATGACAGGGGCCACGGAGGTGGCAACCAGCGCCTTTGGCCAGGCTGTGATCGAGCGCCTGTCTGCTGTGGCCCAGAGCTGATCATCGGCAAGGGGCGCGCTGCCAGTAGGCAGCGACCATGGGCCATGACATGGCTTGGTGTATGGTATCATTGACGATGTGGAACCCCCAGGCTGGTTTAGGGTGGTCTGCTGAGCTTTTGGTCCGAGGAGAAACACCATCACCGACGTCCCAGAGTTGTTCATGGCCGCACCATGCCACGGGCTCGAGGATGGGCAGCATGGCTGCGCAACCTGACCCCGATGCGCTGGTGCCCCTGCGCCGTCTGGCCGCAGCATACAGCACCCTGGCCGAGTTGCAGCACAAAGCCGCCACAGCCACCGAGAGTACCACATTCCTCCAGGAAGCCGCCACCATCCTGGCCGAGCGCAATGGTTTTCCCGCAGCCTGGGTTGGTCTGGTGGATCCAGCGTCCCAGATCATCACGGTTCGTGGGGTGGCGGGAGCGCAAGCCGCCACATTGAGGGAGTCCTGGGGCTCCCTCAGGGTCAGCACCGATCTCGCCAGTCCCTATGGACAAGGGCCTGCAGGCCAGGCGGTGCGTACTGCAAGCACCATAATCTGGAATGAGCTGCCGCCAGGGATGCCCTGGTCCGAGTTGTGGTCGCGTTGCGGCCTGCGGTCTGCGGCTATCTTCCCCATGCGGCGCAAGGGCAATGATGGCCTGGTGGTGGGCGTGGTGGCCTGCTATGCGGCTCAAAAACAGTATTTCGATGATGAAGTGGTGGAACTGGGGGAGCGCATCGCTGCCTGTCTTGTCTTTGGGCTGGACCTGTTGGAGCAGGAAGCGGCGCGGGCACAGATGGAAAGGCTGTTGCGCCTCCAGGAGCGCAACTACAGGGTGCTTTTCGAGGGTAATCCAGTGCCCATGTGGGTACGCGCCGCGGAGGGACAGCGCCTCATCATGGCGGTGAACGAGGCGGCCCTGGCCCATTATGGCTACACGCGCCAGGAGTTCATCGAGCTGCCCATCAAGGCACTCTGTGCCGAGGACATCGCCCTTCCTGCCCTTGCCGAGGCGGAGCGCAGACTGCATGAGGGCCAAGGTGTGGTCTACCAGGCGGGCCTGATGCACCATCGCAAGAAGGATGGCACGGTGGTGGATGCGGATGTTGGGATTTCCTATCTGAACTTCGACGGGCAGGATGCCTGGCTGGTCATGGCCCGGGACGTCACCGAGCAGCGCCAACTCATGCAACGCTACGATCTGGCTTTGCGCTGCTTCGAGTACACCAAGGATGCCCTCATGATCACCGACGAAAAAACCATCATTTTGCAGATCAACCAGGCCTTTAGCCGCATCACCGGCTTCAGTGCCCAGCAGGTCGTGGGCAGCAGCCCTTCCATATTGCACTCCGGGCTGCATTCCCGGTCTTTCTATAAAAAGCTGTGGCGCGACCTGGAGACCTATGGTCGTTTCGAGGGCGAGGTCTGGGATCGGCGTCAATCCGGGGAAGTGTACCCAGCGTGGTTGTCCATCAGCTCGGTGCGCGACGAGCAGGGCCGCATAACCCATTATGTGGCTTCCTTTTCCGATCTGGCATCAGAACAGTCCCAGGCGGCCCGCATCGAGTATCTGGCCACGCACGACACCTTGACTGGCCTGCCCAATCGGGCCGCTCTCAAAAAACACCTGGATGATGCACTCCAGCAGGCCAATCGCGAGCGCAGCCGCCTGGCACTGCTGGTATTGGCCCCCGACCGATTTCGCCATATCAACGAATCACTGGGCAATGCAGTCGGCGACAAGATCCTGCAGCAGATGGCGGGTCGTCTGGGGGAAACGGTGGCTGGTCGCGGTGTTTGTTTTTCGCTGGGCGGTACCCAGTTTGCCGTTATGCTGCAGGAGCATTCCGGTGCCGTGCCGGCCCAGACCATGGCAACCCAGCTCCAGGAACGCCTGAGCGAACCATTCCACATGGGTGATGAGGCCATTCCAGTGCAGACCAGCGTGGGCATGGCCTGCTATCCTGGCGAGGCGACCGAGGCCGATACCCTGATCGTTCACGCCGGACTGGCCTTGCGGGAAGCCAGGGAGCAAGGCGGCAGCCACGTGCAACTGTTCCAGGCGGAAATGTCTGAATCGGTATGGCGGCGTTTCACCATGGAGCGTGATCTGCGTCATGCCCTGGAAAATAACGCTCTCATCCTTTTCTACCAGCCCCAGGTGAACCTGCAAACCGGAAAACTGGTGGCGGCAGAAGCACTGGTGCGCTGGCGGCATCCAATACGGGGGCTGATCAGTCCTGGTGAATTCATTCCCCTGGCCGAAGAGGTGGGCCTGATCAAGCCGCTGGATTCCTGGGTATTGCGCCAGGCTTGCCAGAGTGCCAAGTCCTGGCAAGTGGCCGGCTATCGTGCCATCCCCGTAGCGGTCAATGTGTCGGCCACGCGGTTTGCCGATGAGAACCTGGTCTGGGAAGTGGAGTCCCTGCTGCAGGAAATCGATCTGGAGCCACAGTTTCTGGAGCTCGAGGTGACAGAAGGGGTGCTGGTGCAGGACATGGACCGCTCGGTGGCCATACTGAACAAGCTCAAGGGACTGGGCATCACCATAGCCATCGATGACTTCGGTACCGGCTACTCCAGCTTGAGCTACCTGTCCTGCTTTCCTCTGGACCGCCTGAAACTGGACCGCAGCTTTGTCCAGGACATACACCTCAACCACATCAAGACCGAGGTGGTCCGGGCGGTCATCACCCTGGCCCATGCCCTGGGGCTGGAGGTGGTTGCCGAGGGGGTGGAGACATTGGAAGAATACGATGCCCTGCGTCAACTGGCCTGCGAGTATGTCCAGGGCTATTACGTGAGCAGGCCTGTGGACAAGGAGCGTTTCGAGGCGGACTTCCTGCAGCTCCCCCTGACCGGGGGTTGAACCCAGCCTCGCCCAGGCCGGCCGGGTTCATGGCGCAGCCCATCTCTCCATGGCGCGGCGCTCGTCGATGAGGCGGCGCACATAGGCCGAGGCATGGTGGGCAGGGATGCTCGGGCATGTTTCGAGGCGCCATTCAGCGGGATCATAGCCGAAACGGCGCATGGTTCTGCCAAGCATGGGTTGCAGGATGGCCACATCGCTGGTCGTGCACCAGCTACGCCAGGAGGCGCTGCCGCCGGTGCGGGCTACCCGCCCGAGATCATCCCCCAGGAGCACCTGGGGAGCCAACGCAAACCCCAGGGCCTGCTCGAGTTCCGGTACGCCTCCGGCAAGAAGGTCCTCGTAGCGAACAATTGCAAAAGGGTATCGTGCGTCCTGGCCTGCCAGGAAATCATCGATGAGCCTCAGGCTTGCTTCAATGTGGTCCAGGGAGAAATCTTCCCGCAGTGCCGCAAACAGCTCCAGCAGGCCAACAGCGGCGGGACACTCTTCCTTGCGCCGGAGAAGATCCAGCGCCTTGGCGACGCGCGTTTCTTCCCAACGCCACATGACCTCGAAGCCACCGACATACAACAAGGCGCTCACCAGCACGTCTCGCGGGTCGCGAACCAGAAAAAGCCGTTTCGAGAAGACAGCCCCCAGTCTCGATGCGATGCCAGGCGCCACGGGCAGCAGCAACTTGGCCACCACATGGCCTGGTGCTTCCTGGGCCTGCTGCAGGAAAGCGGGATTGGATGGTTCGAAAAAGCAGCAGGCATCCGGCAGCGAGGCACGCAGGCGTCCATAGAGCAGGCTGGTGCCGGAACGGGCATGACCCACGATGACCACCTTGTGTGTTGTATCCATGAACCGCTCCATCACAGAAGACCCGCCTGTACACGCCAGGATGCACCAATGGCGATGCAGCCTGCCAGTGGTTCTGGATGCCTGCTCCTGTCAGCGCCGCATGTGTTGGTTTATGGGTTCTTCCCGCCCGGGGTGATCATCACCCAGATCAGCAGCCCGACCGGCAGGTTCACCTGTGCCACCTCGAGGCCGGCGATGGCCCCAAAGAGCCCCGCTGCCATCAGGCCGGCCAGGATGCCGGCCCCGATGCAAAGACTCACATGCTGACGAAGCGCTCCAACACGCTCATGGGCGCCCGGCGGGTTTTCTGGCCGGCGGGTCGCGTTCTTCCGGGCTGGGCGCCGATACGGCAATCCCCCAGCCGATCAGGCCGCCATCCAGATTCATTTCGCCCGCCTGTACTCCACGTCTCCGTCCCCGATGAGGTGGCCGGTTGTCTTGTCGATG
>WOZS01000058.1:0-123142 GCA_011620135.1 Gammaproteobacteria bacterium
ATTATAGAGGTTACGAAAGACAAAGAGATCGTGTGGGAATATATTTCTCCATATATAGCGAGCATCACCCAAGTACTTCCTGTGCCTCTTCCAGTAGACTCCCCCATTAATGCGGTATATCGTGCTTACAGAGTTCCCGAGGGCTGGCTTCCAGAAAATTGGAATCATTGATTTCAATGAATGGTCCAAAACAATTGCAGATAACGCAGCATATACGCTGCAGGCTTGCGCCCTGCCCTTCGGGACATTGCCCCATTCGGTTGCAATGTCGCATGTGCTGGGAGCATTATATGAACTTCAGAGCCACACCTTTGGGGAAAAGTTATATAATATAACTGATCAATAAAATTACAAAGAACCATAAAGAACCGCAACATAAAGCAAATAGACCAGATAGCATGCGAAGCACCGCATGGCGAGCACAGAGAGGTGGCTCTTGAAAGAGCAACAGGTTCCGCCCCAGGCGATTGAGTCACCACCCAATGTACCCAAGGGGTGGCCGCTGGTTCATGGAGACGACGTGCGGTTCGCGGTGCCCTCCTTGGGCATACCCGTGCTGACTGCGACCCTGGATGGATGCATCACAGGCAGCAATGAGGCAGCCAGGGCTTTTTTCGGCCAGCAGCACCCCATGGCGGGTATGCGATTGGTTGAGTGGCTGCGGATCACCCTGCCTGGTCAGCAGCAGGTGCCCCAAGGTGAGATCGCCTCCATGGCCTTGCCGGATCCACAGGGCCCGCCGCCAGATGGTTCGGTTTATGATGGCTTGTGCAAGGATGCCGCTGGCCATGAGGTGCCGGTGAGGGTCATGCTGCAGCATTCCGCAGGCGGCATGCAGGCTATGGTGTTGCCGTTCTCGCACCACTCCTGCGATCATCCCACGGACTGGGGCGAGCTGTGTCGCGTTTTGCGCCATGTGCAACAGGAAGCCACGGGAATCACCGAGCGCGATGAGCTGTTGCAGCTGTTCTGCGAGCAATTGGCGACATGTGCCTGTCTTGACGCCGTCTGTGTGATGCATGGCGCCGATGGGCGGATGCTCCATGCGGCAGGAGCCTCTGCGGATCGGTGGCGCGCTGCTCTTCTGGACAGTGTGGGGGTGTCTGGTTTCCAGATCTTGACCTCCCTGGCCGCGGGCGCTCAGGGTTTTTGTCTGGAGTTGCCGCAGGCAGGTGGTTTCATGCTACCTCTGGGTGAAGGCGTGGCATATCTTGCCCTGTGTTTTGCTGGGCATGTGAGTGCAAGCAATCGTCGCGATCTGTGCCAAGGTATCGCGACTGTGTGTCATGCCATGCTGGAGCGTTTGGCGATCCAGCAGCACAGCATGCAACTGGAGAAGGCCCTGCAGCAGGCGGAGGTTTCCTGCCACAGTATTTTTGGCCTGATGCCAACCCCTGTATTTCTGTACGATATGGCTACCCTGCACATGCTGGATGCCAATGAAGCCTTTTGCGCCCAGTATGGCTACAACAAGGCAGGTCTGCAGGAATTGAGCGTGCAGGACATCCTGGCGCCTGAGTTTGCCCATGCCTGGGATGGTCTGGGATCGGCCGACGATCCTGTGACCCATCTCCCGAACATAGTCCGTCATCGCCGCAAGGACGGTTCCTTGTTCTGGGCTGAAGTGGCACGCCGTGCGGTGATGATGATGGATCGTGCCTGCCTGCTGTGTTCCGCTCAGGATGTCACCGAACGCATGGCCAACGAAACGGAGCTGAAGCTGGCTGCCCAGGTGTTTCACGGCAGTCAGGATGCCATCGCCATTCTCGATGCCCAGCAACGCATCCTGCGGGTCAATCAGACATTCATGGACAGCACGGGCTATGCGGCAGAGCATCTGCTCCACAAGCGTCTGGAAGACCTGGGCTGGAGAATGAGCGATGCCCATGACGGCGACCTTGCCATGGTATGGGAGCAGTTGCAGGCCATGCCGCACTGGGCGGGAGAATGGTGGGCCACGCGGTTCACAGGCGAATCTTTTCCCGAATGGGCCCGGGTCAGCAGGCTTGTGGATGAGCAAGGCCATACCTTGCATTATCTTGTCATGCTGACGGATCTTTCCGAGCGTCGTGAACAGGAAAGACGTCTGGTCGAGCTGCAGATGCGTGATCATCTGACGGGCTTGCCCAACCGGGATGGATTCCTGCAGGCGTTGCAGCAGGCCATCCAGAGGCAGCAAGAGCGCCTGCAACCCAGCCACGTTGCGGTGCTGTGCCTGGATATCGACCGTTTCAAGACCATCAACGACTCGCTGGGTGTGGCAAGCGGGGATGAGCTGTTGCGCCAGGTGGGCAAGCGCTTGTGCCGGCTGCTTCGCGATGGGGATATGGTGGCCCGCCCCGGGGGTGACGAGTTCTATGTGCTGCTTGCCGAGGTGGTGGATCGCATGGCGGCTGCCGCCGTCTCGGGAAGAATACTGGCCGCCTTCCAGGACCCTTTTTGCTATGCCGACCAGGAGATCACGGTGTCACCCAGTATCGGTGTCAGCCTGTATCCGAAGGATAGCCAGGACCCCCCAGTCCTGCTGAAGCAGGCCGAGGCGGCCATGTATCAGGCCAAGAGGTACGGCGGCAACCAGCAGCTGTTGTACTCAGCGGCCCTGCACAAGAGCACGGCCGATCGGTTGCAGCAGGAAAACGACTTGCGTCATGCCATGAGCAATGGCGAATTGTTCCTGCTCTACCAGCCCCAGGTGAATATCGTCAATGGCCAGATCGTGGCCACAGAAGCTCTGTTGCGCTGGCTGCACCCCAAGAAGGGCGTGGTTTCCCCGGCCGAATTCATTCCCATTGCCGAGGAGACAGGCCTGATCGTTCCCATAGGGGAGTGGGTCTTGCGGCAGGCCTGCTTGCAGAATGTGAGCTGGCAGCGGCAATGTAGTCGGCGCATCCCTGTGAGTGTGAACCTCTCCGCGGTACAGTTCCGCAGCCAGGATGTGGTGGCCTTGGTGCAGCGCGCCTTGGCGGAGAGCGGCCTTGATCCAGCCTATCTGGAACTGGAGTTGACCGAAGGCACGGTGATGATGGATGTGGCCCGCGCCATCAAGGTGATGAAGGAGCTCAAGCGCATCGGCGTGCAGCTGGCCATCGATGATTTCGGTACCGGCTATTCAAGCCTCGCCTACCTGAAGCGCTTTCCCATCGATACCCTGAAGGTGGATCAATCGTTCATCCGTGGCATTGCCAACAGCATGCCCGATGCCGAGATCGCAAGAACCATCGTGCAATTGGCCTATGGTCTGGGTTTGCGAGTGGTGGCCGAAGGCGTCGAAACCATAGAGCAACTTTTGTTTCTCAAGGAGCAGCGCTGTCATCATATCCAGGGCTTTTTCTACAGTCCGCCGGTTCCCCATGACGAGATTGCAGCATGGTTGCGTCGCCAGCCCCTGCGAGCCTGAGTCTGTCCTGTGGAACCAGCAAGCGGAGCGCGCCCGACTGCGGCGCACCATGCGCCAGCGACGCCGGGCCATCACAGGGAGACTGCGGCGTGTGCTGGCCCGGCGCTGGGCCGCTCAGGCCAACCCCTTGCTGCGCCGCCGTGGCAGGATTGCCCTGTACATGGCCAGTCCAGAGGAAATGGATGTGGGTGTTTTTCTGGCGCGGGCCCGCCAGCGGAAACGGCATGTTTACCTGCCTGTGGTCAGGAGAGGCGGGCATGCACTCGTTTTTCGGCGCCTGGGCAGGGAGTGGGTCCTGAACCGCTATGGCATCAGGGAGCCGGGGTATGGAGAACCCCGCTGCGAGGCGCGCTTTCTCAGTGTCGTGGTGGTGCCACTGCTGGCTTTTGATGCCCAGGGCCACAGGCTGGGCATGGGGGGCGGCTATTATGATCGGACGATGGCCCACAGGAGATGGCGTCATGCCTGGAGGCGTCCTGTACTCATCGGGGCGGCCTATGCGTGCCAGGAAGTGGCACACCTCCAGACCATGGCTTGGGATGTGCCCCTGGATGCGGTGATTACCGAGCAGGGTTGGCAGGCCGGGCATGGTGGGATGGGTCATTGGCTGGCAGTTGCCGCAGCAGGGGAAAACCATGCAACATGAGGGCCTCTACCGGGCGCAACAGCCCCACACGGCGCTTGTGGTGGTGGACATGCAAAACGATTTCGTCGATCCACAGGGGGCCTTGGCCGTGCCCCATGCCCTGACAATCCTCAAGCCCATCGCTGCCCTGATTCAGGCGGCGCGGCTTGCCAGCACACCCATCGCCTACACCATGGACTGGCATCCGCCCAGGACCAGACATTTCCGGGCCTGGGGAGGCTGCTGGCCGGTCCATGGTGTGGCCGATACCTGGGGAGCCTGCCTGCACCCCGAGTTACCCATTGCCGGCCCCTGCTTCAGGAAGGGTATGGGTCAGGAAGATGGCTACAGCGGCTGGTCGGCTTGTTGCGAGGAGCATGCTGGCCAATGGGGCAGGGCTGCAGATGCCCCTTTGCTGTTGAGCGCATGGCTGGGGCAACTGGCCGTGTGTACGGTGGTCATCACCGGGGTGGCCACCGAGTATTGTGTGGCCGCCACAGCAGCCGATGCTCTTGAGGCAGGGTTGGCTGTGGTCATCCCTCGTGGTTGTTGTGCGGCTGTGGATCAGGGGGCTGGCCAGGCAGCGCTGGAGCGACTTCGGCAGGGTGGCGCTGTGCTTCTGGATGAGGAAGATCGAGATGGTCTTCCACAGCGCGCAGCAGGCCACGCAGAATATTGACCTCATTGAGATCCGGCTGGGCCTTGGCCATCAGGCGGCGCAGTCGCCGCATCAGGCGACGCGGTTTTGCGGGATCAAAAAACCCGGTGGCCAGCATGATGCGTGCGGTGTGCTCGCAGAGCTGTTCTAAGTCATGCTGGGTTGGCAGTGGTGTCTGGTGACGCGGGGGATGGGGTGGCGGTGCGGCATGGATGAGCCATTCATAGGCGATGATCTGCACGGCCTGGGCTAGGTTGAGCGATGCGGCGGCGACGGCGGTGGGAATGGTGCAGGTCACATGACAGCAATCCAGCTCGGTGTTGGTCAGGCCGGTGCGCTCACGACCGAAGACAATGGCCACCTGGGTAGCGGGGGGCAAAGCAGCGATGTCCCGGCTCATGGTAGCCGGCGTCATGCTTGGCCAGGCCAATGAACGTGTTCTGGCGGTGGTGGCATAGATGCGCTGCATGCCGCTGATTGCTTCCTGGAAGGATGGAGCGATGGTGGCCTGTTCAAGGATGTCAGCGGCATGGGTGGCCTGAGCCGTTGCCAGGGGATGGGGAAAATAGCGCGGTCTCACCAGGACCAATCGGTGAAGTCCCATGGTTTTCATGGCCCGGGCCACAGCCCCGATGTTTCCCGGGTGGCTGGGCTCCACGAGCACGATATGTATGATGGGAGTCGGGATCAGGTAGCGCATGGCAGGAACACGATATGGAACCATTCATCAATATAGCCGTGCAGGCTGCTCGCCGGGCAGGTGAGGCCATCCTGCGCGCTTCGCGCCACCTGTCCGCTGTGCAGGTGGAGAGCAAGGGCCGTCACGACTTCGTCACCGATGTGGATCGGCGCGCCGAGGGTCTCATTGTGGAGACCATTGGTCGCGCCTATCCGGACCATGCCATCCTGGCCGAGGAGGGTGGGGCGACAGGTCAGCATGAGGTGACCTGGATCATCGATCCTCTGGATGGGACCACCAACTTCATTCACGGGTTTCCCCATTATGCCGTTTCCATCGCGGTGCGCATCCAGGAACAGCTTGCCCATGGTGTCATTTATGATCCATTGCGCGATGAGCTGTTCACCGCTTCGCGAGGCCGCGGCGCTACGTTGGACGGCCGGCGCATCCGCGTCACCCAGTGTCCCCGGCTGGAGGGGGCCTTGATGGGTACTGGCATACCCTTCAAGGAAGGCGACCAGCGCGGAGACTACTTTGCCATGCTGCAGGCTATGGCGCAGCGCAGCGCCGGGATTCGTCGCGCCGGTTCGGCAGCGCTGGATCTCGCCTATGTGGCCGCCGGGAGATTGGATGGCTTCTGGGAGTTCGGCCTTGCGCCATGGGACCTGGCTGCGGGCGTATTGCTGATCCAGGAGGCCGGGGGCTATGTGGGCGGGCCGACAGGGCAGGCCTTGCAGCTGGAACAAGGGGATGTGGTGGCCGCCAACCCGAGGCTTTTTGCGGAGCTGCTCCAGTGCATGGCCCCTTATGTCACGGATAGACCCCAGCAACGCCATGGTCCTCCCGATGCCTGACAACACCTTGCCGGGCGCCGCCCGGCATCAGACGCGGGCGCCATCATCCTGGCGTTTGGGCTTCTGGTTGAAGACCTCGCGGTTGAGCCCGGTGGCCATGGCCGCGGCCATGGCCACGAAGATGGAGGAATAGGTCCCCACGATGATGCCAACGCCCAGAGCCAGAGCGAAGCCGCGCAGGCTGTCGCCGCCAAAGAACAGGATGCCCAGCACCGCAAGCAGTGTGGCAAAGGCCGTGAGGATGGTCCTGGACAGCGTCTGATTGACAGACAGATTGGCCACCTCCCAGAGCGTCAGCTTGCGTTGACGGCGCATGTTTTCCCGCAACCTGTCGAAGATGACTATGGTGTCGTTGACCGAATAGCCCACTACCGTCAGCAGCGCGGCCAGTGAGGTGAGGTCGAAGGGAATGGGGCTGAAGACGAAAACCGCCATGGTCAAAGCCACGTCGTGCACCGTGGCTGCCACAGCACCAAGGGCGAGGTGCCATTCGAAGCGCAGCCGTACATAGACGGCGATGCCCAGCAAAGCCAGCACGAAACCCATGACTCCCTTGCGGGCCAGTTCCTGGCCTACCTTGGGGCCCACATACTCGATCCTGTTGATGTGGACCTGGGCATCGATGTGCCGCAGGGCCTGGATCAACTGCTGGCGGGCCTGTTCACTGCCCACGTCTTCGGCGAGCTTCTTTGGCAGACGCAGGGCGAAGGTTTTCGGGCCTCCCAGGGCCTGGACACTGGCCTCGGCCAGGCCCTGGCCCTGGAGTTGCTCGCGCACCTTCTCTGCGGAGAGAGTTTGGCCAAAAGAGGCTTCTACCAGCAGGCCGCCTGTAAAATCGAGGCCACCATGGATGCCGCGCAGCAACAACCCCAGTAGAACCACCAGCAGCAGGCCTGCCGAGAGCACAGCCATGGAACGGCTTTTGGCCATGAAATCGATGTGGGTCCTTTTGTTGAGCAGCCGCATGATCAGATGGGCAGGCTCTTGAGGCGTCGGCCTCCGAAGATGAGATCCACCAGCGAACGGCTGCCGAAGACAGCGCTGAACATGGAGGTGGCGATGCCTGCAGACAAAGTCACCGCGAAGCCCTTGATGGGTCCTGTGCCGATGCCGAAGAGAATCAGTGCCGCGATGAGAGTGGTGAGGTTGGAGTCGATGATGGTGGCGAAGGCCCGGTGGTAACCGGCGCGTATACTGGCCTGGGGGGCCAGGCCCTCCTCCAGCTCTTCCCGGATGCGCTCGTTGATGAGCACGTTGGCATCCACGGCCATGCCCAGGGTCAGCACGATGCCAGCGATGCCCGGCAGGGTCAGTGTCACGCCAAGCAAGGACAACAGCCCCACCAGAAGGACGAGATTCAACAGCATGGCGGCTCCTGCAATGAGGCCAAAGGCCCGGTAGTAGACTGCCATGAACAGCAGGACCAGTGCCGTGCCCACGGTGCCCGCCAAAAGGCCCCGGCGCACGTTGGCCTTGCCCAGGCTGGGGCCCACGGTCCGTTCCTCAACGATCTGCAGGGGTGCGGCCAGTGAACCGGCGCGCAGCAGCAGGGAGAGGGTATGGGCTTCCTGCCGATCGAGTCCCGTGATCTGGAAGCGGCTGCTGAAGGCGCTCTGAATGGTGGCCACGCTGATCACCTGTTTTTCCAGCCGATGAGCCGGCGGGGCACCCGGCGGTGTCCTGATGGGCTTGTATTCCATGTAGACCACGGCCATGGGCTGGCCGATGTTGCTCTGGGTCACCCGGGCCATGCGCTGGGCGCCCTGGCTGTTCAGCGTCACCAGGACGGCCGGGGAACCACTGGTGGTATCCACGCTGGAAACGGCATTGATCAACTGGTCGCCGCTGACGATGATCTCCCGTTGCAGGAGGACGGGCCTGCCCTGGCGGTCGTGTTCCAGGAGCGAGCCTGGGGGCACAAGACCAGTTGACTGTGCCTGGGCGGGATCATGCTGGGTGTCCAGCAGATGAAAGGCAATGGTGGCCGTGGCGCCGATGATGTTCTTGGCCGCGGTGGTATCCTGGATGCCGGGCAGCTCTACCACGATGGCGCTGTTGCCCTGGCGTTGCACCACGGGCTCGGCCACGCCCAGCTCGTCGATGCGGTTGCGCAGCGTGGTCATGTTCTGTTCCAGGGCATTGCGCTGGATGGTCTCCAGGGTGCGCGGCTCGGGAGCGAGGCGCATCAGGCGCGGGCTGCTGGGATCTGCCGGTTGGGGCTGCCATTCGGCAAGCTGGTCGGCAAGAGCCTGGAGCGCGGCATCGCGGTCCTGCTCCCTTTGCAGCCTGATGGTGATCTCTCCGCTGTGGTGAACCATTTCCTCATAGGGGATGCTCCGCTGGCGCAGTGCCCGCGCCATCTCCCGCACGGCTTCTGTGGCGCGGCGACTGAGCACCGGCTGCAGATCCACATCCATGAGAAAATGGACGCCGCCTTGCAGGTCCAGCCCCAGGGTCATGGGCCTGGCGCCCAGGCTCATCAGCCATGAGGGTGCCAGGGGGCTCAGTTCCAGGGTGGTGAGGTGATCGGGGTGGGTGCTGCGCCAGTTCTCCAGGGCATCCTGCGCCTTGAGCTGGGTTTCCACATCGGCAAAACGCAACAGGACATTGTGGTTCCCTTGTTCCATGGCCACAGGCACCACCTGCGCCTGTTCCAGCAGGGCCTGCCATTGGGCTTGCGATTCCTGAACCCGTGGGCCGCTGAGGCGTACCGCCGGACCATAACCATAGAGGTTGGGCAGGGCAAAGAGTACGCCCAGCAACAAGGCAAACCCCAGCATGATATGACGCCACAAGGGTAGGCGTTGCATGTCAGTGACGTGACCGATTCACCACGGCAACACTCAGGGAAGCTTGAGCGTGCCCTTGGGGAGTACCGTGCTTATGGCACTCTTCTGGATCTTGATCACGGTGTGATCGGCGATTTCCACCTCCAAGAAAGGCTCGCCCAGCTCCATGATGCGCCCGGCCAGACCGCCCGAGGTGATCACCTCGTCACCCTTGGCGAGGCTGTCGATCATCTTGCGCTGCTGACGCTGCCGCTTGAACTGTGGCCAGATGAACAGGGCGAAAAAAACAGCGATCATGACCAGTAGAGGCAGAAACCCCAGGAAGCCCTGCTTGGGCGCTCCTGCTGGGGGCGCGTTCTGGGCAAGGGCGGCAGGTATCCAGTCCGTCAACATTGTCTCCTACTCGTTTGGCGAGGCCAGGGCACCATGGTACTCCCTATGGGGATGCGCGGGCCACTGCCTCAGAGGACTTTCTGTGCTTGTGCCTGCTTGTGCCTAGTATGCCACAGGCGCTGAGGTCTCGAGCTGTTCCCGGGCGTGGCGGTGCAGCGCTTCCAGGGTTCCCTGGCCAATGGCTTGGCGGATCATGAGCAGTAGGCGCATGTAAAAGGAGACATTATGCGCCGTGGCGAGCTGGACCCACAAGGGATCCCCGTTGCGCTCCAGGTGATGCAAGAAGGCGAGGCTCAACCCATCGTGGCAGGCGGGGCATGGACAACCGGTCTCCACAGGAGCGCGCGCTGCGCCGTGGGCGGCATTGCGGATGCGCACGATGCCCTGCATGGTGAACAACTGGCCGTTTCTGGCATGGCGGCTGGGGATGACGCAATCGAACAGATCCACGCCACGCCGCACCGCCTCCAGGATATCCAGGGGGCGTCCCACACCCATGAGGTAGCGTGGCTTGTGGGGGGGCATCAGGGGGCACAGGGCATCGAGCACCTGCAGGCGCTCTGCGGCGGTCTCGCCCACCGCAAGGCCGCCGATGGCAAGCCCCTCGAAGCCCATGGACATCAAGCGCTCCAGGGAATGGGCCCGCAGATCTGGATAGATGCCGCCTTGCACGATGCCGAACAAGGCGATGTCGTCATCCTGCATGACCGCCCGACAATGCTCTGCCCATCCCATGGAACGTTCCATGGAGGCCTGCGCGGTGTGGTGATCCGCTGGATAGGCGGTGCATTCATCGAAAACCATGGCAATGTCCGGGCGCAGGACTTGCTGGCAGGCCATCACCGTAGCGGGATCGAGGAGTACCTGGGCCCCGTCATGGGGGGAGCGCAAGCGCAAGGCGGTCCCATCATTGGTGAGGCGGCCACCCAGGCTCATGGCCTGAAAGCCGCCGGAATCGGTGAGGATGCAACCCTTGTAGCCGCAAAAGCCGTGCAGGCCGCCGTGGCTGCGGATCACGTCAAGCCCAGGGCGCAGCGCCAGATGAAAACTGTTGGCACAGAGCATCTGTACGCCCAGCTCATGCAATTGCCGGGCACTGAGTCCCTTGACCGCCCCCAGGGTGCCAACAGGCATGAAGGCCGGCGTGGCCACCTCGCCGCTGCGCAACCGCAGGCGTCCCAGGCGAGCCGCCCCATCCTGGGCCAGGCACTCAAAGTGCATGTGTCATGGTGGCCGACTGGCCAGGCAGGATCAGCATGGCATCGCCATAACTCAAAAACCGATAGCCCTGGTCCAGGGCTTGCTGGTAGGCGGTGCGCATGGCGGCATAGCCGGCAAAGGCCGCCACCAGCACCAGCAAGGTGGAGTAGGGTTGGTGAAAGTTGGTCAGCAGGCCATCTGTGAGGCGAAAGCGAAATCCAGGCTGGATAAACAATGTGGTGGCGCCCTGGCAGGGTTGCAAAGGACCATGCAAAGCAGCGCTTTCCAGGGCGCGTACCACCGTGGTGCCCACGGCGATGATGCGCCCTCCCCGGGCTCTGGTTTGCTGGATCGCCGCCACCAGCTCGGGCGAGATGGTCATGTATTCCTGATGCATCTGATGGATCGAGAGGTCCTCATGGCGCAGCGGCGTGAATGTGCCGGCTCCTATGTGCAAAGTGAGGCGGGCTGTGGCGATGCCGGCCTGTTCCAGGGCAGTCAGCAGGGGCGCATCGAGATGCAGCCCAGCGGTGGGGGCGGCCACCGAGCCCTTGTGGCTCGCAAAGACGGTCTGGTAGCGGGTCTGGTCCTGGGGTGAGGGCGGTCGATGGATGTAGGGAGGAAGCGGCACCGCGCCATAGTGCTCGCTCAGGGCCTCGATGGTCTGCGTGCATTGCACCAGGAAGCGCCGCTCCTGTTGGGCGAGCACGGTCAGGCGTTCCTTGCCCACAGCAAGGACCGTGCCCGCCCGGCATCCAGGGCGCAGGTGGGCCCAGGCCATGGTCTGTGATTGACCGATGGCGGGTTCCAGAAGAACCTCCACCCGGCCGCCGGTGGGTTTGGTGGCTGCAAGGCGGGCCTTGAGCACGGCCGTGTCGTTGACCACCAGCAGATCGCCCGGCGCCAGCAGCCGCGGCAGATCGATCATGCCATGATGGTCCATGATCCCGCGCGGCGCATCGAGGTGCAACAGCCTGGCTGCGGAACGCTGCGCCAGGGGAGTCTGGGCAATGCGCTCGGCGGGTAGAGGATAACCAAAGTGTGCCCGCTGCCAGGTGAAGGGTGTTGGGTCTTGCGGGAGTGGCTGGGTTTTCGTGGACTGCATGCTCATGGGTAAAAGGATCCTTGCTCTTGCTTCATGTGGCGATTCGCGCTAGCATGAGCGCGTCTGGAATTATGCCAGATGGAACCTGGGATTGTAGAGGCCCGGGGGTTGTCACCCGTTGTGAGCGAATGAAAGCATGGAGTCGTGCATGAACAAAATGAGAAATGCAATTCGGATTTCGGCGGTTTTATTGCCTCTGGGCTTGATGGGTTGTGCCGCGCAGGTCGACATCGATGCCCTGAAGGCCGATGTGGAAAAACTCAAGAGCCAGATCGGCACGGGCGGGGTAGATTCTGAGGCCCGCGCCACCGCCCAACAGGCGCTGGCTACCGCCAATGCTGCCATGAGTGCTGCGAATGAATGCCAAGCCACTTGTGAGTCCCTGAGGAATCATTCCGATCAGGATTTCCGCAAGCGGATGAGGAAGTAATCAACCCAGCAATTGTCAAGCAACTGCTGGCGCCCAGCGCCAGAATGCGAACAAAAAGAGCCAGCGCAAGCTGGCTCTTTTTGTTCTATCACCCCGCTCCTGCTGTCGAGGAGCGATATATCCGGGCTGTGATGCCCGCCTTGTGCAGGCGGTTGCGCACGCCACTTGCATCGAGCTCGCTCTGGAAAGGGCCGGCTAGCACGGCAAGAGTGCTTTGCGGCGTGGTGCTGTGTTGAATGACGGCCTCCAGCCCCAGGTGGCCCAGTTCCCGCGCCATCATCTGCGCTTCTTGTTCCGTGGCAAAAAGCCCGGTTTCCACATACCAGGCATTCTGCTGAATCTCGGTTTGCACAGGTGTCTGGGATAGCCCAGGCGCGGCGGTGCGAGCCATCAGGGGAGCGCTGATCTGCTGGGCTGGCTCTCCGCTGCCGATATGCCCCACCACCACAGGAATCCCGCTGGGCTGGGTGAGCTCCAGCAGGATGGTGTTCCAATCCATGGTGACTTTTTCATTGCCACGCAAGGTGGCCTTCAGGCTTTGTAAGAAGCGATTGGTGGGTGTCTGTCCGTCTTCCTCGAAGGGTGGCTGAGCCTCGAGGTAGAGTGTCTGGCCCACCGTGGCCAACTTGTAGGGTTGGTTGACGATCTCGACCCGGGTACCCACGGATACGGTGCGGAACAGATAGGTGATGTCGTCGTTTTGCAGGCGCACACAGCCATGGGAAACACGCATGCCAGACCCATAGGGTTTGTTGGAGCCATGCAGCAGGTAGCCCGGGAAACCAAGGCGCAGGGCGTAGGGACCCAGTGGGTTGTTGGGCCCCGGGGGGACCACAGCCGGCAGCTGCTCGCCGTCGGCGGCATGCTCGGCACGGATCGAGGCCGGTGGTGTCCAGCTGGGCCTGGCTACCTTGGTGACGACCTTGGTAACGCCAAGCGGGGTGTTCCAGCCCTCGCGGCCCACGCCGATGGGATAGGTGAGCACCACATTACCGCCAGGAGGGTAGTAATAGAGGCGCATCTCGGCCACGTTGAGCACAATGCCCTGGCGGCTGCTGGTCTTGGGCAGGACGAACTGCAGGGGAAGGCGCACCGTCTGCCCCTGGGTGGGGTGCCATGGGTCCACGCCGGGGTTGGCCATGAGGATCTCCTCATAGCCCAGGTCGTATTGATTGGCAAGATCGGCCAGGGTATCTCCCGGCGTGATGGATTCGGTGAGGATCTGCCCCACCACAGCAGCCCCTGGCGATATGCGAAAGGTGCTGGCTTGCGCCTCGGTGGTGGCATCGGTGACAAAGCTGCCCAGAGCTGCCAGCAGCAGGCATGCTTGCTGGTACCCTGGCGCACGGCGTTTTGGTTGCTGTGGCATGTGAAGGTATCCCCTGGGTTGACGATGGAGGAAATCGATATCCGATATCCCGGACACAGGTACTATACGGCGCCCGTCAGGCGCCGGCAAGCAACACGGCCCTGCCGCAAGAAGGGGGTATTGGCTCCTGGCCTGGGGCTTTGGGAACAGGTGGTGTATGTTCCTTAGCTTGAGCCCAAGCTTGAGACCAATCAAAAACTAATTGAGTTCCGGCCCCAGTCGATCCAACAGCCTTTCCAACTGCTGGACCCGCAGCCGCAAGGTGCGTAGTTCCTCCAGGAGCTCCACGGCCAGGGCAGCACCAGCCCAGTTGAGCTGCAGGTCCTGATGCAACCGCAGGCACAACGCCAGGCGCGAGAGGGCTGCCTGGGGCAGTGGTGTCGTTTCATCCACCAGGCCCAGGCTCAGCAACTCATCCACTGCGGCCCTGGGGATGGCCAGGAATTGTTCCAGTTCGTTGGGATCGATCATGGGCGTCTTCCATACTGGCCCCAGGCATGGCGTAGATCCTGGGCGCTTTCCTTGGCGAGCTCCTCATAGAGCTTGCGGGCCTGTTCGCTGACAGGAGAGGGGATCATGATCTTGGCCAGCAGAAACTGATCCCCCGGCGGGTGTCCGGGCATGCCGCGCCCCTTGAGGCGCAGTCTGTTGCCTGTCTGGGTAAGCGGTGGTACGCGAACCTCCACAGGACCTGCCAGCGTCGGTACGGTCAGGGAGGTGCCCAGAGCCGCCTCGGAAGGGGAGAGGGGCATGTCCAGGTGGATATGGCGGTCCTCGACGGAGAACAACCGGTGAGGGAGAATCTTGATGCGCAGATAGAGATCCCCCGGTCGACGACCTCCGGCACCACCCTGGCCCTCGACGCGCAACTCATCGCCATCCAGGGTTCCAGGGGGGATGGTGACCTTGATGACCTTTCCTGCAGGGCTTCCTGGCTCTGCAGGGCCCAGGTGCAGTTCCTTGCTGGTGCCGGCAAAGGCCTCTTCCAGGGTGATGGCCAGCGTGCTGCGCAGATCGGCTCCCCTGGCTCCGAAGGGACCACCGCGCCGGGCATTCATATCGAGCCCACCAAACAGGGAAGAAAGGATATCCTCGAGGTCTGCGTTACCAAATGGGCTTTCCGGTCCACCGGGCCCGGCGCCAGCCCCACCTGGCCAGCCATGGATCTCCTCGCCGTCGTGCCAGGTGCTACCCAGGCTATCGAAGGCGCGGCGTTTTTCCGGGTTGCCCAGGACATCATAGGCCTCGTTGATCTCCTTGAAGCGCGTCTCGGCATCAGGCTCTTTGCTGACGTCGGGGTGATAGCGGCGCGCCAGCTTGCGGTATGCCTTTTTGATGGCATCGGCATCGGCATCACGGCCGACACCCAGGATGGCATAGTAGTCTTTGTAACGCATCCGGATAGTATAATCTCAAAAGTTCGAGATCATTGAGTCACTACCCATGCGTTCAGCCCCATCATCCGATTGCATCGCCAAGCAATGCCCTCCAGGCAGCACACCGCGATTCGAGGCGGCGGGCAGCGACAGGCCTTCTGTGGCGCCACGGCAGCCACAGCTGGTCTCGGTGGTGGTGCCGCTGTACAACGAAGAAGCAAGTGTCATGCCGCTGGTGCAGGAGATCCGGGAGGCCCTCGACGGTTCTGGGTGGCCCTGGGAGCTGATTCTGGTGGACGATGGCAGCAGCGACGGCACTGTCGCGGCCTGTGCCGCGCTGCAGAGCCCTGCTGTCACATGGTTGTCGCTCTCTCGCAACATGGGGCAGACCACCGCGCTGCAAGCCGGGATCGATCATGCCTGCGGGGAGGTGATCTGCACCATGGATGGCGACCTGCAGAACAACGCCGCCGATATCCCCATGCTGGTGAGGCGCCTGTGGATGGAGCATCTGGACGTGGTGGTGGGCTGGCGCTGCAACCGCCAGGATACCCGGTGGCGTCGCCTGCTCTCGGTGGCGGCCAATGATCTGCTGCGCCGGCTGACGGGTGTGCGATTGCATGACGTGGGCTCGGGTCTCAAGGTCATGCGCGCCAGCGTCTTGCGGGCTTTGCCCTTGCATGGTGACATGCATCGCATGGTGCCATTGTGGCTTGCCACCATGACCGATCCGCGACGCATCGCCGAGCAGCCGGTGCAGCATCGTCCGCGCCGCTTCGGGCGTTCCAAGTATGGTTTCTCACGCCTGCTGCCGACCTGTGTGGACATGCTGCTGCTGGCCTTCCTGTTGCGGTTTGGCCGCATCCCGGTGCAGGCCATGGGGAGCTGTGGCCTGGTGTTCGGGGCCGCCTCACTGATGGCGTTGGCGCTGGGGGCTGGTGTGGCCTTCTGGGCGCTGCTGGTCCTGGCCTGGCAATCGGTTGGTTTCGCACTCGTCCTGCAACTGCGGTGGCGTGGCATGATGCCGGGCTATGTGGTGCGTGATGCCCATGGCAGCGCTACAGCCGACGGCCAGGAGCTGCGACAAGCCGCCGGACCTCTGCCATGAAGGCACCGAGGTGGTGTGTGGCTCCCATGGTTGGCTATACCGATCGCCATTTCCGTCATCTGGCCCGCCTGCTGAGCCGGCACGCCCTGCTCTATACCGAGATGACCATGCCCCAGGCGGTACTGGCGGGTCGCTGTGCCAGGGTAGCCCAGGCCGAAGGCGCTGTGGCGCTGCAGCTGGCTGGTTGCGACCCTGGCCTGCTGGCCGAGGCCGCTGCTGCGGCAGCGGGCCTGGGGTATTGCGAGGTGAACCTCAACGTGGGCTGTCCCAGCCCCAGGGTGCAGCAAGGCTCCTTTGGGGCCTGCCTGATGCGTGATCCCGCCCTGGTGGGGCGTTGTGTGGCGGCCATGGTGGCCGCCACGGACCTGCCGGTCACCATCAAGACCAGGCTTGCCGTGGACGATGGCACCATGCAGGACATGCTGCTCCCCCTGGTGGCCGCGGTGCAGGCGGCGGGATGCGCCACCGTGATCGTCCATGCCCGCAATGCCTGGCTCGATGGTCTGGATCCCAGGGCCAACCGCACCATTCCAGCGTTGCGCCACCAGGATGTCCACCGCCTCAAGGCCCTGCACCCTGAGCTGTCCGTGATCCTCAATGGCGGACTGCTGTCGCTGGAGCACTGCCGCAGTGCATTGCAGGGCCTGGATGGCGTGATGGTGGGGCGTGCTGCCTATCATGACCTGGCGCTGCTGGCCCGGGTGGATCGGGACTGGCATGGCGCCGACCACATGCCGCAGTGCCGGGAGATCCTGCGCTCCTATGTGGACTACATGCGCCACCACCTGGAACAAGGGACCTCGCTTGCCCCCATGAGCCGGCATCTGGCCGGGTTGTTCCGCGGTATGCCCCATGCCCGCATCCGGCGCGCCGCTTTGGGGCATTGGCAGCGCCTGCAGGAGCTGGCGGCGGGCATCGGCCATGTTCCATGGCCTTTTGAGATAGCCGGCGAGGCTATGGCCCAGGCGGCCGGTGGATCATGGGCGAGCTGATCTGCGGCGTGGATGAGGCTGGCAGGGGGGCATGGGCCGGCCCTGTGGCGGCAGGAGCCGTGATCCTGGGCGACACCATTGCGGGAATGGCGGACTCCAAGGCGCTCAATGCCATGCAGCGCGAGCAATTGGCGCAACGCATCCGCCGTACGGCGCTGGCCTGGGCGGTGGGACTGGCCAGCGCGGCGGAGATCGACCGGATGAATATCCTCAGGGCCACGCTGCTCGCCATGTACCGGGCACTGTGCGCCTTGCCCGTGGTGCCCCAGCGCCTGCTGGTGGATGGCGCCATGGCCTGCGCGGTGCCCGCTCACTGGGAGATCCGGGCCGAACCCCTGGTGGGCGGCGACCAGTGGCAACCCTGCATCCAGGCCGGCGCCATCCTTGCCAAGGTGACCCGGGATGACCTGATGACTGCGATGGCGGTACAATATCCGGCATATGGTTTCAGTCGCCACAAGGGGTATGGAACCATGATCCACCGCCAGGCGCTGCACGCTTGCGGTCCCTGTCCCCAGCACAGGATGACCTTTGCGCCGGTGCGTCTTGCCCAAAGAGGCCCTGTGCCATGAAGCCGCGTTTTGTTCATCTTCGGGTACGCACCGAGTTTTCCCTGAGTGATGGCATCATCCGCATTCCCCAGTTGGTCCAACGCCTGGCGGAGTTGGGCATGCCGGCTTGCGCCATCACCGACGACGCGAATCTCTTCGGCCTGGTCAAGTTCATGCGCAAGGCAAGCCAGGCGGGCATCAAGCCGTTGTGTGGCGCCGAGGTGTGCGTGAGCCAGGGCGACAGCCGCACGTCCGTCACGCTGCTTTGCCAGAATGACAAGGGCTATCGCCACCTGACGGCCCTGCTGAGCCGCATGCATCTGCAGCGGGCCGGGGCGGCAGCGCCGCTTTGTGCCCGGGAATGGCTCGAGGAGCTGGCTGATGGCCTGGTGATGCTTTCTGGTGGCATGGATGGCGATGTGGGCCTGCTGCTGCAGCAGCAGCGTCTCGAGGCAGCCCGGGAGCAGGCGGCACACTGGGCGGCTGTGTTCCCGGGGCGTTACTACCTGGAGCTCTCCAGGATCGGTCGGCCTCATGAGGAGGACTATATCGAACAGGCCCTGGAGCTGGCCGAATCCCTGGGGCTGCCGGTGGTGGCCACCAACAGGACCTGTCTGCTCAGCCCGGAAGACCTGGATATCTACAAGGCGAGGCTGTGTATCCAAAAGGGCATCAAGCTTGCCGAGCTGGCAGCACCCTATGCCAGCGCCTCGCCGCCATGCCTGCCGGACCAGTATCTGCGCTCCGGGGATGAGATGGTTGCCCTGTTCGAGGATATTCCAGAAGCACTGGACAACAGCGTGGCACTGGCCCAGCGGCTCAATGTCATGCTGCGCTTCGGCACACCGCGCCTGGCCTCGTTCGTGCCAGACGGCCCCCAGGAGGAGGTGGCCCTGTTGCGGGAGACGGCGCGCCAGGGGCTTGCCCAGCGCCTGCCAGCACCCATCCCCCAGGTCTATCACCAGCGCCTGGAGCATGAGCTGGATGTGATCGTCGCCATGAATTTTGCCGGCTACTTCCTGACCGTGGCCGACTTCATTGCCTGGGCCAAAAGCCAGGATATCCCGGTGGGCCCGGGTCGTGGCTCTGGGGCCGGGTCGTTGGTCGCCTACGCCCTGGGCATCACCGGGCTCGACCCCTTGCCCTATGGGCTGCTGTTCGAGCGTTTCTTGAACCCCGAGCGCGTCTCACTGCCGGATTTCGACGTGGATTTCTGCATGGCAGGCCGCGACCGGGTGATCCAGTATGTGGCCGAGCGTCATGGGGTGGACCGGGTGGCGCAGATCATCACCTTCGGCACCATGGCTGCCCGGGCGGTGGTGCGCGATACCGCGCGCATCCTGGACAAGCCCTACATCGCCGGTGACCACATCGCCAAGCTGATCCCCACAGAACCCGGCACCACGCTGGACAAGGCCCTGGAGGTCTCGCCCGAGCTTGCAGCCAGGGCCCGCGACAATCAGGAAACCGCCGAGATCCTGGAGCTGGCGCGCCCATTGGAGGGGCTGACCCGCAGTGCCGGGCGCCATGCCGGCGGCGTGGTCATCGCCCCCGAGCCCATTACCCATTTCACAGCCCTGTTCAAGGAAGCAGAAAGCCCTTTGCCGGTGACCCATTTCGACATGGAAGACCTGGAAGCGGTGGGCTTGGTGAAGTTCGACTTCCTGGGCTTGAAGACGCTGACCATCATCAAGAACGCCATCACCGCTGCAAACCAGTTGCGCGCTGTCCAGGGGCTTGCCCCCATAGACCTCGAGACCATTCCCCAGGATGACCAGGCCACCTATGAACTCCTGCGGGCCGGGCGGACCCTGGGCGTCTTCCAGCTGGAATCCCATGGCATGCGTCAGCTCCTGGTGCGCCTTGCCCCGCAGCGCTTCGAGGATATCATCGCCCTGGTGGCACTCTACCGTCCCGGTCCCCTGCAGTCCGGCATGGTGGATGACTTCATCGCCCGCCGCCATGGCCTGGCTGCCATCGTCTACCCCCACCCGGCGCTGACCACCATCCTGGAGCCCACCTATGGTGTCATCGTCTACCAGGAGCAGGTGATGCAGATCGCCCAGGCGCTGGCTGGCTTCCGCCTGGGTCAGGCGGATCTGCTGCGCCGCGCCATGGGCAAGAAAAAGCCCGCGGAGATGATCAAGCTGCGCGCCGAGTTCATCCATGGGGCGGTGGCCCAGGGCGTGGAGGCCAAGGGGGCCGCCGAGATCTTCGACCTGATGGAAAAGTTTGCCGGCTACGGGTTCAATAAGTCGCACTCGGCGGCTTATGCGCTGATCGCCTACCAGACCGCCTACCTCAAGGCCAACTGCCCGGCGGCTTTCATGGCCGCCTTTCTCTCGGCAGAAATGCATCAGATTGACAACATGGCGCCGCTGGTGGCCGAGGTCAAGGCCATGGATCTTGTGGTGCATGGTCCTCACGTCAATCATTCCGATTTTCATTTCACCCCGGAAGGGTCCGGGGCGGTGCGTTATGGCTTGGGCGGCATCAAGGGGCTGGGCAGGCCCAGCGTCGAGCATCTGCTGGAGGAGCGCCAGCGCGGCGGGCCGTTTAAGGATCTTGCCGATCTCTGCAGGCGCTGCGACATGCGCAAGCTGGGCCGTCGTGTCCTGGAGCCCATGATCCGTGCCGGGGCACTGGATGGCCTGGCACCCAACCGGGCGAGCCTGCTGGCCAGCCTGGACCAGGCCATGCGCCTGGCCAGTGCCCAGCAAGCCAGCAAGCAGCAGGTCAGCCTGTTTGGCGCCACGGAGGATATCGCGACAGATCACTGGCTGGTCCATGTCCCCCAGGAGGATCACCGTATCTGGTTCCAGGGCGAACTGGATACCCTGGGCTTGTTTTTGTCGGCTCACCCCATGGATGCCTATCGTCGCGAGTTTGCCGCCTTTGTCCAGCCCTTGGCAGACATACGCAAGAGGCTTCTTGCGGCAGACACCGGCAACAACGATCACGCTGCGATGGCGGTTTTCGTGGCCGGTGTGGTGGTGCAGCGCCGTCGGCATCGCGGCCACGAGCTGCTGACCCTGGACGATGGCACGGGTCGCGTCGAGTTGTGGCTCAACGACGAGAATCTGCAGCGCCACGAGTCGTTGCTGGCTGATGACGCTGTGCTGGTGGTGGAAGGGGAGGCCAGTGTGGGCTATGCGGAATTGACCAGGTTGCGGCCCATAGCCCTGCACAGCGTGGAGGGCATTCGCTGCCACCAGGAGGCCTGGCTGCAACTGCGTACCGAGTGGCGCGACCCGGATCAGCTCCAGGCGGCCCTGCGCCAGTATCTGCTGCCCTATCGACAGGAACAGGGTATCCGGGTGGCCCTGTATTACGGTACGCCCGAAGCAGAAGGCCGTATCGACCTCAACATCAGGGTGCGACCCTGCGAGGAACTGCTCGCTGGGTTGCGTGCCGTCTTCGATGAAGAGCCTGGGGGCAAGCCCATGGTGCGCCTGGCCTATCCATTCATCAAGCAGGCCAGGGCCCTGCGGCGCACCTGGCAGCAGGGCCGAGACCAGGCAGCGCGGAACACGGCTGTCGCATCAGTATAGCTGCATGGATTTTTGTGATTCAGGGATCATGCCGCCTCAGGCGGTGGCCGGGAAGGCATGGTTGCCCTGCAGGTACGATCGAGCCGCAGGGCCATGACCAGGAGGGAGATGAAGGATGGGCGCAGCAGAAACGACGGCAGAACAGGCGGAAAGACGCGCCCAGACGGCGCGCTATGAGCGGCTGGATTTCGAGCTGCCCCTGGTGGAGCTGGAAGAAAAGATCGAGGAGCTGCGCGGCGCCATGGCCCGGGATGGCGAGGATCTGAGCGAGGCGCTCGAAAAACTGGAGACCCAGCGCCAGGAGCTCTGTCAGAGCATCTTTGCACAGCTGTCGCCATGGCAGATCACCCAGCTGGCCCGCCATGTGCGCCGTCCTCACAGCAGTGATTGCATTCATGCACTGATCAGCGATTTCCAGGAGCTCGCCGGCGATCGCATGATCGCCGATGACCCAGCCATCATCTGTGGCCTCGGGCGCTTCCAGGGACGTGGCGTAGTGCTGATTGGCCATGAGAAGGGGCGCGATACCAAAGAGCGCGTGCGGCGCAACTTCGGCATGCCGCGCCCCGAGGGCTACCGCAAGGCGCTGCGTGCCATGCGCCTCGCCGAGCGCTTCGGCCTGCCCCTTGTCACCCTCATCGACACGCCGGGTGCCTTTCCGGGTATCGACGCCGAGGAGCGCGGCCAGAGCGAGGCCATCGCCACCAACCTGCTGCACATGGCGGCGTTGCGCATCCCGATCATCGCGGTGGTGATCGGCGAGGGTGGCTCTGGGGGCGCCTTGGCCATCGGGGTGGCCGACCGGGTAGCCATGCTGCGCTATGCGGTCTATTCGGTGATCAGCCCAGAGGGCTGCGCCTCGATTCTGTGGCGTGATGCCGCCAAGGCAGAAGAGGCCGCCAAGGCCATGGGCATGACGGCTGGCAGACTGCACGAACTGGGGCTCGTCGATACCATCCTGGATGAACCATTGGGTGGCGCCCATCGTGATCATCCGGCGGTGTTCAAGACCATCGGCACCTATCTGGAGACCACGCTTGCGGAGTTGGGCAGTTGTACGGCAGAGGAGCTGGTGCAGCAGCGCTGGCTGCGGCTGCGCAGCTACGGTACCTTCCAAGAGGCCTCGTGAGCCAGCCGGTTGCCACCGAGGACCTGCCCTCCCTGCTGGGAGGGTTCGTCCAGCAACTGGCCCACCGGGGCCGGCTGTGGGTGGCCCTCAGCGGCGGCATGGATTCCACCGTCTTGCTCCATGCGCTGTGCGAGGCTCGGCGGCAGATGCCGATGGCCTGTGAACTGGCGGCGGTGCATGTCAACCATGGCCTGAGTGCCGCGGCTCCAGCCATGGCCGAGTCGGCTTCTTGCTTGGCGCGCAGCCTCGATGTAGCCCTGTGGCGCCTGCGGGTGCACCCGGCGCGCCGCAACGAGACGGCAGCCCGGGAGGCCCGCTATGCGGCTTTGCAGGCGCTGCTGCAGCCCGGGGATCTGCTGCTTACCGCCCACCACCGCGACGACCAGGCCGAGACCTTCCTGCTCCAGGCATTGCGCGGCCATGGCGTGGCGGGATGTGCCGCCATGCCTGCTGTGGCCCCCCTGGGTCGCGGTTATCTGGGGCGGCCCCTGCTCGAGGTGCCGCGCAGCGCGCTGCTGGCCCATGCCCGGCACCATGGCCTGCAGTGGATCGAGGACCCGGGCAACAGGTCGCTGGATGTGCCGCGCAATGTGCTGCGCCACGGCGTCCTGCCAGTGCTGGATGCCATGGTGCCCGATGCCCATGCGTCCCTCTCCCGGGCTGCCGCCCAGGCCGCCCAGGCGGCCGCATTGCTTGCGGAGCTGGCCCGGGAAGATCTGGCCAGGGCTTTGCGGGGGCCAGCCACACTCGATTGGCATGCATTGGGTGATCTGCAGAGGCTGCGGCGCCGCAACGCCCTGCAGCACTGGCTCAGGGCGGGCGGGTTGCGCCTGGCCATGCCGGCCCTCGATGAACTGATCCGCCAGATCGAACAGGCCGGTCCGGACCGGCAGCCCCTGTTGCACAGCCAAGGGCTGGTGGTGCGCCTGTATCGGGGCATGCTCCATCTGCTGCCGGACCAGCAGCAGAACGCTGCCCTGGAGCACGGCGTGTTGGCCTGGCCTGATCCCCAGCAGCCTCTGAGTCTGCCGGCGGGCGGGGGACAGCTCGTGTTGCGCCGGGATGGCGCCGGTGGCGGGGTCCATGCAGCCTTGTTCCAGCACAGCTGGACGGTGCGCCTGCGCCGCGGCGGCGAAAGGTTGCGCCTGCCTGGCAGAAGGCATCATCACGCCGTGAAGGACCTGCTGCAGCAACATGCCGTGCCGCCATGGCAGCGCCGCCTGATGCCCCTTGTCTATGTGGACGATGAACTGGCGGCGGTGCCGGGGCTGGCGGTGGGGGCTCGGTTCTGGAACCGTGAGAGTCGCTGGATGGTGCATTGGGCGTCCGGCGCGGCTGCCGGGCATGGTGTGAGGGAGAGCCATGGCTGAGACGGTTGTCGATACGCGTTTCATCTTCGTCACAGGCGGGGTGGTCTCCTCGCTGGGCAAGGGCATTGCCGCAGCCTCCCTGGGCGCCATCCTGGAGGGGCGCGGCGTTGTCGTGAGCATGGTGAAGCTGGACCCATACATCAATGTGGACCCGGGCACCATGAGCCCCTACCAGCATGGCGAGGTGTTCGTCACCGCCGATGGCGCCGAGACCGACCTCGACCTCGGCCACTACGAACGCTTCGTCTCCACCACCACGGGGCGCCACAGCAACTGCACCACCGGCAAGATCTACAGCACGGTAATCGCCCGGGAGCGTCGCGGCGACTATCTTGGCAGCACCGTCCAGGTGATCCCGCACATCACAGACGAGATCAAGCGCACCATCCGTGCCGGTGCCGGAGAAGCCGAGGTGTGCCTGGTGGAGGTGGGTGGCACCGTGGGCGACATCGAATCATTGCCCTTTCTGGAGGCCATCCGCCAGCTGGGCATCGAGCTGGGCCGGGACCGCGCCCTGTTCATCCACCTGACGCTGCTGCCCTATGTGGGTGCCGCTGGCGAACTCAAGACCAAGCCCACCCAGCATTCGGTGAAGGAATTGCGCTCCATCGGGATCCAGCCCGACATCCTCATCTGCCGCAGCGACCGTCCCCTGCCCAGTGAGGAGCGCGCCAAGATTGCGCTGTTCACCAATGTGGCGCCCGAGGCCGTGTTTTCCGCCGTGGACGTGGAGGATATCTATCAGATTCCGCTGCTGCTGCACCAGCAGGGTATCGATGACATCGTCAAGGCCCGCTTCGGGGCCGACTGGCGGGAGGCTGACCTGTCCGCCTGGGAGGCGGTGGTGGCCGCCCGGGCCCGGCAGGATGCCACGGTGACCATCGGCATGGTGGGTAAGTATGTGGAGCTCTCCGATGCCTATCTGTCGCTCAACGAGGCGTTGAGACATGCAGGGTTGCGCACCGCCACGCGGATTGCCATCCGCTACATCGACTCGGAACTCCTGGAAGAGCTGGATGAGGAAGCCCTGCAGCACCATTTTGCCGGCCTGGATGCCATCCTGGTTCCAGGCGGCTTCGGCATCCGGGGCATTGCCGGCAAGATCCTGGCAGTGCGTCATGCCCGGGAGTCGGGTATTCCCTATCTGGGGATCTGTCTGGGCGCGCAGGTGGCGGTCATCGAATATGCCCGTCATGTGATGGGCCTTGCGCAGGCCAACAGTACCGAGTTCGATGCCGAGACCAAGTCACCTGTGGTGGCCCGGGTGGAGGAGTGGCTGGATGAGGCCGGCATCCGCCAGGTGCGCCGTGGCCAGGAAGACGTGGGCGGCAGCATGCGCCTCGGCGCCCAGGGTATCCTGCTCAAGCCCGGCACGCTGATCCATCGCCTCTACAGGCGCGATGTGATCCACGAGCGCCACCGCCATCGCTACGAGATCAACATGTGTTACGCGCTGGACCTGGAACGCGCCGGCCTGGTCATTTCGGGCACTTCCCTGGATGGTGGCCTGGTGGAGGTGGTGGAGCTGCCTGGCCATCCCTGGTTCGTGGGCTGCCAGTTCCATCCCGAGTTCACCTCCACGCCGCGCCAGGGCCATCCGTTGTTCGAGGGATTCATCAAGGCAGCCCGCGCCTTCCGGGAACGCCATGAGCCAAGCCAGGCCAGGCTGGTCTGGCAGGATGCCGGGGTGCAGGGATGAGCCGTCAGCAGGCCATGCCCCAGCCCATGTCACTGTGCGGCTTTGCCGTCGGACTCGACCAGCCGCTGTTTCTCATCGCTGGTCCCTGCGTCATCGAGAGCGAGCAGCTGGTGATGGAAACGGCAGCCACTCTCAAGGCCATCACGGCCAGGCTCGGCGTGCCCTTTATCTTCAAGAGCTCGCTCGACAAGGCCAACCGCACCTCGTGGCGCAGCTTCCGGGGTCTGGGCTATGAACAGGGACTGCGTATCCTGGAGGCGATACGCCGGGAACTCAATGTGCCGGTGCTCACCGATGTGCACGAGGACAGCCCTCTGAACGAGGTGGCCGCCGTGGTGGACGTGCTGCAGACCCCAGCCTTCCTGTGCCGCCAGACCAACTTCATCCAGGCTGTGGCGCGCTGCGGGTTGCCGGTCAACATCAAGAAAGGCCAGTTTCTCGCCCCCTGGGACATGGCGGCGGTGGTGGAAAAGGCGCGTGCCACGGGTAATTCCGCCATCATGGTCTGCGAGCGCGGTGTGAGTTTCGGTTACACTAATCTGGTAGTGGACATGCGCAGCCTCGCCATCATGCGCCGCACCGCAGCCCCTGTGGTCTTCGATGCCACCCACGCCGTACAGCTGCCAGGCGGGCAGGGCGATCGTTCCGGGGGTGAGCGCTGCCATGTGCCGGTATTGGCGCGCGCGGCGGTGGCTGCCGGTGTTTCTGGGCTGTTCATGGAGACCCATCCCGATCCGGATCGCGCCTTGAGCGATGGCCCCAACAGCTGGCCCCTGGGGCGCATGGCCGAGCTGCTGGAGGTCTTGGTGCAGCTGGATCGGCTGGTCAAGAGCGCGGGATTTGCAGAAGAGCGGCCGCAGGACGGCTCTTCCCAGGAATAGATGCAGGAGGAACACAGCATGAGCACCATTCGTCATATCGAGGGTCTTGAGATCCTGGATTCCCGCGGCAACCCCACGGTGGCCGCCACCGTCATCCTGGAAGATGGCAGTCGTGGGGAGGCCGCCGTCCCCTCCGGGGCCTCCACCGGACGCCACGAGGCGGTTGAGCTGCGCGATGGCGACCCCAAGCGCTATGGCGGCAAGGGTGTGCTCCAGGCGGTGGGTCATGTCAATGGCGCCATTCGCCAGGCCATCACCGGCATGAATGCAGGCGACCAGGAAGCGCTGGACAACGCGCTGATCCAGCTGGATGGCACCGACAACAAGGGCCGTCTCGGCGCCAATGCCATCCTGGCCGCCTCGCTGGCCACGGCCCATGCCCAGGCGGCATCCCAGGGGGTAGCACTCTACCAATACCTGGGCAGCCCGGGTGCCATGAACATGCCGGTGCCGCAGATGAACATCATCAACGGCGGTGTGCATGCCGACAATCGCCTGGATATCCAGGAGTTCATGATCCTGCCTGTGGGCGCCCCAAATTATCCAGAAGCCTTGCGCATGGGCGCGGAGATCTTCCATACGCTCAAGGGGTTGCTGCATCAGCATGGGCTGGGTAACGCCGTGGGAGACGAGGGCGGCTTTGCCCCCGACCTGCCCTCCAACCAGCATGCCCTGGAGATGATCATCGAGGCCATTGCCAAGAGCGGTTATACGGCCGGGCGCGACGTGGTGCTGGGCGTGGACGTGGCGAGCTCCGAGCTCTATGCCGATGGCGTCTATACGCTGGCTTCCGAGGGCAAGCGTTTTGCGGCTGACGAGTTTGTGGAGTATCTCGCCCGGCTTGCCGAGCAATTTCCCATTGCCACCATCGAGGATGGCATGGCCGAGGACGACTGGGCTGGCTGGGTGCTGCTCACCGAGCGCCTGGGTGGCCGGGTGCAGTTGGTGGGCGATGATCTTTTCGTCACCAATCCCAGGTTGTTGCGCCGTGGCATCCAGGAGAAGGTGGCCAATGCCATCCTCATCAAGCTCAACCAGATCGGCACGCTCACAGAAACCCTGCAGACCATAGCCATGGCCAAGGAGGCCGGCTACGGCTGCGTCATCTCGCACCGTTCGGGGGAGACCGAAGACACCACCATCGCCGATCTTGCGGTGGCGCTGGATGCCGGCCAGATCAAGACCGGCTCGCTGTGCCGCTCCGAGCGGGTGGCCAAATACAACCGGTTGCTGCACATCAACCATGAGCTGGGCGCCCAGGCCAGTTACCCCGGCATGGCAGCCCTGGCCACCCGCAGGAACTGATCGGGGAGCAGCATCCCATGCGTCGCAGGTTCAAGGTGGTGGTCAAGGGTTCCCACATGCTGCTGGCGTTGCTGGCTGTGCTGTTCTGTGGCGTGGAGTGGCGGCTGTGGTTCGGAACCTTTGGTCTGCTGGCCCTGCGCCACAAGGAAGCCCAACTGCAGCAGATGACCGAAAACAACAAGGCTCTCCTGGAAACCGAGCACCAGTTGCGCGCTGAGGTCGCAGCCCTGGAAAAAACCAGCCCCCTCATGGAGGCCATGGCCCGGGAAAAATTAGATCTGGTGGGGCCTGACGAGGTGCTCTACCGCATGGCCACACCGCGCTGAAGCCGCCTGTCACCGGTTTTTTTGCCGTCATCCCGGCAGCAGGTAGCGGGCAGCGCTTCGGCTCCTTGCTGCCCAAGCAATACCACAGGCTTTGCGGCCAGGCGGTGCTGGACTGGGCGTTGGCACCCTTCCTGAACCACCCTGTCTGCTGCGGCGTGGTGGTGGCCCTGGCCCCGGAGGACCCATATTTCCAACAGCTGGCCGCAGCCCGGCATCCCCTGGTCCAGGTGGCTCCTGGCGGGCCAAACCGGGCAGATTCCGTCCGTCACGCCCTGGCGTTGCTGCCCGCAGCAGAAGACCTCTGGGTGCTGGTGCATGATGCCGTACGGCCCTGCCTGGCCGAGGCCGACCTCGCCCGGCTGCTCGCGGTCCTGCCCCATGCCCCCGAAGGGGCATTGTTGGCCGCTCCGGTGGTGGATACCCTCAAGCAGGCTACGCCCGACAACCGCGTGCAGGCGACGCTCTCCCGCGCCGGGTTGTATCGGGCGCTCACCCCCCAGGCCTTCCCGCTGGGGCTGCTGCGCCGGGCGCTGGCCCAGCAGCGCGCCTTTGGCGATGAGTCACAGGCCGTAGAGGCGCTGGGCTGTCATCCCGTGCTGCTGGCCGGATGTGCCGATAACATCAAGATCACCATGGCAGAAGATTTGCCCATGGCTGCAGCGATCCTCGAGGCCCGCCACGGGATGGGTTCGCCCCGCAGCCCAGCCCTTGGCCTGCGCATCGGCCAGGGCTGCGATGCCCATGCCTTCGGCCCGGGCGATCATATCGTCCTGGGCGGGGTGCGCATCGCCCATAGCCAAGGCATCGTGGCCCATTCCGATGGCGATGTGCTGGTTCACGCCCTGACCGACGCCATCCTTGGTGCGCTGGCCAAAGGGGACCTGGGGCGGCATTTCCCGGAAAACGAGGCCAACCACAAGCGTTCCAGCCTGGACTTCCTGCGCCAAGCGGCAGTATGGATGGCTGAACAAGGGCTGGCACTGGCCCACGCCGACTGCACGGTGATTGCCCAGGCTCCCAGGCTGGCGCCCCATGTCGAGGCCATGCGCCAGGCGGTGGCCGCTGCCCTGGGTGTGGCCGTTGCCCAGGTGAGCATCAAGGCCACCACCACCGATGGGTTGGGTTTTACGGGAAGGGGCGAGGGGATCGGGGCGCAGGCGGTGGTTCTCATCCATCAAGGCGCTTGAAAGCGCCTTGATGGGTGGTTTCGTGCAACCACGGCAATGGTGCAGTCTTGTGGGGCATCCATCGCGGATCAGTGCAACCGTGCATCTGTTGACCAGATGGCATGCATGGCGCTGCGCCTGGCCAGGAGTGGTCCGGCAAAACTAGTGAGTAGGTAGGTAGGCTTGCCAAAAGCCAGATGTCAGGCCTGGTGACGCGCTGGTTGCGCTTGTCAAGCGAGCATCGTGAAGGGTACCACCGTACCTGCCGGCAGTATGCTGTCGCCGGGTGGGATGCGTGCCAGGGCATTGGCCCGATTGGCATTGGCGAGCATGTGCGACGCCTGGCCGGCAAGGGGCTCCAGGACAAGCAGGCCATTGGGCTGGACCTGGCCATGGACGCGCAGCCAGCAGGTCTTGCCCGGCACGGGCGTGATGTCGTCGGTGAGCGCCCCATGGTGCCAGAGGGTCGTGCCCCGGGCGCCTTCCAGATGCCCGACGACCAGCCGGCCATGGCTGGCGAGGCACACCAGCATGGCCGCTGGATTGCCCGGCAGCCCCAGCAGCTGGCAAGGGGAGCCGGCGGCGGAGCGCCCTGCGAACACCAATGGCTTGCCGGGCTTCTGGGCTACGGTACGGATGTGCAGCGTCATGCCGCAGCGCTGCAACGCCGCCTTGAGGTGGTCACGGTCGCCCACGGAGGCCCCGCCCGTGGTAAGCACCAGGTCTCCTGCGCCCAGCGCCTCGTCCAAGGCGGCGCTGAGCTGGTCGAGGTCATCGGGGATAGAGCGCCAGCCCGACAACGCAAGGCCTTGCTGAGCGAGCCAGCCATGCACCAGCGTGGTGGCAGCATCGAACACCTGGAACGGTGAGCGAGACTGCCCAGGGAGACACAACTCATCGCCTGTGACCAGCAGCCATACCCGGGGGCGGCGGTGAATCGAGACCTGCCCCACGCCGGCTGCGGCCAACGCCGCCTGCAGTGCGGGCGTGAGCCTGGTGCCAGATGTGGCGAGCACCGTGCCCGCATGCAGTTCCTCGGCGCGCCGGCGGATATGCCTGCCCGGGTTGACCGGTTGATGCAGTATGATGCTCGTGCCGTCGCAGCTCACGTTTTCCTGGGGCACGATGGTGTCGCTCCCTTCGGGCAGTGCTGCGCCGGTGAGGATACGGATGGCCGCCGGGGTCTCGCCAAGCTCGGGCGGCCTGCAGCCGGGGTGGCTTGCGCCTGTCACAGGCAGGGTCACGGGATGCTCTGGCGCGGCGGCTTGTGTCCAGGCGCTTAAGAGCGCATAGCCATCCATGGCGCTCTGGCCGAAGGGCGGCAGGTCCACGGCGGCGTGCGCCGCTGCGGCCAGGCAGGCTCCGGCAGCCTCCATGAGCGGCACGGTGTGCGCAGGCAGGGGCTGGATGTGCCGTGCATAGCAGGCAAAGGCTTCCTCGACGCTGATCATGGCGGCGACCGGGGGTGCGCCTGGGCGGCAGGTGCCGGGCATGCAACCAGTTTAAGATAGGTCATCATGCCTGATTGTCCCATAGTCATGACCCGCCAGCTACGCCTGGGCCTGGTGCTGGGCCTGGTGCTGCTGGCTGGGTGTGCCACCATTCCCCCTGAGCACACCGGCAATCTGTGTGCTGTTTTCGAGCAGAACAAAAGCTGGTATCGGGAGGCCAAGCGCGCCCAGGAGCGCCGTGGCACGCCGATCCATGTGGCCATGGCCATCATGGAAAAGGAGTCCGCCTTCAATGCCCATGCCCGTACCAGGCGGACGTACCTGTTGTGGGTCATTCCCTGGGGCCATGTGACTACAGCCTATGGTTACGCCCAGGCCAAAGACGAGACCTGGGCCTGGTACCAGCAGCAGACTGGCAGACATGCTGCCAGCCGCAGCGATTTTGGGGATGCCGTGGACTTCATCGCCTGGTATGTGGCCATGGCCCATCGCGAGCTTGGCCTTGCCAAGTGGGATGCCTACAACCAGTATCTGGCCTACCACGAGGGACTCACTGGCTACAGGCGGCGCACCTACCGCAGCCGGCCCGGCCTCCAGAGCCGGGCGGCGGCGGTCAGGACGCTGGCGCTGCAATATGCCCGCCAGCTGCACAGCTGTGCTGCCGAGCTGGAGCGCGGCGGTTGGTGGCCCTTCTGGTGACCTAGAGCCGGTAGCCCATGCGCAGGAACACCAGGTTGCCTTGCTGGCGGTTTTCGGTGTGGGTCTCGAAGTAGCTGTTGAGGAAGGCATAGAAGCGCTGGTAGCGCCACACCAGCCCCGGCCCGATGGCATGGGTCATCTCCCGGCCGCCATGGATGTTCTGGCCGTTCAACTCGTCACTGCTGGTCTGCTTGAGGTAGTAGCCGTCTATGCCCACGCGCAGGCTGGGCGTGAGGCCATAGGAGACAGCATAATTCATGTGGAAGGCCTGGCCGTTCTGTATGGTCCTGGCTTTCTCCCCATAGGCATACTGCGGATTGCTGTTGTTGGCGCTCCACAGATAGTGCAGGCGCATACTGAGATCGATCTTTTTGCTGAGGAAGGTGGTGAAGCCATAGTAAGGATCGAAGTTCCAGGCATTGGACCCGGGATTGGTGAGCTGGTCGCGATGGTATTCGCCGGTGGGTGCTGTGAACTGCAGGTCGACGCGCTGGAAGAATGGTATCTTGCCAAAGAGCTTGGCGTCATTCCATTGCAGCAGCAGGGGGCTGAACCAGAGGTCGGTGAGGCCCTTGCCTTCCTCGTGCAGGTTCACGGGCCCGGCCTTGGTGCGCATGTCCACATCCACATAGATCATCTTGACCCAGGCGCCATAGTCGGCACCCAGCAGTCTCCAACCGGGAAAGGCGTGGAAATGGAGCACGGAGAACCAGTAGTCCACGCTGTTGCGTCCCGGCAGCTTGTGGCCGTCGCCGTCATTGATGCGATGAGAGCTATAGTAGCCCATGAAGTTTTCCACGCCATACAAAGGGGCATTGAAGGGACGGATGTCCATGAAGGTGTTGTAACCCAGTGGCACGGTGGGCAGGCGGATGGGCGGGATGGGCATGTGGCCGCCGGGGGCCATGGTGGGCGGCGCTCCTGTGGGCTGGGCCAGGGCCAGCCCGGGCAGGGCGGCCAGCAGGCAGCCGCCAATGACGCGCCAGCTACGGCTCATCTTTGTCAGCATCATGGTTCCTCCTGAATTGCAGGTACCGAAATACATAGCATACTATCAAGAGATCACGCGAGATGTCTCTATATATTCGCTTAATCTGGAAAGGGGGATGATGCCGCAGCGGGGGTATGACGGACAATGGAGATGCCGGCTGTGGCCCCATCGAGGATGGCCTTCTTGCAGATGGTGAGCCGCACCCAGGCAATCGGAAACCCGGCCAGCAGCTTTGCTGCCAGGGTTTCGGCCAGGGTTTCCAGCAGCCGGCAGCGCGAGGTGGCACACCAGGCGCGCAGGCAATCCGCCACCGCCGCATAGTCTACGGTGTCTGCCAGGCGATCGCTTTGTCCCGCCTTGCGCAGCGACAAACCCAGTTCCACATCGAGATGCAGCATCAGGGGCTGGGCGCGCTCGGCCGCGGACACACCGATGTGCGCCGCGGCGTGCAGACCACAGATGAGCATGCGATCCGTGGCTGGGGGGTTGTTCAAGAAGCCTCGGCTATGGCCATGGCCGAGGCGTGCGGCGCCAGGGCGGTCAATGCCCAGCGCGCCTGCACGGGATGTGCCACCACCAGGTCATGGCGCAGACGCAGGGCGCCGGCCATCGCCACCATGGCGCCGTTGTCGGTGCAATGGCGTGCTGGGGGGATGGTGAGCTGTGCCCCATGGCGCTGGCATGCCGCCTTGAGCGCGGCGCGCAGGAAGGCATTGGCCAGCACGCCTCCGCAACCGATCACCTGACGTGGTGCCCCGGGCAGCAACAAGGCGCGTTCCAGGCGACCGGCAAGACTCTGGGTGATGGCATACTGCAGCGCACAGGCCAGGTCGGCCCGGGCCTGGTGATCATGCTCGAACAGCTCGGCATGGCTTCGAAAAAGCTGGATGAAGGCGGTCTTGAGGCCGCTGAAGCTCATGTCAAGACCAGGGTCATGCGCCATGGGTTGGGGCAGGGTGAAGCGCCCCGGGCAGCCTGCCTCGGCCAGGCTGGCCAGTGCCGGGCCGCCTGGATAGGGCAGCCCCATGACCTTGGCGCATTTGTCGAAGGCCTCACCGGCGGCATCATCCTGGGTCTGCCCCAGGATGCGGTAGCTGCCGAAACGCTCCACGTGGACAAACATGCTGTGCCCACCAGAGACCAGCAGCACCAGCCAGGGGTAGGGTGGCGCTGCGCCCTGGAGATGGGCAGCTGTGATGTGGGCTTCCAGATGGTGGACGGCCACAGCCGGCACATCCCAGCCCCGGGCAAGCCCCCGGGCCACATTGGCCCCCACCAGCAAGGCGCCCATCAGTCCAGGACCAGCCGTATAGGCCACGGCATCGGGACGGCCTTGGCCTGCAAGGCAGGCGCGGACCAGGCGGCTCAAGTGGCGGATGTGATCCCGGGAGGCGAGCTCGGGGACTACGCCACCATAGCGCCGGTGGATCTCCTGGCTGCGCAGTTCCTCTGCCAGCAGGCCACGGTGCTCATCGTAGAGGGCGACACCCGTCTCATCACATGAGGTCTCGATGCCCAGGATGCGCAATGTTTTTCCATCCAAAAAATTTCATAGTACCATGCTTGCAAGGCAGTCAGCAGCTGGGTGCCGGGGCAGTCGAGAGGTGTCCATGTCGGTGTTTACGGCAGTCGATGAAGCGGCGTTGCAGGTGTTTTTGCTGGATTACCCGCAGCTTGGTGTCAGGCACACCCTGCAGCCCATCACCTCGGGCATCGAGAACAGCAACTTCTTCCTGGATGTGGATGCTGGTTCATTGGTGCTCACGTTGTTCGAGACGGTTGGTGTTACCGACCTGCCCTATTTTCTGGGGCTGATGGCCTTCCTGGCTGCCCGTGGTCTGCCGGTGCCCCAGCCTGTGGTGAACCGGCATGGCACCGCCTGCGGCATGCTGTGCGGCCGCCCCGCCACCCTGGTGAGCAGGCTGCCGGGGACGAGCCTGGAGCAGCCCGATGCGTCCGCCTGCCACATGGTGGGCGCCTTTCTGGGGCAGATGCATCTGCTGGCCAGGGACTTTCCCATGCAGCGGCGCAATGCCCGGAACCTGGCGTGGTGCCAACAGGCCGCCCAGCGCCTGTTGGCGCATCTGTCCCCGGAAGAACGCAGCCTGGCGCTCGATGAGTTGCAATTTCAGACCAGCGTGGCTACCACGACCCTGCCCCATGGCCCCATCCATGGTGATCTGTTCTGCGACAATGTGCTGTTCGATGATGGCCGTATCGGAGGCGTGATCGATTTCTACTACGCCTGCAACGAGGCATGGCTCTATGACCTGGCGGTCATGGTCAATGACTGGTGCCGTAAGCCAGGGGGCGCTCTGGATGGCGACCTGGTGCAAGCGGTAGTGCAGGGCTATGGTTCCTTGCGTCCGCTGTCCGCTGCCGAGCGGCGGTGCTGGAGCGCGATGCTGCGCCGGGCTGCATTGCGCTTCTGGCTATCGCGTGCTGTTGACTGGCATTTTCCGCGGCCTGGTCCCATGACTCACCAGAAGGACCCGACCCCCATGCGCGCTCTTTTGGAGCAGCACCGCGCCGTCGTGGCGGAACTGCCCTGGGAGTAATTGGCTGGGAAGCATGTGCCCAGGTCCGGGAAACCAGATCCAGGAACTGATCGAGATCCCTAAAACCGAGATCCCAATGATTGTGCCAGCCGGGGAACCAGCTTGTTGTCGCCGGATCTGCCGTGTCCGGCCTTGAGGGCTAGTCCAGATCCAGGCGGTAGTTGGGGGCTTCCTTGATGAGGTGGACGTCGTGGACGTGGCTTTCCCGTACGCCAGCCTGGGTCAGTCGCAGGAAACGCACCCTGGTGCGCATCTCGGCGATGGTGGCGCAACCGGTGTAGCCCATGGCGGCCCGCAGCCCTCCCAGCAGCTGGCGGATGATCACCGAGACGCTGCCCCGATAAGGGACGCGGCCCTCGACCCCTTCGGGAACCAGTTTTCCTGTCTCGACACCCTCCTGGCCATAACGGTCCCTGGCACCCTCGGCCATGGCGCCCAGAGAACCCATGCCGCGATAGGTCTTGTAGGCGCGACCCTGGTACAGCTCCACCTCGCCGGGAGCCTCGTCGGTGCCGGCAAACAGCCCGCCGATCATCACCGCACTGGCCCCGGCGGCAATGGCCTTGGCTATGTCGCCGGAATAACGGATGCCGCCATCGGCGATCACGGGAATGTCCGTGCCTCGCAGGGCCTGGCTGGCCTGCCAGATGGCCGTGAGCTGCGGGGCGCCTACGCCAGCCACCATGCGGGTGGTGCAGATGGAGCCCGGCCCCACACCCACCTTGACCGCATTGGCGCCGGCCCGCGCCAGGGCCGTGGCTCCCTCGCCGGTGGCCACGTTGCCGGCCACCACCAGGAGTTCAGGCCATTCTCGCTTGACGGTGCGCACCATCTCCAGCACCCGGGAGGAATGACCATGGGCGGTGTCGATGGCGATGCAATCCACGCCAGCCTCGGTGAGGGCGGCGACCCTGGCCATGGTATCGGCGCCAGTCCCCACCGCAGCGCCCACCCGCAGCCGGCCATCGGGGTCCTTGCAGGCATTGGGAAAGTCCAGCGCCTTCTGGATGTCCTTGACGGTGATGAGGCCGCGCAGCGCGAAGTGGTCATCCACCACCAGGACCTTTTCGATGCGATGGCGACGCAGCAGCTCGATGACTTCTGCAGTTGCAGTTCCTTCGCGCACGGTGACCAGGCGCTCTCGCGGCGTCATGATGGCGGAAACAGGCCGGTCCAGGGCTTCTTCGAAGCGCAGGTCGCGATGGGTGACGATGCCGCACAGCAATTCGCCATCCACCACGGGTACACCGGAGATGTTTTCCGAGCGGGTGATCTCCAGCACGCGGCGGATGGTGGTCTGGGGGGTGACGGTAATTGGGTTGCGGATGACGCCGCTTTCGTATTTCTTGACAGCAGCCACCTGCCTGGCCTGGCGTTCCGGGGAGAGGTTGCGGTGGATGAAGCCGATGCCGCCATCCTGGGCCAGCGCGATGGCAAGCCTGCTTTCTGTGACCGTGTCCATGGCGGCACTGGCGATGGGGGCGTTCAGCACGATGCCCTGCACCAGCTGGGTTTCCAGGTTGACCTCGCTGGGCAGGCACTCCGAGAAGGCAGGTGCCAGCACCACATCATCAAAGGTGAGGGCTTCTGGGCCGTCAAATAGGTTCGACATGCTTTATGCTAGCATATGTGAGCACAACCTGTGCTCGTACAACGCGATGCCAATGATGGGGGTAGGTAGTGTTGTTGCGCTGCTGATGTATAATGAAAACCTCTAGCAATACCACAGAGGTATAGTCTCCAGTTCTGACCTCTTTTTGCTTCCTTCAAGCATCAACCTTAAATCCTGCCTTCTTTAACTGTTTGATGATTGATCATGGATCGTATGTAGGAGCTACCAATCTTGAATGCCAAGAAAAGCGCTGTTTGGATCGGAGCACCTTATCCACTGGGTGCCACATGGGATGGTCTGGGCGTGAACTTCGCGCTCTTTTCGGATCATGCCGAAAAAGTAGAGCTGTGTCTGTTCGATGAAAGCGGCGAGCACCAGGTGGAAAGCATCACGCTGCCGGAGTGTACCGACAGGATTTTTCATGGCTATCTGCCCGAGGCCCGCCCCGGGCTGCTGTATGGCTATCGGGTCTATGGGCCCTATGACCCGCTAGCCGGCCACCGCTTCAATCACCATAAGCTGCTGCTGGATCCCTATGCCCGGGTGATTACCGATCACTTCCAGTGGCGTGACGAACACTTTGGCTATACCGTGGGCCATGAGCAGGAGGATCTCTCCTTCGATGAGCGCGACAGTGCCCCGTTTGCCTTGCGCGCCAAGGTGATCGACCCGGCCTTCACCTGGGGCGACGACCGCAGTCCACGCATTCCCTGGCACGACACGGTGATCTATGAATGTCATGTCAAGGGCCTCACCAAGCTGCACCCGCTGGTCCCTGAGGCACTGCGGGGGACGTATGCCGCACTCGCCACCAAGCCCGTCCTCGATCATTTGAGGCAGTTGGGGGTGACGGCCATCGAGCTCATGCCGGTGCATGCCTTCATGAGGGATCGCATGCTGGTGGACCGCGGCCTCACCAACTACTGGGGCTACAATTCGATCGGCTACTTTGCCGCGGAGAACCACTATTCCTCAACCGGCTTGGTGGGCGAGTTCAAGACCATGGTGAAAGCCATCCATGCCGCAGGCATGGAGGTGATCCTGGATGTGGTCTATAACCATACCGCAGAAGGCAATCACATGGGGCCCACGCTGTCGTTCCGGGGCATCGATAACAAGGCGTATTACCGGCTGGTGGATGGCGACCAGAGGCACTACATGGACTATACGGGTTGCGGGAATACCCTCAACATGATGCATCCCAGGGTGCTGCAGCTGATCATGGACAGCCTGCGCTACTGGGTGCTGGAGATGCATGTGGACGGCTTCCGCTTCGACCTGGCCTCGGCGTTGGCCCGGGAGCTGCACGAGGTGGACCGCCTTGGTGCCTTTTTCGACATCATCTGCCAGGACCCGGTGCTCTCCCAGGTGAAACTGATCGCCGAGCCCTGGGACATCGGCGAGGGTGGCTACCAGGTGGGCAATTTTCCCGTGGGCTGGGCGGAATGGAACGGCAAATTCCGTGACTCGGTGCGCGCCTACTGGAAGGGTGATGGTGGCCTGATCGGCGATCTGGCCTATCGGCTCACCGGATCCAGCGATCTCTATGGGGACGATGGCCGCAGTCCATCGGCCAGCATCAATTTTGTTACTGCCCATGACGGTTTCACCATGATGGACCTGGTCTCCTACAATTCAAAGCACAACGAGGCCAACGGCGAGGAGAACCGCGACGGCGACAACAACAACATCAGTTGGAACTGCGGCGTCGAAGGGCCCACGGACGATCCGACCATCCAGGCGTTGCGCCACCGCCAGGTGCGCAACCTCCTCGCGACCCTGTTTCTCTCCCAGGGCGTGCCCATGCTGCTCATGGGTGATGAGATGGGCCGGTCCCAGCAGGGCAACAACAACGCCTATTGCCAGGACAACGAGCTCAGCTGGCTCGATTGGTCCCTGGTGGAACAAAACGCCGCTCTCCTGGCCTTTACCCAGCGCGCCATTGCGCTGCGCCAGCGCCATCCCGTTTTGCACCGGCGCCATTTCTTCCATGGTCGCAACATCAAGGGCCATGACATCAAGGACATCATGTGGCTCAATCCCAACGGTCACGAGCTCACCGATGAGGAATGGGGGCATGACTTTGCCCGTTCGCTGGGCGTGTTCCTCGGTGGACATGGCTTGGATGAGCGGGATTATCAGGGCCGCCCCCTGGAAGACGACAACATGCTGCTGTTGCTCAATGCCCATGCCGACCAGGTGAGTTTCATGCTGCCCAAGCTCGCCCGCAACGGTCGTTGGACACCCCTGCTGAGCACAGCTGACACCCAGTTCAAGGCAAGCTATAGCCATGGTGTCAAGCTGGCCGTGCCAGGCCGCACCTTGATCCTGCTGGGGGACGGCCAGTATGACCATGAGAAATCCGCCTGATGGAGACTCTGTTCGGGCCGCGCCTCGAGCCCGGGGGTGTCACATTCCGGCTTTGGGCGCCAGCCATCCAAGAAGGCCAGTTGGCCGTGTACCTGGAGCAGGATGGTACCAGGCTGCCCATGGTGGGCTGTGGTGAGGGTTGGTTCGAGGCACATTGTGACCAGGCCGCCCCGGGTATGCTGTACCGCTTCGATGTGGCCGGCGAACGCCTGCCAGATCCCGCCTCACGCTTCCAACCCAAGGGCGTCCATGGTCCCAGCGAGGTCATCGACCACAGCACATGGCGCTGGCACGACCAGCACTGGACGGGCCGACCCTGGACGGAGACAGTGCTCTGCGAGCTGCATGTGGGTACCTTCACCGCGGCTGGCACCTTCGCAGGCGTCATCGAGCGGTTGGATTATCTGGCTTCCATGGGTATCACGGCCATCGAGCTCATGCCCATCGCCGCCTTTTCCGGCAAGCGCAACTGGGGATACGATGGCGTGCTGCCCTATGCGCCCTCGGAAAATTATGGGCGCCCCGAAGACCTGCAGCACTTGGTGGATCAAGCCCATCTTCGCGGGTTGATGGTCTTTCTGGATGTGGTGTACAACCATTTCGGGCCCGATGGCAACTACCTGCACCGCTATGCGCCGCAATTGTTTACCAAGGCTTACCAGACGCCCTGGGGAGAGGCGGTGGCCTTCGAAAACGAGCAGGCCGCGCGGCGCTTTGTCATCGAAAATGCCCTGTACTGGCTGGAGCACTTCCATATCGACGGGCTGCGCCTCGATGCCGTCCATGCCATCTTTGACAGCTCGCCGGTCCATGTGCTCGACGAACTGGCAGAAGCCGTGGCCGCAGGGCCGGGCCGGACCCGGCAGATCCATCTTGTCCTGGAAAACGAGAAAAACCAGGCCCATTACCTCGGTCGTGCCCAGGGTGGCTACCGTGCCCAATGGAATGATGATGTGCATCATGCCGTGCGGGTGATCGCCACGGGTGAAAAGGAAGGATACTACCAAGACTATCAGGACGACCCGATCAGCCTGCTTGGCAAGGGTATTGCCGAAGGCTTCATTTATCAGGGGCAGGTCTCGCCGCACAGCGGCAAGCCGCGGGGCACGCCCAGTGCCCAGTTGCCGCCGTGGTGCTTCGTCAACTTCATCCAGAACCACGACCAGGTGGGCAACCGGGCGTTGGGCGAGCGCTTTACCACGCTGGCGCCACGCCCGCGCCTGGAGGTGCTGCTGGGCGTGGTGCTGCTGGCTCCTGGCATTCCCATGCTGTTCATGGGTGAGGAATATGGCGAACAGGCGCCCTTCCTGTTCTTCTGTGATTTTCATGGCGCTCTTGCCGATGCGGTGCGCGAAGGCCGCCGCCGGGAGTTTGCCCATTTCTCTGCCTTTGCCGACGAGGCCTCCCGCGCTCGCATCCCGGATCCCAATGCCGCGGCCACATTCAAGCACAGCAGGCTCACCTGGCCTGCTGTGGCCGAGGGCGACACCGCCTGGTTCATGGCGCGCTATGCCCATTTCCTGGGCCTGCGCCGGCGCTTCGTGGTGCCATGGCTCGAGGGCGCGACTCGGGGTGGCTGGATGCTGCGTGGCCCAGGAGGTGGCTTGGTGGTGCACTGGCCAATGGGGGCAGGCATGCTTTATGGTGTGACAGCCAATCTTGCAGAAAAGCCCTTGGCCATGCTGCGCCCCAAGGGGGTGTGTGTGGGCACCGTGGGTGACGTGCAAGGGATGGTGCAAGGTGCGGTGCCGGAGCTGGTGCTGGGATCATGGAGTGCTGCCTGGTGGCAGGATGGCTGCCATGGATAATGCAAAAGCACAGGATGCTGCCGACAGCCAGGCGGCAAAGGGTGCCCAGGAGCCCCCCATACCCCGAGCCACCTACCGCATACAATTCAACAAGGACTTCGGCTTCCGCAAGGCTGCGGCCCTGGCGCCCTATCTTGCGAGGCTCGGCATCTCCCATCTCTATGCCTCGCCCTACCTGAAGGCCCGCCCGGGCAGCAGCCATGGCTACGACATCATCGACCACAACGCCCTCAATCCCGAGCTGGGCAGCGAGAGCGACTACCAGGCCATGGTCAAGGCGCTGCAGGACCATGGGCTGTCCCAGATTCTGGATGTGGTGCCCAACCACATGGGAGTCATGGGAGCGGACAATCAATGGTGGCTGGATGTGCTGGAAAATGGTCCGGCTTCCCAGTATGCCAATTTTTTCGACATCGACTGGTCTCCGCTCAAGAACGAACTCAAGAACAAGGTGCTGCTGCCTGTCCTGGGCAAGTCCTATGGTGAAGCCCTGGAGGCAGGAGAGCTTGTGCTGTCCTTTGACGAGGCCAGCGGCTCCTTTGCCATTCATTACTTCGAGCACCTCTTTCCCATCGACCCTGTGGACTATGCCGCCATCCTCAAGCTGAGGGAGGCCGAGCAGGCCAGGGAGATCGGAGCCAAGACCCTGCCCGAGTTCCAAAGCCTGATCTCGGCATTGGCGAAATTACCGCCGCGCAGCGCCAGGAAAAAGGAAGCCCTGGAGGAACGCGCCCGGGACAAGGACATCCTCAAGCGACGCCTCGCCTTTTTGTGGGATATGGACGATGGCGTGCAGGGCTACATCCAGAGCACCATGGCCACCTTTGCCACCGTGACCCAGCCGCTGCAGGAAAGCCCCTTGCACAGGCTGCTGGAAAATCAGGCCTATCGCCTGGCCCACTGGCGCACAGCCAGCGAGGAGGTCAATTACCGGCGCTTCTTTGATATTAACGATCTGGCAGGGATCTGCATGGAACGCCCCGAGGTCTTCGAGGCCACCCATCGGCTTATCCTGCAACTGGTGGCCGATGGTGCCCTGAGCGGCCTGCGCATCGATCATCCTGATGGCATGTATGATCCCGCCAAATACTTTACTCAGCTGCGGGACGCGGTGGCGGCCTTGGGCAGCAGGCCAGACGGCACCAGGCATCAGGTGTACCTGGTGGTGGAAAAGATTCTTGCTCCCTATGAGGGTCTGCACCGGGACTGGCCGGTTGATGGCACCACGGGCTATGTCTTTCTCAATGTGCTCAATGGCCTGTTCATCGAGGCGCGCACCATAGCCGCCCTGAGACGTTTCTATGATCGTTTCACAGGCCGCAGCAATCTCTTCGAGGAAACACTCTACGAGAGCAAGAAGCTCATCATGGCGACCACCCTGGCAAGTGAGCTTGCCGTGCTGACGAACCTGCTCGGGCGCCTGTCCGAGGCCCATCCCAAGACCCGCGACCTGACGCTGGGCAGCCTGTATCATGCCCTGATGGAGGTGGTGGCCTGTTTCCCTGTCTACCGCACGTACCGGGATGCCCAGGGTCTCGCTGAGACGGATCGGCGCTATGTGGAATGGGCGCTGGTCCAGGGCCAGAAGCGCAACCCCAACATCGAGCGCAGCGTTTTTGCCTTTTTACGCCAGGTGCTGCTGCTGGAGCTGCCCGAAGTGGAGGATTGCCCCAGCACCACTCTGTTGACCGCTCTGTTGCACTTCATCATGAAGTTGCAGCAGTTCACCGGACCTGTGATGGCCAAAGGACTGGAGGATACCGCCTCCTACAATCACCATGTCCTGGTTTCGGCCAACGAGGTGGGCGGCGATCCGGGTCGACTGGGACTGTCGGTGCGAGCCTTTCACCGCCGCAACAGCGAAAGGCTCAAGTTCTGGCCCCATGAGATGCTGGCCACCACCACCCACGACACCAAGCGCTCCGAGGATGTGCGTGCCCGCATCAACGTCATCTCCGAGATGCCCCGCCTATGGCAGAGCCGGGTGCGCCGCTGGGAAAAGCTCAATGCCATGCGCAAGGTGGAGGTGGATGAGGAAAGCCTGCCGGAGCGCAATACCGAGTATCTGTTCTACCAGACCCTGATCGGCACCTGGCCGTTTTTTGGGGCAAACCAGGATGCGGACCGTAGCGTTTATGCACAGCGTTTGGTGGCTTATATGCTCAAGGCGGTGCGGGAGGCCAAGGGGCGTACCTCGTGGGTGCGGCCCGACGAGGGTTATGAAAAAGCGCTGGAACAGTTCGTGCGCGCCGTGATCATGCCGCGGCGTGGGGAAGGGCGCGATCCCTTCCTGGATGATTTTTTGCCCTTTGCCGAGATGGTGGCTACATTGGGGCTGTACAACACGCTTTCCCAGGTCGTTTTGAAATACACGGTACCTGGCGTACCTGACCTGTATCAGGGTGCTGAGCTGCTGACATTGACGCTCACAGACCCGGACAATCGCAGCCCGGTGGATTATGAGCGGCGCATGGCCATGCTGGATGAGGTGGAACACAGCAACCGGCAGCAGGGATTTACGCCACAGCCCTGGCTGAATCTGGGCGAGGCCGACCGGCTCAAGCTGCATGTCACCTCCCGTTTGCTGGGTTTGCGGCGCGACCACGCGATCGTGCTGCAACAAGGGGATTATCAGCCCGTTGCCGTGCACGGCCCCTGGCGCGACCATGCGGTGGCGTTTGCTCGTATTTACAACAAAAGCGCCATCCTGGTGGTGGCAGGGTTGTTCTATCACCGCCTGACCAATGGGGCACAGCGCCTGCCCATTGGCCCGGTTTGGGATGGCAGTTATCTGGATCTTCCCTGGAAGGGGCCATGGCAGGACGTATTGAGCTCCTGTCGGCACGACGATGACCAGAAAAAACTCCAGCTGTCCCATGTTTTTGCCGAGCTGCCCGTGGCAGTGCTGCGGTTCGGCATGGAGTCTTCTTGAGTCCCCCGCAGCGCTTGCACAGCTGTTTTTCCCGTGGCCTGGCCTGCTCTGCGGCGGTTTTTGGTTCAGGAGATGAACATCTTGCCTCTGGGGCAGGCAGCGCCGAGGCCATGGCGCTACCCTCACAAAGCCATCCAGCTGCTCATCCAGAGAAGTCGGTTGCTATGGATCTGGCATGTCATCGGTAAGGCGCAGTGTGGTAGCCAGCCGATCCTCGAGGAGATGCTGCTCGACTACCGTGATCATATCCTCGGGATTGATGCAGCGATACCAGGTGCCATCCGGATAGACCACTGCCACAGGACCCAGCTCGCAGCGCCCCAGGCAACCGGTGCGGCTCACCTGCACCCCCTGAGCCTGTGGGCCTGCGGCACGTAATGCTGCCTTGGCCTTTTGAAAGGCCTCTTCACCCTGCATGGCGCCACAACCGGGACGGGCAGGATTGTCGCGACGGTTGGTGCAGATCATCAGATGGTGCCGATAAAAGCCCCTGGGCTTCTCGGGGGTCTGCCTGGTCATGGTATTGACATCCTGGGCGCTTTCTGATAAGTTTGCTTTATACTAAGTATTGGTTTTCAATGTCAATGGATCGCTTCATCTTGATTCGTTGATGATGATGCTTGTATCATAGCCAAGCAAAAAAAACCCCCCTGGGTTGCAGGGGGGAAAGAGCAAAAGGTCTGAACATCAGAACCCTTTGCTTAAGGAGGAGACCTGTTCGCATTGGCCAAAGGCAAGCTGGCCTGTCTTTGGCCCATACATGCAGTATGGCAGATTCCGCATTGATGTCAATACCTTGGAAAGGTATCAATTAATTTAACCAATTCATATCCTCAACAAAGTATATCGTGCCTGTATATGGGCGCCATGTGAGGGGGTTATTTCTGCATAGCATAGCTTCTTAGCGTGAGAAGTCCATCAACCACCTTGTCCAGGTGGCGCTGTCTGCTCATGGCCTGTTTCCTGATGTGGGGGCTGAGCAGCGCTTTCCTGCGTCCGCTGTATCCGCTCGATGAGACCCGTTATGCCAGCGTGGCCTGGACCATGCAGCGCCTGGGCAGCTGGTGGCCCATGCTGGGGGAAACGCTCTATACCCACAAGCCACCATTCTTGTTCTGGCTCATGCGTCTTGCCTGGTGGGTGGGGGGTTTTTCGGCACCGCCGCTGCGCTTGCTGATGTTGGCATTGACCATGGCCTGCCTGTGGCGCAGCATGGCCCTGTCTGGGGCGCTGTGGGGCAGACGCCCGGAGGTTGGGCTGGTGGCCGCCTTGCTGGCTGGGAGCTGGTATGTGGCCACCATGGGTACCGCTGTGTATTTCGACATGGCGCTCACCTTGTGGGTTGTACTGGCCATCGAGGGCTTGTGGCGAGCTGCCTGTGGGCAGCGCTGGGGTTTTGCCTGGTCGGGATGTGCCCTGGGTCTGGGGATCCTGACCAAAGGCCCTTTGATTGGCCTGTTCGTCATCGGCCCCATGCTGGCGATGCCCTGGATCATGGGGCATCCCATCAAGGGCTGGTGGCGCGGCATGATGTTGACCCTGCTATTAGCCGCGGTAGCCCCGCTGGGCTGGTTTGTCGCCTTGGCCATGGGGCATGGTAGCGGTGTCGTGCGAGCCATTATCTGGAACCAGGGGGCCGGAAGGGTGGTGGCGGCCTTCGCCCATGCCAGACCCTGGTGGTGGTATGTCCCTTTGGTTCTGGCGCTATGGCTGCCATGGGTGTGCTGGCCTGTGGTGTGGAAGGTGCGCTGGCGCCTGGTACGCGGACCGGGGAGCCGGCTGTGCCTGGCCTGGATGGTGCCTGCTTTTGTGTTGCTGTCCATGGTCAGCGGCAAGCAGCCCCACTATCTGCTGCCGTTGTTTCCCGCGGTGGCTTTGCTGCTGGGTCGCGGTCTGGAGCGGCTGCCGTCGCCATCCTCCAGGGATCATGGGCTCGTGGGCCCAGCTCTCGTCTTTCTTGCGATTGGTCAGGCGCCATTGCTGGGATGGTGGCTGGTGGCAGGCATGCGCACCGCACTCAGCATGGTCATGGTCCTGCTGTGGATGGCAGGTTTTACTGTGCTGGGTGTCTTGTTGGTATGGAAAGGCCGTGGGATGAGCATCACAGGGCAGGTGATGTGGCTGGCGGTCTGTGCGTTGCTGGGCTGGTGTCTCGGCCAGCCGGTGCTGGTCGAGGCGCTGGCCTCCCGCTATGACCTGCGTCCTTTTGCCAGGGAGATCGCCCATCTCCAGGCCCAGGGGCTGACTGTGGTCAAGGCGGGAGCCTATCATGGCCAATTCGATTTTCTGGGTCAGCTCAACACGCCCATCCATGCCCTGCCCCGCGATGGGGTCTGTGCCTGGGCCAAGACCCATCCGCAGGGCATGGTCATCGTGGAGTTGCCGGGGTCATGGCGGGCTGATGCCAGTCCCGTGCTGCTGCAACCGTACCGCGGCCATCAGCTTGCCATCCTGCCTTCCAAGGCAGCCTGCGGGGTCATGTCACAGCTGCAGTGAGTGTTGTTGTCTTCAGGCAACCAGGCGATAGCAGGGATGATAGCTTTCGCTGTAGAGACGCATGCGCTGCTCGCGGATCAGGTGGCTCAGCAGGCGGTCCATGGCGTGCAGCAGATGGGGGTCACCATGCAGCTCATAGGGGCCGAATTCGGCCACCTGCCGTATGCCCCATTCCTTGACATTGCCGGTGACGATGCCCGAGAAGGCGCGACGCAGCTGGGCTGCCAGCTGGTCAGGGCTCTGCTGGCGCTCCAGATTCAAGGTGGCCATGGCTTCATGGGTGGAGAGAAAGGGTTGCTGGAAGAGGGGATCGATGGTCAAGGCCCAGTTGAAATAAGCTGGATCGCCATGATGGCGTCGATATTCCCGATACAGGGCCATGGCAGCCGCCATGGCGCGGGCGGCCTGGGAGGGGTGGCCATAGGCAATGGTCAGGCGCTGGATGGCGGCCTCACCCAAGGTCTGGCGCAGGAACTCCAGGAGCTCTTCAAGATAGGCCCGGCTGTCATCCGGGCCGGTGAGGATCACGGGATAAGGGAGATCGCTGTTGTCAGGATGCATCAGAATGCCCAGCAGGTAGAGGAGTTCTTCTGTGGTGCCAGGTCCTCCGGGAAAGATGATGATGCCGTGGGCGAGGCGCACGAAGGCCTCGAGACGCTTTTCCATGTCCGGCAGCACGACCAGTTCATTGACGATGGGGTTGGGGGGTTCTGCGGCAATGATGCCCGGTTCGGTGATGCCCACATAGCGTCCCTGGTTCAGGCGCTGTTTGGCGTGGCCGATGGTGGCTCCCTTCATGGGCCCCTTCATGGCGCCGGGACCGCAGCCGGTGCCGATGTGCATGCCGCGCAACCCAAGCTCGTAGCCCACCTTCTTGCTGTATTCGTACTCTTCCCTGGAAATGGCGTGACCACCCCAGCACACGGCCAGTGGGGTAGTCTCCTCCGGCACGAGGACTCTTGCATTGCGCAGGATGTGAAAGACAGCATTGGTGATGCCGGCTCCACTGGCGAGGTCGAAGGTGGGATTTTCCAGCACCTCGGTCTGGGTGAAGATCAGGTCGCGCACCAAGGCGAAGAGGTGCTCGCGAATGCCCCGCATCAGGCAGCCATCCACGAAGGCCTCTGGGGGAGGGTTGTGGAGCTGCAGTTGCAGGCCGCCTTCCCCGTTGAGCACCTGGATATCGAAGTTTTCATGGCGCTGAAACAACGCCCGGGCATCGTCGGCGCTGGTGCCGCAGGCCAGGACCGCAAGTGAGCAGATGCGCAGCAGATCATGCAGATTGCCCTTGGCGGTGGTATGAAAACGCTGAATCTCCTGCCTCGAGAGCACCTCCAGGGGGCCTTTGGGTTCAACGATCACCGGGCTGATCGGCTCAGGGGGGTTCATGGCGGGATAGCGCTCATAAGACGGATCAGTCTGTTTCAGGACTGAACTCCCGTTCGTGGCGCGTTTGGCATTCATAGCAGCGCGTGGCCGTGGGTTGCGCCTTGAGGCGGGGTAGTGCTATCTCGCTGGCGCAGTCCCTGCAGATGCCATAGGTGCCCTCGGCCAGGCGCTTTTGCGCCTGTTCGATTTCGCGTATTTCCTGGACATGACGATGGATGTTGGCAAACCCGATATCCATGAGCAGATCGGCAACCGACTCTTCCCCCACATCATGGACATGTCCGGCCAGATCCTGGAAATGCTCCTGGTCAGCCGTCAGCAGCTCCTGGCGAATGGTCTGCAGCAGGGCTGTTTTGCGCTCTGCCAGCATGGAGCGCAGCTCGGCTAGGTTCTCTTTATCAGGTGTATGCTCAGCCACTAGGATGATGCCTCTCGATCGGGAAAACGCTCATGTGAAAGTTTCCAAGTTTATTCGACTGTTACCGATTTGGCAAGATTGCGCGGTTGGTCGATGTCCGTGCCCTTGAGCAGGGCGGTATGATAGGCCAGCAGCTGCAGGGGCACCACATGCAGAAACGCCGACCAGGCGTGATGGGGCGTGGGCAGGCGCACCACTTCCATGTTGGTGGTGGGCTGGATGTCGGTCTCACGGTCGATGAGCACCGTGAGGTGACCACCCCGGGCGCGTGCCTCCTCCAGATTGGAGGCGAGCTTCTGTGCCAGAAGCCGGTCACCGCCCACGGCCAGGAGTGGCATGTCGTGATCCACGAGGGCCAAAGGGCCATGCTTGAGCTCTCCGGCCGCATAGCCCTCGGCATGGATATAGGAGATCTCCTTGAGCTTGAGGGCGCCTTCCAGGGCGATGGGAAAGTCTTCGCCACGTCCCAGGAACAACGCATGGTGCTTGGTCTTCCACGTCTGGGCCACCAGGGCCATCTTGTCTTCCACGGCAAGCGTTTCTTCCATTTGCGCCGGCAGGGCGTTGAGCAGCCGGGCCAGCGGCTGCAGGATGGCTTCGTCGATATGGTGGCTCTGGGCCAGGGCCAGGGCCAGCACCGCCAGGGCCGCCAGCTGGGAGGTAAAGGCCTTGGTGGAAGCAACACCGATCTCAGGGCCTGCCGAGGTGAGCAAACAGCAATCCGCAGCCCGGTGCAGCAGACTGCCGGCCCGGTTGCAGATGGCCATTCTGGCGAGATAGGGCGCTTGTTGGGTGGCCTGCAGGGCGGCCAATGTATCGGCGGTTTCGCCGGATTGGGAGATGGCCACCAGCAGGCAATCCCTGGGTACTGCCCGGCGGCGATAACGAAACTCGCTGGCAAGCTCCACCTGGCAGGACAGACCGCTGATGGCCTCGATCCACAGCCTGCCCAGCATGCCCGCATGATAGCTGGTGCCACACCCCACGATATGCACGCATTGCACCCTGGCCAACAGCCCCATGGGCAGCTGCTCTGGGGCGATCATCCAGCCTTTGTTGGCATCGGCCAGCGTGCTGCCCAGGGTGCGGGCTATGGCCCGGGGCTGCTCATAGATCTCCTTGAGCATGTAATGGCGGTAGGGTCCGCGGCCATCGGCCAGGCTTTCCGGTGTCAGGGGCACGGCCTGGCGGCTGATGGGGGTGGGGTCATGGCTGGCACAGATGACAGGGGCGCTGTCCCGGCTGATGCACACCACCTCGTTGTCTTCCACCATCAGGCATTGGTTGGCAAGTCCATTGAGCGCTGCTGGATCAGAGATCAGAAAAGTGGCTGCCTTTCCAAGGCCTACCACTAATGGAGCGCCGCGGCGAAAACCAGCCAGGAGATGGCCCTGGCTTGCATCCATGGCCACGAAAGCCAGCGAGCCCTCCAGATTATGGGCTATCTTGCAGACCGCCTGCAGCAGGCCCAGTCCCTGGCTGCGCTGTGCAGCCAACAGGCAGGCAATGACTTCCGTGTCCGTTTCGGAGGAAAAGACATGGCCACCGCAGCGAGTGCGCAAAGCGGCGTGATTCTCCAGGATGCCGTTGTGGACCACTGTCACAGTACCCACCTGTTGGGGATGGGCGTTGCGTTCCGAGGGTGCGCCATGGGTGGCCCAGCGTGTATGGGCCAGGCCGATGGTGCCTGCAAGCGGCTGCTCGACCAAAGAGGCCGCCAATGCCGCCACCTTGCCCACGACCCGCCGCCTGGCCATGGTGCCATCGGCCTGGATGACGGCAAGCCCTGCCGAATCATAGCCCCGGTAGCCCAGGCGCTCCAGGCCCGCCATGAGGGATGGTACGACATCCTGCTGGTTGGAGATGGCTGCGATGAGGCCGCACATGGCCGCTAGCCCTTGCGCCGCAGGGCGCGCCGCGCCCAGCCGGGAATGATGCGCTGGCGGGTCCGTGCCACGCATAGGCTTGCGGCGGGCACGTCATGGGTGACGGTGGAGCCAGCGGCGATGGTGGACTCATCGCCGAGCGTCACAGGGGCCACCAATTCTGTGCCCGAGCCCACGAATACCCGTTCCCCGATGGTGGTGCGGTGCTTGGCGTGCCCATCGTAATTGCAGGTGATGGTGCCAGCACCGATGTTGCTGGCTGCCCCTACCACGGCATCGCCCAGATAGCTCAGGTGATTGGCCGAGACACGCTCATGCAATATGGTCGCTTTGATCTCCACGAAATTGCCCACCCTGACGCCATCGCACAGTGTGGCACCCGGGCGCAGTCGTGCCATGGGCCCCACCCGCACGCCCTGATGCAGCACGGCCCCCTCTACGTGGGAAAAGGGCAGGATGGTGCTGCCCGCACCAATGATGCTGTCGCGGATCACCACGTAGGGCCCGATATGCACATCGTCTTCGAGGCGTACCTGGCCTTCCAGCACCACGCCCACGTCCAGTGTCACGTTGCGACCGGTTGTCACATGGCCACGCACATCGAGACGCGCCGGATCGGCCAGGCGCACGCCGCGCTGCATGAGCTCCTGGGCGATGCGCCGCTGCATGATGCGCTCGGCATGGGCCAGCTGCGCAAGATCATTGATGCCACAGGCCTCCTCGGCAGGCACGGCTATGGCAACCACCGGCACGCCATCGTGCCGTGCCAGTGCCACCACCCCAGTGAGGAGGTACTCCCCTTGCTGGGGCTCGAGGCGCTCTAGCCAATTCACCAGCAGCGCCGCAGGTGCCGCAAGCCCGCCCACGAAGATCTCGCCGATGGTCTTTTGCCCGTCGTCGGCAGCACGTTCCTCGATGATGGCCTGCACCTCACCATGGGTATGGCGCACAATGCGGCCGTAGCCCGTAGGATTGGGCAAGGTGGCGGTGAGCAGGGCCACAGCCCCACTGGCCGCGGCATGGACCGCCTGGCGGTGGCTTGATGCCGTGATCAGGGGCACGTCGGCGAGTGCTACCAGGGCCACGCCTGTGGCCTCCAGGCTCTCCAGGCCGACCCGGGCCGCATCGCCGGTGCCCCGGGGCTCGGGCTGGATGACGATCCGGGCCTGGGCAGGCAGTGTCGCGGCGATGGCTTCCCTGTGGATGCCAGCCACAACCACCAGGTCATGGGGTTGCAGGGTCTGCAGTGTGGTCACCACATGGGCCACCAGTGGCTGGCCTGCCAGGGGCTGCAACACCTTGGGCAGTGTGCCGACCATGCGCTGGCCGCGTCCTGCAGCCAGTACCACGGCATGAAGTGCCTCTTGGCGACAACCCCTGCTGATCATGGAGTGGGGGGCGTTGGGTTCCTAGTTGCGCTGCCCGGCGCGGCGCATGCGCTCCAGGGTGCGCAACCGGGCCACCGCCTCGGCAAGCTGGCTTTCGATGAGGCCGTAGTCCAGGTCAGCGCGCCGGGTGGCGAGTTGCTCCTCGGCCTGGCGCTTGGCTTCCATGGCAGCGGCCTCGTCCAGATCGGCAGCGCGCACGGCGAGATCGGAAAGGATGGAGACGTGATGGGGTTGCACCTCCAGGATACCCCCGTTGACATAGAAATGCAGCCGTTCCCCTCCGGGCAGGTCGCAATGCACGTCGCCCGGCACAAGCTCGGTCAACAATGGTGCATGGCGCGGCAACACGCCCAGCTCACCCTGTCTTCCCGGGGCCGCTACGAAGTGCACCTCGCCCTGGAAGAGAGGCCCTTCGAGGCTGATGATGTCCAACATCATGCGGGTGGTCTGCTGCTGCTCTGCAACGCCTTGATCTGCTGCCATGTTGTCCTCTGGTCCAGAAGCTGTTTTTTGTGGTGGGTCGAAGGCTTGCCTTGTCCTTGCTTGCTGCCGGAGCTGCGTCTCACACAGGTATGCCTCGATTATAAGGCTTGTGCGACTTCTGCTCCAGGGTCTGGCTGCGTCTCCTGGGGACAAGAGCTCGGCTTGGGGGCACCCCTTTGGCTGGTAGCCCCAGAGCTGCGTTGCGGCTGCCCCCCGGAGACCCATGGTGCGGCCGCAGGGTCTAAGCGCCGCTCAGGCGCTTGGCTTTTTCCCGTGCCTCTTCGAGGCCACCCACCATATAGAAGGCCTGCTCCGGCAGATCGTCCGCCGCGCCCTGCAGGATGGCCTGGAACGAGGCAATGGACTCGCTCAGGGAGACATACTTGCCCGGTGAGCCGGTGAATACCTCGGCCACGAAGAAGGGCTGTGACAGGAAACGCTGGATCTTGCGGGCCCGGGCCACAGTCAGCTTGTCGTCCTCAGAAAGCTCGTCCATGCCCAGGATGGCGATGATGTCGCGCAGCTCCTTGTAGCGCTGCAGCACACCCTGCACGCCCCGGGCGGTCTCATAATGCTCCTGGCCCACGATCAAAGGGTCCAGCTGGCGCGATGTGGAATCCAGTGGATCCACCGCAGGGTAGATGCCCAGCTCGGCGATCTGCCGGGAGAGCACCACCGTGGCGTCGAGGTGGGCGAATGTGGTGGCGGGCGATGGGTCAGTCAGGTCGTCGGCGGGGACATACACCGCCTGGATGGAGGTGATGGAACCCTTCTTGGTGGAGGTGATGCGCTCCTGGAGCACGCCCATCTCCTCTGCCAGCGTGGGCTGGTAGCCCACCGCAGAAGGCATGCGGCCCAAAAGCGCCGAGACCTCGGTGCCGGCCAGGGTGTAGCGGTAGATGTTGTCGATGAACAGCAGCACATCGCGACCCTCATCCCGGAAGTATTCGGCCATGGTGAGGCCGGTCAGCGCCACACGCAGCCGGTTGCCAGGGGGCTCGTTCATCTGGCCATAGACCAGAGCCACCTTGTCCAGCACGTTGGATTCCTTCATCTCGTGGTAGAAGTCGTTGCCCTCGCGGGTCCGTTCGCCCACGCCGGCAAACACCGAGTAGCCGCTGTGCTCGATGGCGATATTGCGGATCAGCTCCATCATATTGACGGTCTTGCCCACGCCGGCCCCACCGAAGAGCCCTACCTTGCCGCCCTTGGCAAAGGGGCAGAGCAGGTCAATCACCTTGATGCCGGTTTCCAGGAGCTCGGTGCTGCCGGCCTGTTCGGCATAGCTGGGTGCCTTGCGGTGGATGGCCCAGTGCTGCTCGCTTTGCACCGGGCCTTGTTCATCGATGGCCTCGCCCAGTACGTTCATGATGCGTCCCAGCGTGGCCTGACCCACGGGGACGGCTATGGGGGCGCCTGACTGGCGGACCACAAGGCCGCGGCGGATGCCTTCTGCAGAGCCCAGCGCGATGGTGCGCACCACGCCGCCACCGAGCTGCTGCTGGACCTCGAGAACCAGCCCGGATTCTTGCAGGATGAGGGCATCATAGATCTTGGGGACATGGGTGCTTGGAAACTCCACATCGATCACCGCGCCGATGACCTGGACGATGGTTCCTGTGGTGTGCTCCGCTGTTTTCTCGATGGTTGCCATGATTCCTCTCTGGGTGACGACTAGACGGCTTCTGCGCCGGCAATGATCTCGGAAAGTTCCCGGGTGATGCCGGCCTGACGGGTCTTGTTGTAGACCAACGAGAGCTCGTCGATGAGTTCCCCGGCATTTTCCGAGGCATTTTTCATGGCCACCATGCGTGCGGCCATCTCGCAGGCGATGTTTTCCACGACCGCCTGATAGAGCTGCATCTCCAGGAAGCGTCCCAGGATGGGGCTCATCAGGGCTGCAGCCGAGGGTTCATAGATGTAATCCCAGTGCCCGGCCATGGTCTCCTCGGCGAGGGGCGGCACGGGAAGCAGGGTCTGCAGGTAGGGTTCCTGGGTCATGGCGTTGACGAAATGGTTACCGGCCAGGATGATCCGATCCACCACGCCCGAGAGATAGGCGTCCAGCAGCACCTTGAGCACGCCCTGGGTCTTGGTGTCATCGGCATGCTCGCCTATGCCACGAGCCTCAGCCAGGATGGGTACCCCAAGGCGGCGCAAGAATACCGCTCCTTTGGTGCCCAGCACGCCCACGCCCAGCTCGATGTTGGCCTGCTGGCGCTGGCGCATGGTACCTACCAGGATGCGAAACAGGTTGATGTTGAGGCTGCCGCACAGGCCGCGGTCGGTGGTGACCACCACAAAGGCGGTCCTTTTCTCCGGGCGTTCCACCAAGAAGGGATGGCGCTGCTCATCGCCCTGGGCCTGGGCCAGGTGTCTGACCAGGGTGGCAATGCGCGTGGCATAGGCCCGGGAGGCTTCCATGCGTTGCTGGGTGCGGCGCAGCTTGCTGCCGGCCACCATTTCCATGGCCTTGGTGATCTTCTGCGTGCTCTTGATGCTCCGGATCTGGCCCCGGATCTCGCGTCCCGATGCCATGGTTCAGCCTGCGTAGCTGCGCTGGAAGGTCTGCAGGGCGTTGCGCATGGCGGTCTCGATCTCGGTGTTGTAGTCACCCTCCTGGTTGATGCGCGCCAGCAGCTCGCCATGGGACGTATCGAGGAAGTCATACAGAGCCGCCTCGTAGGCCACCACGCCGTTGGCCTCGACGGCATCCAGGAAGCCCTCGTTGGCGGCAAAGAGCACAAAGGCCATGTGCGCCACCGACAGCGGCTGGTACTGTTTCTGCTTCATGAGTTCGGTGACGCGACGGCCACGCTCCAGCTGGCGCCTGGTGGTCTCGTCGAGGTCCGAGGCGAACTGGGCAAAGGCGGCCAGCTCCCGGTACTGGGCGAGTGCCAGGCGGATGCCGCCGCCGAGCTTCTTGATGATCTTGGTCTGGGCGGCACCACCCACGCGGGATACCGACAGACCCGCGTTGATGGCCGGCCGGATACCGGCGTTGAATAAGTCTGCTTCCAGGTAAATCTGGCCGTCGGTGATGGAAATCACGTTGGTGGGTACGAAGGCCGAGACGTCGCCGGCCTGGGTCTCGATGATGGGCAAGGCGGTGAGTGAGCCGGTCTTGCCCTTGACCGCACCGTTGGTTGCCTTTTCCACATACTCGGCGTTGACCCGGGCGGCACGCTCCAGGAGTCTCGAGTGCAGGTAGAACACATCGCCTGGGTAAGCCTCGCGACCCGGCGGACGGCGCAGCAACAGTGAGATCTGCCGATAGGCCCAGGCCTGCTTGGTGAGGTCGTCATAGACGATCAGGGCATCCTCGCCACGATCCCGGAAGTACTCCCCCATGGCGCAGCCGGCATAGGGGGCAATGTATTGCAGGGCTGCGGATTCGGCGGCCGTGGCTGCCACCACGATGGTATGCGCCATGGCCCCATGCTCCTGGAGCTTGGCAACCAGCCCCGCCACGCTGGAGGCCTTCTGGCCAATGGCCACATAGATGCAGAAGATGCCCGAATCCTTCTGGTTGATGATGGCGTCGATGGCAACGGCCGTCTTGCCGATCTGGCGATCGCCGATGATCAGTTCGCGCTGGCCGCGCCCGATGGGGACCATGGCGTCGATGGCCTTGAGTCCCGTCTGTACCGGTTGGCTTACCGACTGGCGGGTGATCACGCCCGGGGCCACCTTCTCGATGGGGGCGGTGAGGGTGCTGTGGATGGGTCCGCCGCCATCGATGGGTATGCCCAGGGGGTTGACCACCCGTCCCAGCAGGGCAGGGCCCACCGGCACCTCCAGGACGCGGCCTGTGGTGCGCACCGTATCGCCTTCGCTCAGGTGCAGATAGTCACCCAGCACCACAGCACCCACCGACTCACGTTCCAGGTTGAGTGCAATGCCATAGGTATCCCCGGGAAAGGCCAGCATCTCGCCATACATGGCATCGCTTAGACCATGGATGCGGCAGATGCCGTCCATCAGGCTCAGGATGGTGCCCTCGGTGCGGGTCTCCGTGGAAAGATCGAACTGCTTGAGCCGCTCCTTGATGAGTGTGCTGACTTCCGATGGATCAAGTTTGATCATGGCTGTTCTCCGCCCGTTTCCAGTGGCTTTGTGTGTGGCCAGTGACCGCGTCCTTCAAGGACACAGGGCCTGCGGCCAGGAGTGTTCAGGAAAACCAATCGATGGGTACAAGGGGCAGGCCAACCTGGCGCCATGGTCTGCTCATTCATGACAGCAGCGCCTGGGATAGGGCGGCAAGGCGTCCTCTGGCAGTGCCGTCGATGACCAGGTCGCCGCAGCGCATCAGCGCGCCGCCCAGGATGTCCGGGTCGGTCCTGAATTGCAGGATCACCCGCTTACCCAGGCGCTGGCTCAGGACCTGACCCAGGCGCTTTTGACGGGCTTGGTCCATGGGTGCCGCCACCACCACCTCCACCTCGGACCAACCCTCCTCGGCAGCGCGCAGTTCGTGGAACAGGGCGGCTAGCGCAGGGAGGATGGGCAGACGATGACGCGCAGCCAAGAGCTGCAGCAGATTCGTGCCCATCTCGCCTGTGGCAGTGCCGGCGGCCTTGCCCAGGATCTCCACCATGGACTTGCGGTCCAGGTGAGGGTCGGAGAGCAGATCCCAGTCCTGGGCGTCGCTGACGATGGCAGCAAGGTGACCCAGCCAGGCCTCCCAGGTGTCGCGCGCTGAGGCATCGGTGACCTGCTCGAGGATGGCCCTGGCGTAGGGCCGGGCAGCCTGGCGTTCATCAGCCATCGTGGCCCACCTCGGCAAGGAACTGGTCGAAGAGCTGCTGGTGGGTCTTGGTGTTGATCTCCTTTTTCAAGATGCGCTCGGCGCAACTCACCGCCAGGCTCACCACGTCCTGGCGCAGCGTGGCCTGGGCCTGGGCCAGCTGACGGGCCAGTTCCGCCTCGCCTTGGGCAACGATGCGGCCCCGTTCCTCCTCGGCCTTGTGGCGGGCTTCCTCCAGGATTTTCTGCTCGCGCTCCTTGGCAGCTGCCGTAATGGAGCTCGCCTCCGCCCGGGCCTGCTGCAACAGCCTGTCGACCTGCAGCTTGGCCTGGTCCAGCTCCTGGCGGCCCCGCTCAGCCGCCTGCAGCCCCTCGCTGATGCGATTTTCCCGCTCCGCCATGGCCTGGATCAAGGGTGGCCAAATGAACTTCATGGTGAACCAGATCAGGATGCCAAAGCCAAGCAACTGGCCAAGAATGGTGATGTTGATGCCCATGCCGTTCCTCTTTGTCCGGGTTCCAGGGTCAACCGCCCGTGGCGGCTTGTGCGGCGGCGCGGACCGGGCCCAGGAAGGGGTTGGCGAAGATGAAATAAAAGGCGATACCCACGCCGATCATGGAGACCGCATCCAGCAGACCGGCCACGATGAACATGCGCCCCAGCAGGCGACCTTCCAGTTCAGGCTGCCTGGTCATGCCCTCCAGAAAGCGGCCACCCAGGATGGCGAACCCCAGGGCGGTGCCCAGGGCGCCTGCGGCAAACATCAGTCCCACGGTCACCACGGTGACCGTCTGGACATTGGCAATCAATTGAGCGAGTTCCATGTTTCCTCCATTGCTATCAAAGCGTGCTCTACATCATGACGACAGGATTCTAATGATGGTCGGCGGCTGTCGCAGCCGCCATGCTGAGATACACCAGGGTCAACATCATGAAGATGAATGCCTGGAGCGTGATGATCAGGATATGAAAGATCGCCCATGGCGCACTCAGGAATGGCTGGACGAACCATGGCAGCAGGGCAATCAGGATGAAGATCAACTCACCGGCGTACATGTTGCCGAACAGTCGCAAGGACAGCGAGACAGCCTTGGCCACCAGTTCCATGAGGTTGAGCAGCAGATTGAAGACAATGACGACAGGTGCCAGGAGCATCCCAATGCCTTTGAAAGAGGGCTCAAAGGGGTGGGTGAGCAGTTCCTTCGGATACCCCATGATGCCTTTGTGGCGCAGCGAATACCAGATAATCAGACCCATCACGCCAAGCGAAAGGGCAAACGTGGTGTTCATGTCCGTGGTGGGCACCACGCGCAGGTGCTCGAGGCCGGCACCGCCAGCCAGGATGGGCAGCAGGTCGATGGGCAGAAGATCCATGGCGTTGAGCAGGAAGACCCACATGAAGATGGTCAGCGACAAAGGGCCGATCAGCGGGTCTGGGGCATGGAAAATCTCCTTGACCGAACTGTCCACGGCGCCGAGCACCATTTCCACGAAGTTCTGCCACTTACCCGGCACGCCGCTGGTGGCCTTTTTGCTTGCCAGAAAAAAGCAAAAAGCAAACAACCCGCCAAGCCCCCAGGAAAAGAGTAAGGTGTCCACGTGGAGCGTGAAGAAGCCCTCGCCGACGGTGAGGTTGGTGAGGTGATGGGTGATGTATTCTGCGGGGGAATGTGCCATGGATACTGAATACCCGTCAGTTGGTGGGTTGCTGCCTGAGGCTTGCCACAGCCTGAAAACCGAAGACGGCGCGATAGGTCAATACACTTGCCGCAAAGGCCAGCACACAAAAAAGCGCTTTATCGGGGTGGCATACGATACCCAGCACCAAAGGAGGTATAAAGGCAAGCATCTTGCATGTCTCTGCAAACAACAAAGCTGCTCCAGGCCCAAGTGACCGCCAGGTGATGCACAGGCCCAGCACCATCCCCATGCTGCCCCAAAGGGCAGCCAGTGCGCCGAGGCCTGCGGCCGTGGCCACATCTGGCGAGAACAGGGCAAGACCTATGGTGAGCACCGTGGCCAGGATGATTGACTGGATGGTCATCACGCGCCGGGCGGGGCGCCAAATAGCCTGCGCTGCTGATAATGTATTTTTTTGCTGCATGTTCTTCATCAGGTGATCATCACAAACGCGCCTAAGTCTCCCACAACTGCCCATCCGGTTCAAGCCCTTTTTAGCTTGTTGCTTATTAATAGGTAGAGCGCCATGAGCCCGGGGCTCGTGGCAGCGCGACGCACCGGTCTTGCTACCCAAGAAGCCTTATGAGTTGTGAGTGGCCAGCAGTTTCAGCAGGATGGGCCGGCCAGTTTATCTGACCTCGAAGCTCCCCACATATTCCAGAAACAGGGGAGCCAGGCTCTGCAGGTCGGCAAGGCTTGGGGCCTTTCTTCCCGTATAGGTCTGGTCGACCAGCGCCGGCCTGGATTGGAAACGCTGCAGCACATAGCGTCTGGCTCCCAGGGCCAGCTGCGCCAGGGCCTGGAAATCGGCCTGTTGCAGATCACCGCTCACCACCGTGGTGCGCAGCTCATGGTCGATGCCCGAACCCTTCACCATATCCAGGCTGCGGGAGATGGCCTGGGTATCCCCGGGTGCCTGGACATAGCTTGCATAACGTGCCAGGGGAGCCTTCAGATCCATGGCGATGTAATCCAGCAGACCTTCCTGCAACAGCCTGGCGAGTAGGTCGGGCTGGCTGCCATTGGTATCCAGCTTGGTGGCATAGCCCAGGCGGCGCACGGCGCGCAGGAAATCGGCCAGGTCATTTTGCAAGGTGGGTTCCCCGCCACCCAGGACCACTGCCTCGAGCTCGCCACGCCGCTCGTTCAGGAAGGAAAAGATGGCCTGTTCATCCAGTAGAGCACCATAGCGCAGGGGGTCCACCAGCTCGGGGTTGTAGCAGTAGGGGCAGCGGAAGTTGCATCCCTGGGTAAAGACGACTGCGGCAATCTTTCCGGGAAAGTCGATCAGCGAGAAGGGTTCGAGGCCAGCGATCTTCATGGCGGCAACCGGAAGGATTTTCTTTTCCTGAACTCGGCCTGCTTGCCCGGATTCCATTGAGCCACGGGACGCAGGTAGCCCACCACCCGGGAATAGACCTCGGTTGCAGTGCCACACCAGCAGGTGTCCTGCTCTCCGGGCAGGTAGCCATGCACCGGGCAGATACTGGCTGTGGGTGTGATGGTGAAGGAAGGCAGGTGGAAGTCCGCAGCCACCTTTTTGATGAAATGCTTGAGCCCTGCTGTGTCGGTGGGGCGTTCGCCCAGGAAGAAATGCAGCACCGTGCCTCCTGTGTAGAGGACCTGCAGGTCGTCTTGGTGCTCCAGGGCGAAGAAGGGATCATCGCTCAGGCCCACGGGCAGCTGGGTGGAGTTGGTGTAGCCGGCCTCGCCCAGTTCGGCCAGTGCTGGCATCTGGGGAAATTGTTTCTTGTCCAGCTGGGCCAGACGAAAGGAGGCGCTTTCGGCGGGTGTGGCCTCCAGGTTGTAGAGGTTCTGTGTTTCCTGCTGAAAAACCAGCAGCCGCTCGCGCATGCTGTGCAGCGTCTCCAGTGCCAGTGAGCGGCCCTGCCTGGTTTCGATGCCCCTGCCCAGCAGGTTGATGCAGCCCTCATGCATACCCACCAGGCCAATGGTGGCGAAGTGGTTCTTGAACCATGCGCCAAAGCGCCCATGGACAGCGTCCAGGTAATGCCGGCTGTAGGGGTAGAGCCCCCTGGCCATCCAGTCCTCCAAAGCCTCGCGTTTTTTCTCCAGCGCTTCTTTGGCGATGTCCATGAGAGTGGCGAGGCGGCCAAGAAAATCCTGGGGATCTGCGGCCACATGACCCAGGCGGGCCATGTTGATGGTGACCACCCCGATGGAGCCTGTCAGGGGATGTGAGCCGAAGAAACCCTCGCCACGCCGCGCCAGTTGCCCCACATCCAGACGCAGGCGGCAGCACATGCTGCGCACCTCGTCTGGGGAACGGTCCGAGTTGATGAAGTTCACGAAGTAGGGTGTGCCGTATCTGGCGGTGGCCTCCCACAGTGGCGCGAGCCACGGCGCATCCCACGGGGTCTCTGCGGTCAGGCCATAGGTGGGAATGGGGAAGGTGAAGGGCCGGCCCTGGGCGTCCCCGGCTGCCATCACCTCCCCCAGGGCTTGGTTGATCATGGCCATTTCCTGCTGGAAGAGGCCGTAGGTTTCCCGTTGGGTGGCGCCGCCGATCACCGCCGGTTCATCGGACAGATGCCGGGGCACGGTGAGGTCCAGGCTGATGTTGGTGAAGGGGGCCTGGAAACCCAGTCGAGTGGGCACGTTCAGGTTGAACACGAATTCCTGGATGGCCTGCTTGACTTCAGTATATGTCAAGCGGTCATGCCGCACGAAGGGGGCCAGCAGCGTGTCCACGTTGCAAAACGCCTGGGCGCCGGCGGCCTCGCCTTGCAGCGTAAAGAGAAAATTGATCATCTGCCCCAGGGCCGATGAAAAATGCCGTGGCGGGGTGCTGGCGATCTTGCCAGAGGCTCCCTTGAAGCCCTGGGTGAGCAGGTCCTGAAGATCCCAGCCATTGCAGTAGCAGCCCAACACCTGCAGGTCATGCAGGTGAAGCTCGCCTGTCCGATGAGCCTCTGCCGCTGCGGCCGGGTAGACCTTCTTGAGCCAGTACTCGCGCATGGCATGACCGGCAAGATGGCTTTGCAGGCCCTGCAGGGAATAGGTGATGTTGCTGTTCTCGCTGATCTCCCAGTCGTTCCTGTCGAGATAGCGCTGGATGATGGCAATGGCATCCATGGCAGATCCTTGGCGAACAGGTGTGATGCGATCTCCTGGTGTTCTCAAGGGTGCTTTTGGTGATCATATCACCTGGGAGCCGCATGACCCAGGCTGTGGGTTGTCCCTGGCGCTGCTATAATTTCCAACGGATTACGCTTGGTGCACCGCTCAGACGGGGCGGCCCGATTGCAATGGGAGGAAGCATGTTGAAGATCTATGGCACGGTCATGTCCCGGGCGGTGCGGACCCTATGGGCAGCAGAAGAGCTGGGCATACCCTATGACCTCATCGCCACAGACCCCGGCACAGGCAGTCGCAGCAGTGAGTTCCTGAAGATCAACCCCAATGGCCATGTGCCTGCCATCGACGACAATGGCCTGATTGTCTGGGAGTCCATGGCCATCAATCTGTACCTGGCGGAAAAATATGGTCAGGGTACGCTGTGGCCCAGCGACATCGCAGACCATGCCCACATCTACCAGTGGAGCTTCTGGGCCCTGTCCGAGGTGGAAGAACCGGTGATGACCGCCATCATGAACAAGATGTTTTTGCCCGAGGAAGAACGTGATGCCGCCAAGGCACAAGACGCCATCAAGCGGCTCGAGGTACCCTTCGGCATCCTGGACAGGCACCTGCAAGGCCGTGAAACCATACTCGGCAAGCAATACACCATTGCCGACTTGAACGTCTGCTCGGTGGTGGACTTTGCTATGTACATACCCTACGACTTCTCGCCCTACCCGGCACTGAACAACTGGCTCATGGCGGGCATGAACCGTCCGGCGCACCAGAAGGTGCTGGGGCTGTTGCAGGGTTGAGCGCTTGGGGTGCCTGCCTTGCTGTGAAAGGTGAGGAAGGCTGCTTGCGGCAGCAGGCCCGGGGCTGGGCATGACCCGGTGGAGCAGGCGCCAGGCCCTGGGGGCCGCCCTGGGTGTGGCGGCAACCCCTCTGCTGCCACGGCGGGTTTTTGGCCAGGCGGGGTCGCTGGCACAGCCTATCCATGGGGTGCATGCCAGTCTGATCACAGCACAGCGTGCCCTCACCTGGTTTTCCGCCGATTCCGCACCCTATACCGTCGTGCTGATGCCCTGGCCGGCCCAGGGGGCAGCTGGGCAGGAGGACGCGCTGGTACTTGCCAGCACGGCAACACCCAGCTACGGTATTCCTCTGTTCACCCATCGCGTCCTGCTGGATGGGGTGGTTCCGGGGCAGGCCCTGCGCTATCGTATCGGCGCCAATGGCCAATGGTTGCATGAGGGGGAATTACCGGCTCTTCCTGCAGAAGCCTGGCGCTTCATCCATTTTGGAGACCATGCCCAGAGTGCGGCCAGCCGGGCCGTGGTGGCCGGCATACGGCAGCGCCGCCCAGACCTGGTGCTCATCGCAGGGGATCTGGCCTATGCCAATGGCGAGCAATCCCTTTGGGACAGCTATTTTCGCATGCTGGAACCCTTGGCCTCCGCCATCCCTGTGCTGAGTTGTCCCGGCAATCACGAGCAGAAAGACGGCAGTGGCCAGGGCTATCTGAGTCGCATCACCCAGCCAGGGCGCGGTGCCTGGTATGCCTTTGACTGGGATCGCGTGCATTTTTTCTTCAGTACCGCAGGCTGTCTTGTGGAAGGGCCTGCCTCGGTGTGGGCCCTGCTGGAAGAGGTGTTGGCCATGGAGCAGGACCTGAGTGCCGCCGCGGCGCGACGGGCCAGGGGTGAGATCGACTTCATCATCGTGGTGCAGCACTACCCCATCTGGACCGATGAGGATGGGCGCGATCCTGCGGATTTCACCCTGGTGGCCCTGGAAGAGGGCATGCTGCTGCGCTATGGCGTGGATCTTCTTCTTGTGGGGCATGACCACATCTACGAGCGCAGCCATCCCATGGGGCGCGGCAGGCCGCGCCCCGGCGGCTACGTGCAGGTGACCCAGGGCGGCGGCGGCCAGTCTTTGTATGATGTGATTCCGCACCCCGCTGCCTGGTCAGTGCTGGCCACGCCGCGCTGGGGGTTCAGCGAGCATGAGGTGACGGGAGCCAGGATGCGGGTGACCAGCTATAGTGTGGACGACAGCGCCAACCAGTTGTTGCCGTCCGGCCAGCTGGCCATATTGGACAGCTTTGAGCATGCAGCGCGGGATGCCGCCACCCGGCGCGATTTTGCCCTGCCCCCACGCCCCAGGGAAGAGCTGCTGGTGGGCTTTGCACAGGTGGTGGCCCATACCATTGACCGCAACCGTTTTGCCCAGTAACCAGCCTGATCGGCTGCCACGGCCTACCCCGCTGCCCATGAGCCTGTCGTATGTCGCGGCATTTTGCTATTTTGAAAGTGATCACAAAAACAGATTGCGTACCGCCATGCCCCACGGTTGGGCCATGGCCGAGGAGGAAGACGGGTGACCACCGTGACATGTATCGGGGCTGGTGCCAGCGGGACGCTGCTGGCCTGGCATCTCCACGCCGCCGGCTTTTCCGGACGCACCATCCTGGTGGATCCCCATGAAGGCTTTGGCGCAGCCTACAGCACCTCTGAGTGTCGCCATCTGCTCAATGTGCCGGCGGCCAACATGGGTGCCAGCGAGGAAGACAAGGCTTCGTTCTGGCGTTTCCTGGGCACACAGGGCATCGAGATGTCTCCAGAAGACTTTGCGTCACGCCTGGACTATGGCCGTTACCTGGAGCAACTCATTGCGCCGTTGCGTGCCTCTGGGCAGGTGGTGCGCATCCGGGATCGTGCCTGGGGGCTCGAGCGACGAGCCGGTTTCTGGCGGGTAGCGCTGGAAAGACGCCGCGCCCTGGAGTCACAGGCGGTGGTCCTGGTGGTGGGCAATCTGCCGCCCTCCTCGCTGCCCGGCGGCGAGGTGGTGGATGCCGCCTGTTATGTGGACGAGCCCTGGCGTTGCCGGCTGAAAGAGGTGGTGGCCGGGCGCAGCCGGGTGTTGTTCGTGGGTACGGGGCTCACCATGGTGGATGGCGTCATCAGTCTGGCCGATCACCCCGAGATCCACATGACCGCCATCTCCCGCCATGGCCTGCTGCCACTGCCCTGGAAAACCCAGGACATGATGCCCATGCGTCTTCCAGAGCCCATGCCCGGGCCGCGGGCCATGCTGCGCCACCTGCGCACGCTCGCAGCAGGCATGAGCTCCTGGGAACCGCTCATCAATGCCATGCGCCCGGAGATACAGACCATCTGGCAGAGCTGGACGCTCCTGGAGCAGGGGCGCTTCCTGCGCCATGCCCTGGCGTACTGGAACATCCATCGCCATCGCATCTGCGACGCGCACCATGCCCTGCTGGGGCGATTGCGCGCCACAGGCCGCCTCACCACGGCAGCGGGTCACCTGCTGGGCATCGAGCAACAAGGCGGCGAGGTGCTGGTGCGCTGGCGGCCCCGAGGCAAGACCGAGGAACGCTCGGCACGGTTCGATGTGGTGGTGAACTGCACCGGGCCTGCTTCTGACTATCGTCGCATGCGCGATCCCTTAGTGCTCAATCTGCTGGGTTCGGGGAATGCCTGCCCACATCCCCTGGGTATGGGGCTTGCGGCGAGCCCACGAGGCGAGTTACTGGATGCCAGGGGCCAGCTGGTGCCCGGCCTGTTTGCGCTGGGGCCGCCGCTGCGGGGTGTCCTGTTCGAATGCATTGCTGTGCCGGACATCAGGAAGCAGGCTGCCCTGCTGACCCGGCACATGGTGGACTGGCTGGCCAACCGGCCTGTACCGGCATCCCTGGGGAACGAAACGACAGGGGACTATCCGGATCGCCGCTATCAGATGCTCTATGACGTTGGGCTCTAGGAGCCAGGATGCGCTGGTTCCAGGGCTGAGCGCCACATAGCGGCGCAGGTCCCAGCGAGCCCAATCAGGTTGGGTCCGGCTGGCAGGTTTCGCCAGGAAGTCATGGGCTTGGCCCCTTGGCTCGGCAGCCCGCAGCCGGGCGGCGGATTGTGCTATCATGCCCTTTCAGCGGGGCTTGAGTGGCTCCGGACGCCTCGGGGTATAGCGCAGCCTGGTAGCGCGCCTGCTTTGGGAGCAGGATGTCGGGGGTTCAAATCCCTCTACCCCGACCAATTTCCTTTTCAAGCGGGCGACCTGGTTCAACAGCGGGATCATGCCCATGGTCCACTGTGCCGACATAGCCCCCAGCGCCAGGGCGATGCCGGCAAGGCCCATGATGTCGCCAAAGCCTTTCCCGGGGAGCGGGAGGCAGCTGATAGCCTGCAGATTGCACTGATGGTGGAGCCGATGGGGGTCGAACCCACGACCTTCGCATTGCGAACGCGACGCTCTACCAGCTGAGCTACGGCCCCAGGGCTGGTATTATAGCAAGGAAACCAGCGAGGTAGACGATGACCGAGCCATCTTCCAATCCAAGTGAACCCAACCCCGCGGCATATGTCAGCCGGCTGCTGGAGCTGCTGAATGTGCCATTGCATGGAACAGCTGGCGAGCAACAGGTCATCCTGGAATCGGTGGCTCACCACTGGACCGTATTGCGCACCATGGCCACCATCATGCACCAGGGGCCGCTGAGGGCCCATGAGGAGCCGGCTGCGGTGTTCCGGCCGTGAGCCGCCCATCCATTGCCCAGTTGGCCAGCCAGGTGGCCACAGGCTGTCTTTCTGCCGTGCAGCTGGCCGAAGAGGCGCTGGCGCGCGCGCAACGGGATGCCTGCAATGCATTGACCGACGTGTTGCCCCAGCGCGCCCTGGCCGAGGCTCGGGCGGTGGATCAGGCGGTGGCGCAGGGCCAGGCCGTAGGGCCGCTGGCCGGGGTGCCCTATGTGGTCAAGAATCTCTTTGCCATCCAAGGCGTGGTACGGCGCGCAGGCACCCGGGTTCCCTTTGCGCCCGCTGTGGCCGATGCCGCGCTGGTGGCCCGGCTGCAGGCCGCAGGAGCCATCCTGATCGGCGCTGCCAACATGGATGAGCTGGCTTATGGTTTCGTCACCGAGAACGCCCATGCCGGTGCGGTCCACAACCCCTTGTGTCATGGACATATTGCCGGGGGCTCGTCGGGGGGCTCTGCTGCAGCCGTGGCAGCCAATATCGTGCCTTTTGCCCTGGGCAGCGACACCAACGGTTCCATCCGTGTGCCGGCGGCCCTGTGTGGTTTGTTTGGCCTGCGCCCCACCTATGGGCGCCTGAGCCGGGCTGGCAGCCAGCTCTTTGCAGCCAGCCTCGATACCGTGGGGCCGCTGGGGCGCACGCCGGACGATCTGATGACCCTGCTGGCTGTCCTGGAAGGGCAGGATGCAGCAGACCCTGTCTCCATGCCCATCCCCCAAGACGCGCTGGCCTGGAACGCCGAGCCACGGCGGCCCTTGCGTCTGGCGGTTGTGGGCGGATACTGCCGGGATCATGCCGATGAGCCGGCCTGGACAGCTGTGCAGCATGCTGCCGCCGTGTTGGGGGTGACAAACGAGATCACCATTCCAAGCCTGGAGCAGGCCCGGGCGGCAGCCTATGTGCTCACCGCCAGCGAAGGGGGCAACCTGCATCGCGAACTCCTGGCCGAGCACGGGGCCCTGTTGGACCCGCAGGTCTATCCCCGGCTGCTGGCTGGACTGTGTGCCCCCGCCAGTTGGTACCTGGATGCCCAGCGGCTGCGTGCAGCCTACCGTGCCGCCATGGCAGAGGTGTTTCGGGATGTGGATGTGCTGCTGGCCCCCGCCGTCCCTGTGCCGGCGCCGCCCATTGGCAGTGCTACCATCACCATCAACGGCAGGAAGCAGCCCACCCGGGCGGCGATGGGTTTGCTGACACAGCCCTTTTCCCTGGCGGGATTACCCGCGGCGGTGGCCCCGCTGTGGCCCCAGGGCGGCCTGCCGGTGGGCGTGCAGTGCATCGCGCCACCCTGGAAGGATCACTGGTGCCTGCAGGTGGCCCAGGACCTCGATGAGGCCGGACTGACCCAGCGGCCAGTCTGATCACCGCCTCTGCTCAGCAGGATTTGTACCTGCGATACCAGTTGGTGAACCGGGCCAGCCCTTCCTCGATGGAGACCCGGGGGGTCAGGCCGGTCAGGGCCTTGAGATCACTGATGTCGCCAAAGGTCTCGGGCACATCGCCGGGCTGCAAGGGCAAAAGCTCGATGGCGGCCTGCCGGCCCAGGTAGCCTTCCAGTAAACGCACACACTCCATGATGGGCACCGGGTGGCCACTGGCCACATTGAGCACCCGATGTCGGGCGCGGCTCAGTTGTTCTTGGGGCGGGGCGCTTGGCGGCAGGGCGAGCACAGCCAACACCGCCTCGACCACATCGTCGATGTAGGTGAAATCCCGTCTATGGTGGCCGAAGTTGAAGATCGTCAGTGGCTGGCCACCCAGCATGCGCTCGGTGAACAGGTAGAGTGCCATGTCGGGTCGTCCCCAGGGCCCGTAGACCGTGAAGAAGCGCAGGCCCGTCGCCGGCAGGCCATGAAGATGGCTGTAGGAATAGGCCATGAGTTCGTTAGCCCGCTTGGTGGCGGCATAGAGGCTCAAGGGGGTGTCGGCATGGTCATCCAGGGCGAAGGGCTGGCGTGTGCTGGCGCCATAGACCGAGCTGCTGGAGGCATAGACGAAATGCTCCACGGGATGACGCACCAAGGCATCCAGCACATGGCCAAAGGCCACGAGATTGCTCTGTATGTAGAGTTCGGGGCACTGCATGGCGTAGCGCACCCCTGCCAAGGCCGCGAGATGGATCACGGCCTGGGCTTGGGTTTTTGCAAAATAGCTCAGCGTCGCTTCGCGGTCGGCCATCTCCAACTGCTGGAATGAAAACCCGGGGATTTCCTGGAGCTGGGCAAGACGGGCCTGCTTGAGGGTCACATCGTAATGGGGGCAGAGGTTGTCGCAGCCCAGCACCTCTTCATGCCGCGCCAGCAGGGCCTTGCTCACATGAAAGCCGATGAACCCGGCACAGCCGGTCACCATGATGCGCGCCATGGTCTACAGACTCCAGTATTCCGGGAAGCATCCTGCCTCCCGGCGAAAAATGGCCTTGAGATCGGCAAACAGGCCCTGCTTATCCAAGCGGCTTTGATAATAGCATACCGGCTTCCCCAGGTACTGGCGGTGGGGCACGGCCAGCAGCAGCGCATCGAGGTTGTGCCAACAGTCGGGATCGCTCATGGTGCGTCCCCACAGGCTGGCAATATGCTCTGGATCGGCCAGGGGATCATGGACCAGGGGCATGATCCCATAGGCCTGCAGTTCGTCCAGCACGTCCCGCACCCGGCTCTCCCGGCAGTCGGCCACGTTTTCCTTGAAGGCAAGCCCCAGCACGCCCACCTGCGCTGTCTTGGGGGCAATGCCCCGCAGGCACAGCCGCTGGATGATCTTCTGCGCCACGAAGCCGCCCATGCTGTCATTGATACGCCGGCCCGCCAGGATCACCTGGGGATTGTAGCCCAGGGCCTGGGCCTTGCTGGTGAGATAATAGGGGTCCACGCTGATGCAATGTCCGCCCACCAGACCTGGGCGGAAGGGCAAAAAGTTCCATTTGGTACCGGCGCAGGCCAGCACCTCGTCTGTGGCGATCCCCAGGCGATCGCAGATCAGCGCCAGCTCATTGACAAGAGCAATATTGAGGTCGCGCTGTACATTTTCGATCACCTTGGCGGTCTCGGCCACGGCAATGCTGGATGCCTGCCACACCCCGGCTTGCACGATGCGACCATAGAGCTCCGCGAGGCGCGCGGTGCAGGCTGCGTCATGGCCGGCCACCACCTTGGTGGTGTTTTCCAGGGTGTGCTCGGCATCACCCGGATTGAGGCGCTCCGGTGAATAGCCCACGGCGAAGTCCACAAAAGGGCGTAAGCCAGACGCTGCCCCAAGGGCGGGGGCAAGGCATTCCATGGTGAACCCTGGGTAGACGGTGGACTCCAGAACCACAAGGACACCCGGGCGCAGGTGTGGGCCCAGCATGGCGCTGGCCTGCAGCAGGGGGCGCAGGTCCGGCACCTTGCTGCGATCCACCGGCGTGGGCACGGTGATGATGTAGGCATCATTATTGTCCAAAACGGCAGGGTCTGAGCTGAGGATGCAACTGGCAGGCAGGTCCTTGTTTGCGGCACACAGCTGGGCGATGCGCCTGAGGTCGATATCGAAGCCCACAGCGGGGCCAACCTTGGCAAAGGACTGCAGCACCGGCCAGCCCACGTAGCCAAGCCCGATGACCGCCACTTGGGGAGTCATGGCCTGAGCCCGGCAAAACGGCTTGATGCTGTGGCCCACGTGGTCTTTGGGGTATCATCATCCCCATGGCGATGACCCTCTGGCGATGTTTTGTGGTGCACGGTCTGGTGCAAGGTGTGGGGTTCCGCGCCGCAACCCAGCGCCAGGCCAAGGCGTTGGGTGTAGTGGGCTGGGTGCGCAACCTGCCAGACGGCAGGGTGGAAGTGCTGGCCGGGGGCCCACCGGAGGCGCTGGAGGACCTGCATGCCTGGCTGCATCAGGGACCAACCGGCGCTGTGGTCGAGGGTGTGGCCATGATGGAAGCCGCTTCGAACCAGCCCCCGTCCCCGCCCTATGCGCCGCCGCCAGGCCAGGAGTCAGCTTTCCAGGCACAGGATTTCATCATCATCCACTGAGTCTGTCCGGGGCCATGAGCCGCCGCCTGCTCACTCCACGCGATAGCGATCATGGCAGGCCTCGCAGGTCTTGGCTGTCTTGAGGAACTGGGCGGCGAACTGCTGCTTGTCGCCATTTTTGGCTGTCTCGGCGAGGGTATCTGCGGCCTGCTCCAAGGCTCGTGCCTTCTCCTTGAAGTCGTCCATGTGGCTCCACAGCGCTGCTTTGGTGTCTGTGGGCTTGATGCCCTTGGTCTCGGGCGTGAAGCCTTCCCAGGGCAGTTTGGCGAGATAGGCCACATGGGCGGCGCGCACTTGTATCTCCTTGGGGTCGAAGGGCTTGTCACCCTTGACCATGGCCCCCAGCTGGGAGAACTGGAAGCCCAGTGCGCCCAGGGCATGGCGGCGGTAGTGTACCAGATCCTTGGGGGCCGCTGCCCAGGCGCCAAGGGCTGTGGCAACCAGCAGGGCTGCTGCCGGCAGCAGGATGCGTCGTGGCGTGCGATGTGATGGCATGACTTCTCCCTGGAACCTGAAATCCACCTGCGGTTGTCTATCCTGCCGCTTGTGCCATGGATTGACGAAAGGACTTCTTGCCGACCATTATGGCATGAAAGATCATTGCTTTTGTGGAAAAATGATGTCATCGATCGCCACCCCAGAGCCCCGGCTGTGGCCCGCGTTGTTCGCGGCCCTGCCACCATGGTCATCCCAGGGACACCGTCATTGGCTCACCACCACCCAGGGCTGTTTCTGGCAGGCCGCCGGTGATCAGGCGTCCCTGGACACCATGGCCCGGGCAGCCTGTGCCCTGCTGGGCCGAAGTGCGGATCTGCGGGAGGATCTGCTGGCTGCCCTGGCCTTTGGCGTCCAGGCCATGGCCTGGCACTGCTATCTGCGCCCCTGGGCCGAGGCCATCGAGGTGGCCACAGCGGTTGCCACAGGACAGGCAGTGATGGCGGTGGCCTACTCGGAGCCGGGAGGCTCGCCAGGGCTGCTCAACACCACAGCGCGGTATGACGGATCAGGCTGGCTGCTTTCAGGGAGCAAGCAGTACATCACCAATGGCCCACTGGCCGACTGGTTCGTGGTCTTTGCCATGGTCGCAGGAGACCATCCCCGGCGTGAAGCCTTCCTGGTGCCCGCAGGTGCCGTGCAGGTCACGGCCATGGAAGTGCCGGCGTTGCTGGCCGGCCTGCCCCATGCTCGGCTGGATCTCACAGACGTGCCGGTGGCAGGGCATCATCGCCTGCCCCAGGAGCGGGCCCTGGCCGCCGGGCGCCGGCTGCGCCGCGCCGAGGACAGCCTGCGCCTTGCGCTGCTGGCTGCCGCGGTGCGCTTGATCGTCCGCCGTGGCGCAGCGGACGATCAGCAGACGGCCATCCTGGGCGAAGCGCTGCTCCTGGAGGAGCTGGCCATGGCCGCCCTGGAAGCCCTGGAGGCTGGGCGGGCCCAGCGCCAGCAGGCCCTGGCGTTGGCGGGCCTCGAGTCGGCCCAGGGTCTGGGCGCCCGGTTGCAGGGCGTGCAGTCCCTGGACGATGATGACCACATGCGCTTGCTTCAGGCTTTGCCTGCTGCCCTGGGCCGGGGTGATCCCTGGCGGCTGCGCGCCCGGCTGGGGCGCCTGGCAGGCTCTGGCGAGGAACCTTGAGGAACCTGAGGATTGCGGGATTAGGCCATGAAAAAGCAGCCATGATGCCACCTGCCGCCTGGCCACGTGAAGGAGGATTGCCATGCAGGGCCACAGCATGAGACAACATCATCGACAGGGCGCGCCATGAGCGTCTCCTTGCAAAAGGACAGCCGGCTTGCAAGTCCCGCCATCGTGGCCGAAGGTCTGGAGCGCCTGGGCTACATCGCCTCGCCCAGTGTGGCGACCTCGGTCTATGTGTCAGCAGCGCTGGAAAAGCCTCTCTTGGTGGAAGGCCCAGCCGGCGTGGGCAAGACCGAGCTGGCCAAAGCACTGGCACAGTACCTGCAAAAGCCGCTGATCCGCCTGCAGTGCTATGAGGGTCTCGACGAGGCCCGGGCGCTCTACGAGTGGAAATACGGCAAGCAGCTGCTTTATGTGCAGCTCCTCAAGGACAAGATCGCCGAGCTCACGGCAGGCACCAAAACGCTGGAGCAGGCCCTGGCAGTCATTCATGCCCAGGATGAGCTGTTTTTCTCCAGGGACTTTCTGGAGCCCCGCCCCCTGTTGCAGTCCCTGCAGGTGCCAGGCGGTGCTGTCTTGCTGGTGGACGAGGTGGACAAGGCAGACCCGGAGTTCGAGGCCCTGTTGCTGGAGGTGCTCTCCGATTTCCAGGTGAGCATTCCCGAATTGGGCACCATCGTCGCCACGGAAAAGCCGCTGGTGGTGCTCACCAGCAACCGCGTCCGGGAGATGGGTGACGCGTTGCGTCGGCGCTGCCTGCATCTCTATCTCAACTTTCCTGATGCTGCCCTGGAAGAGCGCATCGTGGCCGCCCAGGTGCCCCAGTGCACCGCCCGGCTGCGCGCCCAACTGGTGGCCTTTGTGCATGGCCTGCGCAAGCTGGACCTGCGCAAGCTCCCCGCCGTGAGCGAGACCATCGACTGGGCACGTACCCTGGTGCTGCTGCATGCCGATCAGCTGGCTTGGGACCTGGTGCAGGATACCCTCAATGTGTTGCTCAAGTTCCAGGAGGACGCCGAGCAGGTCCATCACCAGGGCCTGCGCCTGGTGCAAGAGGCCTGCCGCGATGGACCGCACGCTGCTGCTCTTCGTTGAGGCGCTGCGCCAGGCTGGGGTGCGCATCACGCCTGACGAGACCACAGACGCCTTGCGCATCGCAGGGGAGGTGGGGCTTGCCGAGCGCGATACCCTGCGTGAGGTGCTGGGTTGCACGCTGGCCAAGTCGGTGGCGGACAAACGGCGTTTCGAGGCCACGTTCCAGCGCTTCTTTGCCCTGCCGGGCTCTTCTGCCGATTCCCCCCAGCAAACGGCACCGACAGCCGGGGCCACTGCGGACGATGCAGGCCTGCCGCAGGCCGAGCCTGCAGCTGGTGACCTGTCCCAGGAACCGGGCGTTATGATGCAGCAGCGCCTCGCCGCCGCCGCCCGGGAGATGCGCATCGACACCATCGCGCTGCCCACCCAGAAGGGCCTCTATACCCGCAGGCTGGCCATGGCCGCAGGTGGCGAGGAGTTGGAGGCTGCCTGGCAGTTGGCCCAGCGCCAGGGCGATCTCGAGACCGCAGCGCAGCTTGCAGCCCAGGGCGAGCGGTTGCGCGCCCATGCCCGCGCCATGGTGGAGCAGGCCTATCAGCTCTACGGCAAGGGGCGCATGCAGGCCCTCAGCGACATCATCCTGCAGGAAAAGCCGCTGTCGGCGCTGGAGACCCGGGATCTCAAGCGCATGCGTCCTTTGGTGGAGGCCATGGCCCAGCGCCTCAAAGACAAGCGGCGCATCACGCGCCATCTGCGCCGCGGCACGCTGGATGTGCGGCGCACGCTGCGCGCCAACATGGGGCACGATGGCGTCCTGATGGAGGTGGCCTGGCACAGGCGGCTGCAGCAGCAGCCCAGGCTCGTGGCGCTGTGCGACGTGAGCCGTTCGGTGGAGCGTTATGTGCGCTTTTTGCTGATGCTGCTCTTCGAGCTCAAGTCGGTGATCCGCGATCTGCAGGTCTTTGCCTTTGCCGGCGATGTCGCCTGTGTCAATGAACTGTTCCAGCGGCTGAGCCTCGAGCAGGCCCTCGATGCCGTGCCCCACGCCGCCCCCGGCGGGGCCACCGACTATGGCCAGCTGTGGCGTCACATGACAGCCCATCAGCTCCATCTCTTCAACCGGCAGACCACCGTGCTGGTGCTGGGCGATGCCCGCTCCAACGACCTCGACCCGGAAGTGGCGTTGCTGCGCCGCCTCTCTGCCCAGGTGAAGCGGGTCATGTGGCTTGATCCCGAGCCACGCGTCCAGTGGGGCTGGGGGGATTCGGTCATCTGGCGTTACCGGCCGTTGCTACATGGCTTGCATGAATGTAGTACCTTGTTGCAATTGGAGCACGCCGTGAACCGGGCTCTGGTGGATTTCGGGGCATGATGGTCATGGCGGCGCGTAGCCGCGCGTCGGGTCTGTTTGAGATTTCTTGATTTTTTGAGCCCCGCAGCCGCTATACTTTTCAGGGTAAAATCAATGCCTGCTGGCGGCGTTTATGGACGGCAGGTGATCGGGTACTGCGGTGAGGATGAGGCAATGGGTATAGGCAGGATCGATGGTAAAGGGCCTCCTGTGCCGGGCGTGCGGCCAGCTGCGCTGGAAGGTAAACCGCTGGTGCAGCAGGAGCGCAGCCTTCCGGTTTCCCAGGAAGACACAGTCTCGGTCGCTTTTGGTTCCCTGGTCCAGAGGCTCGTGGCGGGTGCTGTGGAGAGCCACGCTGTGGATCCAGCACGCCTCCAGGCCTTGCGCCAGGCCATCACCGATGGCACCTACACCATCGACCCAGACCAGATCGCCCAGCGCATGGTGGACATGGAGCGCGGCCTGTGGTTTGGTCTGCCCTGGACATAAGGAGGAGCGACCATGGACGATTCCTGGATTCGCCGCCAGGACCAGCAGAGCCCAGGACCAGCAGAGCCAGGACACGAGTCCAGGGTTCCCCGGTATCCCGGGCAAACTGAGCGTGGCGGGGATGGGTGCACTGGGGCGGATGCCGGGGATGGGGATGCGGCCTGTGAGAGACACGTGCTCGAGTTGCTCGCCAACCTGGAGGCGGTGTTGCGTGCCGAGCACCAGGTGTTGGTGGAGGCCGCCGCCGGTGCCCTGACCACCCTGGCACGCCAGAAAATGGCGTTGCTGGCCTCCATCGAGCAGTCCTGCCAGGAATTGGGAATGGCCCGGGGACGGGCATGGCTCGAGGAAGACCGTGCTGCCATCGAGGTCTTGGCACGCTGTCGCGGTCTCAACCACATCAATGGCAACCTGATCGCCCTGCGTCGCAGACAAGTGGCTCAGGAGCTCGCGGTTCTGGGTGTCTCCTTGCCAGAAACAGAGCCGGCAGAAGCACTGCTGGCGATGCCTGGTCCAGGGGCTGACCAACATGGATCAGTCCATGCCTCAGCACATGGGGCTTCAGGGTGGACGGCGGCTGCCGCCATCCCCACAGAGCACGACCCCCAGGGCGAGGCGGTGCCACGCCGCAACATCCAGCATCTGGCCTGAACCCTCACCCATGTTGGATAAGCCATCACCATGAGCACTACCCAGCCATCCCCGGACCTGCACCTCCTGCACAACCGCATGGAGCGCATCGCCGTGTTGCGACGCTTATGTAAAGAACGCCGGGAGCTCTCCTGCGTGCTGCTGGATGATGAGGGTCGACCCCATGATGACAAAATCTATCAAACCGTGATCACCGCCGTGGATGCGCAGGCCGGTCAGCTGCAGGTCAGCCCCCTCAATCCAGCCGAGGGACGGGCTGCGTTGTGCAATGGTGCCTTGTTGAGTTGTTCTGGCCAGCTGGAGCGCGAAACGATCTCTTTCACCACCAACTGGCTCAGGAACGTCGGTCTTCTCAGGGTTCACCACGTCCTGGCTCTGCCGCATAGCATCTACTCCAGCGAATCGCGCCAGGCGGAACGTATCGAGGTGCCCAAGACGGTGCCCTCCAAGCTGGTTCTGCATGATGGTCCGCGACAGGTGGCCCAGGGCTGGGTTGCCGACATTTCCGCAGGTGGCGTCTCTGGCGTGGTGACCGCCATAGAGGATCTGGATTACCTTTTGGCCCCAGGTACCGAACTGTTCCCCTGTTCGCTTGAGATCAAGGGCTACCTGCAGTTGACTCAATGGCGACTGAGGCTGCGCTTGGTGCGCTGGAGGCAGCAGCGCGATTATCTGCTGGGAGGCGAATTCGTGCAGCTGACACCGCAAGCCCAACGCGATGTGGAGCTGGCAGTGGCCGAGCTGGAGCGCGTGCGCTTGGCACAGTTGGCGCAGATGCATGAAGAGCAATCCGGGCAGCAGTCCGGAGGGGGCTAAACATCACGGCGGTATTGCCGCTCAATAAGCACGAGACATAGGTTTTGGGGGATCTCAGAAGCCCCATCTGAGCAATCGAGGCTACCAAAAGCTTGACTGCATTGTTTTTTATATCGAGCATCGAGCTTGATGTGTTAAGGAAAGTGTTAAGGAATGTATAAGGAGAAAGCAGTATGATCGTTGTGAATACCAACCCAACATCGCTTCTGGCGCAAAACAATCTCACCCAAAGCACCAGTAGCCTGACCCAGGCCATCAACCGGCTCTCGTCTGGCTCGCGGATCAATAGCGCAGCCGATGATCCTGCCGGCCTTGCGGTGGCCTCGCCTCTGCAGTCCCGGGTGGCCGGCCTGTACCAGGCGAGCCGCAACGCATTGGAATCCACCAACGTGACCGACATCGCCGACAGCGCCCTCAGCGTGATGCAGGACAACCTTACCCGTATCCGCCAGATATCCGTACAGGCTGCCAACGGCATCTATAACAAGCAGAATCGTGCCAATCTCCAGCTCGAGGTGGATCAGCTGACCCAGGAAATCTCCCGCCTCGTCAAGAGCACCAACTACAACGGCTACCAGCTGTTAGGCTCCAAAAAGTCGCAGTTTACCTTCCAGATCGGTTCCGATGGCGATGGCTCCAAGACAGTCAGCTCGAGAAAGGCCGCCAAGGTGAACGGCAAGGACGCAATGACCCGGCAAGGCCCTTCGACCAAATACCAGGTCATCAACGGCGAGCGGTTGCGCCAATCTGCTGTGAGGCCTGCCGGGAATGCAACCAACACCATCACCTCAAGCTTCAATAAGCTGACGGGCAAGGGCAAGCATACGCCTGATTTCATCAGCAAACCCCTGAACATAGTGACAAACCTTACAAACAAAACATTGAATGTGACGGGGAAAGTCGGGAACGCTCTCACACTGGGCAGGGTCGAGGCCTTCGGCAACTTGGCGACCAGGGCGCCAGCTGGCAAGGGGCTCAATACCTATGACGGCAATCTGGCTGCCACGGGCTCGCTCAGTGTCAAGACCCAGTCTGCGGCGCGGCAGACCATCAAGGATGTCACCAGCGACGTCGATCTGGTCACCGCGACCCGCGCCCAGTTCGGTGCGTTGGCAAACCGCTTTGCGTATGTGCAGCGCACCAATGATGCGGCGTCCCAGGCCTCGGAGAGCTCCATCAGTCGCATCATGGATGCCGACTACGCTCGAGAGAGCGCCAACTATGCGTCTTCCCAGATCCGTCAGCAAGCAGGTGCCGCGGTGTTGGCCCAGGCTAACGCCATGCCGCAGATTGCGCTTACGCTGCTGCGGTAAGGCCTTCATGTCCCCAGAACCGGCGTCTCCAGGCGCCGGTTCTGGCACGGGACAAGCCCAAAAAGCAAGAGCGAAAAGCGAAAAGGTGAGGGCGAGCAAGGGCAGGAGGGGATGACATCATGGCTATTGATACAGCAGGCGTTACCGGGGGCCTGATGCAGGCGGCGGTGCAACAGCAGCGTCCTCGGGTGGGCGATGGTTCACAAGCTGCCGCAATGCCAAATCAGGGCGCAGGGATGCTGTATGGAAGAGGTAGCCGGGATTCCCCGGCTCCTGCCATGCCGTCATGGTCCGCCAAGCTTGCGGTGGACCCCCAGCAGGAAATGGCGCAACTGCGCCAGCGTTTGGAGCAATGGGTGCAGGCCGTCATGACCAGCTCGGCGCGCGAGTTCAATTTCAGCAAGGATCAACTGACAGGCGAACTGGTGACCAGCGTTGTCAACCCCAAGACAGGCGAGCTGGTGCGCCAGGTGCCCAGTGCGATCGATCTGCAGGTGCAGTTTTGGTTGCAGAGGTTTTATGATGCCCATGACTCCATGCAGGCACAGGGCGGAAATTTCAACGCCTTGGCCTGATGAACCAGAGAACGGGTTGCACGAGCTTTCAGTACATTTCAACACATATAAAAAAAGGGTGAGCCATGGCCAGTACAAGTGGGATCTCAGGTGCAGGCGGGCTTGACATACCAGGGTTGGTCCAGTCCTCTACCACGGCTCAGCAGCAAAAGGTCAAGGCCAGTCAGGCCGATGCCACGCGGTACCAGGACCAGGTAGAGGGCTATAAGGAGCTGGACAAGGCGCTGAGCGCCTTGGACAAGGCCGCCTTGGATCTCAGTGCCAACGGAACGGTGTTGGCTGCCAACAGCAGCAAACCCGGCGTGGTGGGCGTCAAGGCCACAGGTGCCGGTGGTGACGTGGGCGTACATGAGGTCGACGTCCAGCAGGCCGCCACGTTTCATACCCTGGCCTCCAAGCCATTGAAGGATGGACTTATTCCCACCAAGCTTGCCGAGCCTGTCCGCGCTGAGGGTGATGGCGCCGGGAATCTTGGCGCCGCCCGGCAGAACTACCTGGAGGACCGCCTTGCGCAGGCACAGCAGCGTGCCCAGAAATCACCAGAGAAGGCTGCATCACCAAAGGAGAAGGAGCGGGTGGCACGTCTTCAGCAGAACCTGGACCAGGTCAAACAAAACCAGGAAAAACAGGATACGGCTACCAAGCCGCTGAAGGATGCCGGGGATCAGGTGAACAAGGCTCTTGAGCGCTTCAAACCAGCTGAGCCAAGGTTCGAGGGCCCATTGCGTCCCGGTACCCCATCTCCCGATCTGATCATGGGGCCTGGCGCGCTGTGGATCAGTGTGGGTGGCAAGGGTTTCCTGGTGAGTGTAACCCCTGCCGACATGACCCTTGGAGGGGTGAGTGACGCCATCAATAACGCCCAGGGCAACAAAGGTTCCAAGGGGGTCACAGCCAGCGTCGTCTATGGCACAGAAGGTGCTCGGCTGGTGCTGCGCGCCAACGAGGCAGGGGCTGATCGGGAGGTCAAGGTGCAGGCATTGGCTATCCCTGGTTCGGGATTGGCCATGCTGGACTCCCGCCGTATGGAAACCCTGAGCAAGGGCCAGGAGGCGCTTGCCACGGTGGATGGCGTGGCGGTGAAGGGGCGCAGCAACACACTCAACAATGTCATCCCGGGGGTGACGCTGACCATTGCCGGCCCGGGCAATGCCACTGTCCAGGTTCAAGCCGATAGCGACAATGCCAAAAAAAGCCTGCAAGCTTTTGCCGATGCCTATAATGCCTACCGGATGACCATCGACCAACTTGATGCCGATGTGCTCAAGAATGATTTGACGCTCAGCACCGTACGCAACGATATCACCAATTCGCTGACCACCCCGCCCCCAGTTCAGAACCAGTTGACACAACTGCCGGGACAGGTGGCCGGTGTGGTGGGCAGGATACCCGTGATCGGGCAACAGTTGGCTCCCACCATCGCTGCGATGCAGCCACCAGGTCAGAACTTGCAGCAGCGTCTCAGTCAGACTGACAGTCAGTTCCAATACCTGGCTGATATCGGGGTGACCCTGCAGAGGGATGGTACCATGAAGGTGGATCAGCAGGCCCTCGATGCTGCCTTGAGCAAAACCCCGGGTTCTGTCAACGCTCTGCTGACCGAACCTGTGACCAGCGCCGGTTCCCGTGTCGATCGCGCCATCAGGCAGCTGCGGGGCACCCAGGGGGTCGTGTACAACGCAGAGAACCAGCTCAAGGAGAATATAAGAACCAATCAGCAACAGGCTGAGCAGCTCAATCAGGATCTCAAGGACTCCCAAGATTACTATACCAAGAAGTTCAGTGATCTCAATGGCACCCTGTCCCAGGCAAGCGCCACCAGCAACATGGTTGCCCAGCGCCTTGGTAGTGTGCCCGCGCCCGTTGCTGGATGAGCACAGATCCTGATGACCGAGGAAGAAGGCCCATGAGAGACGATGCCGCCCGCCAGGGCTACCTGGAGGCCAACCGGGATGCTCTTGCGGCCCAAGTGGATTCCCCTATACGCATTATACTGACGCTATTCAATGAGAGCCTTGCTGCCATAGCCAAGGCCCAGGCGGCATTACGCTGCGCCGATCGGGAAATTTTCAAGGAACAGGTGATCCGAAGCGTGACCATCATCGAAGGGCTGCGGATACATCTTGATTATGAGCGTGGTGGAGAGGTGGCAGTCAGCCTCGGTAAGGTCTATGACTGTGTGGTGGCGCGCCTTCTGGAGGCACACCGCTGCCGGGATAAAGCCCTGCTCCAGGAGGCTATCCAGTTGCTCGAGGTGGTTCGCGATGCCTGGGGTGAGCTCCTGCAAGCCACACAGACCTGAGGCGCGTTGCCACTGGCTGTTGCGTGCCGCCCGGGGGGCCCGGGAGGCCGCGCTGGATGGTCGGCTTGATGATGTACGGCTGCAGTGCATGGTGGTGCAACTGCTGCTGGTGCGGCTGGACCGCGGCCTCACTGGGCCATCCCCCATGCAAAGCCAGGCTCTGATCGAGGTTCATGAGATCATGTTGGCCGTTGAGGCCGCATTGGCGGCACAGCGCCTGGAGGTGCTCATGCGCCTGGAAGGTATTGCCTGTGCTGCAGAATATCATGATGCATTGCAGTCCAACCGGCGGCGTGCATCGCAGCCTGGCTTTTTAGTATGATGTACAGTAGGGTGCAGCAATGGAGCAGACATGGCACGGCAAGGAGTCCAGAAGAAGCCCATCGATATCGTGCTCGATGCGCAGTTGAGCATGGCCAGCGCGCGAGCCTTGAAGGAGCGCTTGCTCTATGGGTTGAAGCAGGGCTCGAAGGTGCGGCTGCAGGGGGAGCTCGTGGAGCGAATCGACACGGCCTGCGCCCAGGTGCTGGCCAGTTTTTTTCGAACAGCGCAACAAGAAGGACGGCCTGTGGCATGGCTTGGCGTGAGCCTCCCTCTGGAGCGTGCTCTCAATCGCGCCGGACTTGCTGACCTTCTCGAGCCCCGGGAAAGGCAATAAAGGAAATAGGTGTGGTGATAGGGGTTTTGACTGCCTTGGGGATTTGGGGCTGGCATGGGACACTGGGGTACGCATCAGCCGATGCCGATGAGCCGATGGATTGGTGTCTATGAGTGATGATCTCAGCGAGTTTGTGGGCGAGTTTTTGGTCGAGGCCAGGGAAGGTCTGGAGCGTGCCGAGCAGAGTCTGCTGGCCTTTGACCCGGCAGCTCCAGATAGCGCACTCATTCATACCATTTTTCGCGCCGTCCACTCCATCAAGGGTGCAGCCAAGATGTTCGGCTTCGAGGAGCTGGTGGAGTTCAGCCATCGTGTGGAAACCGAGCTTGACACATGGCGAAGCGGCGAACTGCGGGTCGAGGCGGATACCATAGCGCTCTTTCTGGAATGCGTCGATGCCATTCGCGAGCAGCTTGACGCCATCGCCCAAAAGCAGCCCATCGACCATGCCAAGAGCCAAGAGCTCGAGAAGCGTCTTGATGCCTTGTCTGCCGGACCGGTTATGTCTGCCGACCAGGATTCCGGGGCGCAGCCTGCGCCGCCAAGCGCTGCGCAAGCAGAAGATGCCACCAGGACGCTGCATATTGTCTTCACGCCGGATGCCGATCTCATGAGCCGCGGCCATGATCCCCTGCGCTACCTGGATGAGCTGGCCTGGCTGGGTGACCTGCAGGTTCAGGCCAGGCGTGATACCTTGCCCTCTTTGCAGGACCTCGATCCCGAACGCTGTTATCTGAGCTGGGAGATGACGCTGACCGGCCACGTGACCGAGGAGCAGGTCAAGCAGGTCTTTGCCAACCTGGATCAGGTGGGCGGGGTGCACATCGAGCAACAGTCCATAGCACCGGATCAACAGCACTTGGCAGGTGACACACAGGCCACCGCAGCATCCGCAATGACCAGGCCGCAAGAGGTGAAACCTCCAGCAGGCCGGCATGAACCTGCGGCACAAAAGGGACCGCCTGCTCCACAGGAGCAGTCACCAAAAAATCAGGCTGCTTCTCGCCCTGCTGCGGCACGTGCCGCGGAATCGGCTTCTGCCGAGAGCATACGGGTGAATGTGGACAAGATCGATACGCTGATCAATCTGGTGGGCGAGCTGGTGATTACCCGGGCCATGCTGGATCAGATCGGCGAGACCATCATGGCCCAATCGCAGCAGGGTCTGGAGCCAGAACTGCTGGAGCGCTTGCGGGAAGGTTTGAGCGAACTGGAGCGCAACACCAGGGATCTCCAGGACAACATCATGCGCATCCGCATGTTGCCCATCAGCATGGTATTCAATCGCCTGCCCCGGGTGCTGCGCGATATCACGGCTCAGTCCGGCAAGAAGGTCGAGCTGGAGATCGTCGGCGAGCACACCGAGGTGGATAAGACCGTGCTCGAGCATATTGCCGATCCCTTGATGCACCTGCTGCGCAACGCACTGGATCATGGTATCGAGACACCGGAACAACGCACAGCTGCGGGTAAGCCAGCAACCGGACACATCATGGTGCAGGCTGCCCATCGCGGTGGTCACTTCATCATCGAGCTGAGCGATGATGGCAGGGGTATCGATCGGGGCAAGGTGCTGAGACGGGCCAGGGAGCGGGGGCTTGTGGACCAGCATTCTGATGTGCTGAGCGATGAGCAGATGGTCCAGCTGATTTTCTCGCCAGGTTTTTCCACCGCAGATCAGGTGACGGAGGTTTCCGGTCGGGGCGTGGGTACTGATGTGGTGCAGCGGAATATCCAGACGCTCGGGGGCACCATTACAGTAACAACCAAGGAAGGACAAGGCACCCGGTTCATCATGCAGGTTCCCCTGACCCTGGCCATCATCGAGGGTCAGCTGGTGGAGATCGGTGCCGAGCGCTACGTGATCCCGTTGGTCTCCATTATGGAATCGGTGCAGATCAAGCCAGAATACCTCAAGAAGCTGGCCGGGCAATCCAGTCTCTATCTCTGGCGCGAGAGATATGTGCCCGTGATCCAGTTGGCTGACGTGTTTCCAGACGAAAAGATGAAAAGACAGGCGAAGGTCAGATCAACCATTGAGCAGGAGCATGATCTGCTGGTCATCCTGGAGGCCAATGGTGAATACCTCGGTTTGCGCGTCGACGGCCTGCTCGGACAACAGCAGGCCGTGATCAAGAGCCTGGAGCGCAATTTCATGCGACTGACGGGTCTTTCCGGTGCTACCATTCTCAGTGATGGCTCGGTTGCCCTCATCCTTGATGTGGTGGGGCTGATGCGCCTGTCCAGACCTGAACGCAGCGCCCAGGGTATAGCGGTCGCCAAACCAAAACAGCAGGTATAGATAGAGGTCATCATGAGCACGACAGCTGAAACCCTGGGCATCAATCTTGCTGTGGATGCAGCCTCTGGCGTCAACCAATACCTGAGTTTCATCCTGGCCGACGAGGAATATGGCGTGGAGATCCTGCGGGTGCGGGAGATCCGCATGTGGGAGAAACCGACGAAAATTCCCGGTACGCCGCGTTACGTGCTTGGCGTGATCAATCTGCGCGGCCTGATCGTGCCCATCGTGGATCTGCGGCGCCGTTTTCGCATGCCCGCTGTGCCATACGATAACAATACGGTCATTGTCATACTCCAAGCCCTGGCGGCGGAACATGAGCGTACCCTCGGCATTGTGGTGGATCACGTATCCGATGTGTATAAGGTTAACGACAACGATATTCGCCCAGCACCCGACCTGGGCATCAACATCGATACAGCCTATATCCGCGGCCTTGCCACCATCAAGAAGAGCGCCGAAGCCGACGACAGGGAGGTTGGAGAAGAACACAGGCAGCAGGGTGACGTGATGCTGATCATCCTGGACATCGATCGCTTGCTTGATGTCAACGCCTTGATGGCGGACCAGCAAGGTACGGAAGCCGACAATGATCCAGCAGGGCCGGACAACTCGGAAAAAAAGGCATCGGCAAGCCCCACAGACTGATCTGTGGCCATTGTCGCCATAGCGAATCAGAAAGGGGGGGTCGGCAAAACATCGCTGGTTCTCAACCTGGGTTGGGCCTTTGGCGAAATGGGCTATCATGTGCTGCTGGCTGATTTGGACCCCCAGGGCCATCTGACGGCCGTTTTTGGCGATCAGGGGGCAGCAGGCTTGAGCAGCTTTCTGGAAAAGCAGGAAGCTGGCGCTCGCCCAATCGCATCCGGCATCCATCTCCTGGGCATGGAGCCTGGATCATTCAAGTCGCGCGATCCACAGACCACATCAGCTGCCATCGAGGCGTTGGCTGCAGGTTATGAGGTGGTGTTGCTGGATTGCCCACCGAGCGACGGCTTGCTGCTGCAAGCAGCGCTCAAGGCGGCAAACGCGCTGCTGATCCCCCTGCACCCGGATTATCTTTCCATGAACGGCTTATCGCGCTTCATTCAGTTCACCCAGAGCCTGGAAGGAACAAAGCCTTTTCATCTCGTCTTGAATCGTGTCTCCAAAAGGCGTCGTCTCGATGACGAGGTGCGGGCGCGTCTGCTGGCTTATTTTGGAGAGCGCCTGCTGCACACGGGGATTCGTGAGGCCATTGCCATTGCCGAGAGTCCAGGTTTTGGCCAAAGCCTTTTCCAATATGCGCCTGGTCATGGTGCTCTGGCGGATTATCGCGCCGTGGCTCGGGAGTTGCAGGCTGCCCTGGCGTGGCCTCCGCCCCGTAATAGCCAACTACTGCCAAGGCACCTGGCCGTGCATTGAGCCGTTCTCCTCTGCTTGCGCAGTCGTGCGTGGGTGCTGCCCGGAGCCAGTGGGGACGGTATGATATAATGCTTGTTTTTCATGAAAACAAGCTCGAGGGATGACCCATGAAACGCACGTATCAGCCCAGTGTCATCAAGCGCAAACGCACCCATGGTTTTCGGGCGCGCATGCAAAATCGCGGTGGGCGACAGGTGATCAGGGCGCGGCGGGCCAAGGGACGTATGCGCTTGACAGTCTCATAAATTGTGCAAGCCTACCCAAAAGCAGCTCGGTTGCCAGACCGCGCCTCATTCGAGCGGGTATTGCGCCATGGGAAGCGGTACCGCGCCTCTGGCCTGACCGTGGCTTATCTGCCCAATGCTGTTTTCAGGCCACGGCTGGGGCTTGTGGTGCCGAAGCGCCACGTGCGCCATGCCACCATGCGCAATCGGATCAAGCGCATCATCCGCGAATCCTTCCGGATGCAAGGAACCCGGCTGCAGCCAGGGGATGTGGTGGTCATGGTGTACAGGGAAGCAGCCAATCTACCGCCAGGCGGGCTGCGCCAGTCCATGGATGGTTTGCTGGCCCGGTGCGCCCAGCGCCCGCTGGAGGAAGATGGCATGGATGAGAGGACGCTGTGCGCGATCAGCTGATGGATCATGTCCGTCTTGCCTTGCTGTTCGGGGTCATTTTTTCAGCCTTCCTGCTGTGGCAGGCATGGCGTCAGGAGCATGATCCCCTGGCGACACCACAGCAGGTGGGTTCCTTGCCCAGCCCAGGGCTGCCCGCGGCAGACCTGCCCCCGACTCTGCCAGGCATGGGCAAACCAAGAGAAGCAATCCTCTCTGGAGAACCTTCCCCGCCTGGCTCTGGTCAGGCCCTCGAGCTGCGGACAGATGTCTGGCGCGGCCGTCTGCCCCTGCAGGGTGCGGATATCAGTTATCTGGAGTTGCCTGGCTATCTGCAGCATCCCAATCCAGGCTCTGCACCTGTGGTTTTGCTGGACCAAGAGCATCCGTATGTTCTTGAGACTGGCCTTGTGAGTCCGGACCCCATCCCCCTGCCCACCCATCATGAAATCTATCAAGTCGCTCAAGCAGTGGAACGCCAGGAGCAGGTGGCCCAGGTTCGTTTCATGTGGGAGCGCGATGGCATCCAGGTGGAAAAGACTTACCAAGCCCAAAAAGGGCAGTACATCGCCGAGATCAGCTATCGGGTGCGCAACACCACCACCCAGCCCATTCGCCTGCGCCAGTATGGCCAGCTGAAAAGGCGTGAGGGAGAGCCTGCGCAAAAAAGATTTGTCCATACCTACAATGGCGGCGCCCTTTACGATGGGCAGTACGAAAAAGTGCCCCTGAAGCGCCTGCAGGATGGACAACTTGAGCGCTCCACACGCGGCGGCTGGGTGGCCATGGTGCAGCATTATTTTGTGGGCGCCATCCTGCCGCCATCTGGGGAAACCAATCAACTCTATGGGCGCGCCCTGTCCAAGGAGGTGGGCGTCATGGGTTTCCTTGGGGAAACCAAGACCATCGCCCCCGGGGGAGAGATCATGTTGCAACAAAGGGTCTTTCTCGGGCCGCAGCTCCAGGACCTGCTGCCAAAGGTGGTCCCTGGGCTTGATCGCGTGGTGGATTATGGCTATATCACCCTGCTGGCCAAGCCTGTCTTCCACATTCTGCACTGGTTCTACAAATTGCTCGGTAACTGGGGCTGGTCGATCGTGGCCATTACCTTCGTGCTCAAGCTTGCCTTCTACAAGCTCACCGAGACGCAATATCGCTCCATGGCCAGGATGAAGCAGTTTGCCCCCCGCATCCAGGCGCTGCGGGAGCGTTATGCGGAGGATCGAGCCCGGTTGCAGCAGGCCATGATGGAGCTTTATCGCAAGGAAAAATTCAACCCATTCGGCGGCTGTCTGCCCATGCTGGTCCAGATGCCAGTCTTCATTGCCCTGTACTGGGTCTTGGTGGAAAGCGTGGAGTTGCGCCAAGCCCCCTTTGTCCTCTGGATCAAGGACCTCTCGGAGCCTGATCCCTACTACCTGTTGCCCATACTGTTCGGGGTGAGCATGCTGGTCCAGCAACGCCTGGCGGGAACCAATACGACCATGGACCCCGCCCAGGCGCGCATCATGCAGTTCATGCCCATCGGGCTTGCCATCTTCTTTTCCTTTTTTCCATCGGGCCTGGTGTTGTATTGGCTGGTGAGCAACGTGATCAGCATCACCCAGCAGCGCTGGATTGGAAAGCGCATGGCCAGGCACGCCAGCCATGCGGCCACCTGAACAGGCCTTGCGGCACCATGGCAGGCCATGCCAGGTTGGCTCCATACCCATGGCCCAGGAAACCATTGCCGCCATGGCCACAGCCCCAGGGTGTGGCGCCATTGGCATTGTGCGGGTCTGCGGACCAGCCACCCGTGATGTGGCCATGGCCATTACCGGTACGGTACCTCCCGCCCGCACCGCCACATTGGCCACATTCAGCAACCAGCAAGGGGCATCCATTGACGAGGGCATTGCCATTTTTTTTGAGGCGCCGGCATCTTATACTGGGGAGGATTGCCTCGAACTGCAAGGGCATGGCGGTCGTGTCGTGCTCAACCAGGTTCTGGAGGCTGTGCTCGCCTGTGGTGTGCGTCTGGCGCATCCTGGTGAATTTACCCAACGGGCCTTTCGCCACGGCAAGCTGAATCTCATCCAGGCCGAGGCAGTGGCGGATCTGATCCAGGCCAGCACGCCACAGGCCGCGCTGGCGGCGTCGCGTTCGTTGCGTGGCGTCTTTTCGGATGCCGTCTATGAGATGGCCGAGATGCTCGCCGAGATGCGCAGCACCATGGAGGCCTCTATCGATTTTGCCGAGGACATGGACGCAGGGCTGGATATCATGGGCGCAGTCCGGGTCATGCTGCAGGCGCTGCGCGCCAGGCTGGCGGGTGTCTTGACTCAGGCCCGTGAAGGCCGGGCGGTGGCCGAAGGCCTGCAGGTGGTTCTGGTGGGGGCGCCCAACGCCGGAAAATCCAGCCTGTTCAATGTGCTGAGTGGTGAGGAGGCGGCCATTGTCACCGCCATGCCGGGCACCACCAGGGATGCCTTGCTGCGCCAGATCCTCTTGGAAGGCCTGCTGATCAATCTGACGGATACAGCGGGTCTGGCCCCATTGCCGGATCCCATCGAGGCTATGGGCATAGAGAAAACGAAAATGTCCTGCCTAAGGGCCGATCTGCTGCTGGCGGTGGCCAGCGACGATGAACCTTTCAGTGTCCAGCAGGAGATGGTGCAACGGCTGCTGCAGGAACTGGGCAGCCATGTGGCGGTCCTTTGGGTGCGCAACAAGATCGATCTGACGGGTTCTCCTGCCGCCATCGAGGTGCAAGACGGCGCCAGCATGGTCTATTGTTCAGCGCTGAATGGGGTCGGCATGGATTTGCTGCGCCAGGCCATCAAAGACCAACTGCTGCAAGGGCATAGCAATCCGGAGCCCGCCTTTGCAGCCCGGCGGCGCCATGTGGAATCCCTCACCCAGGTCAATGCCTTCCTTCAGGCCACAGACCATTTCCTGGCCCAGGGCCCGCTTGAGCTGGCCGCCGAGCAATTGCGCCAGGCACAGGTGGCATTGGGCGAGATCGTGGGGGAATCCAGCAACGAGGCATTGCTGGAGCGCATCTTCAGCAGCTTCTGTATCGGCAAGTGAATGATGGAGAGGGCAGCAGGATGAGCGATGGCCTGGCCTATGACGTGGTTGTCATTGGGGGCGGTCATGCCGGGTGTGAGGCTGCTGCCGCGGCAGTACGACTGGGCGCGCGTGCGCTGCTGTTGACCAGCAGACGGGCCACCATTGGGCAGATGAGCTGCAACCCGGCCTTTGGGGGCATTGGCAAGGGGCATCTCATCAAGGAGATCGATGCCTTGGACGGTCTGATGGGCCGGGCTGCCGAGGCGGCGGCCATCCATGGCCGCACCCTCAATGCCTCCAAAGGCAAGGCCGTGCAGGCCACCCGGTTGCAGGCCGATCGCTCCTGCTACCGGGAAGCCATGCAGCAGCTGCTGGATGGGGTGCCGGGTCTTGTGGTGGAAGAGGCCACGGTGGTGGATCTGGCGCTGTGCCGCGCCGCCAGGGACGGCCGGCAAAGCATCGAGGCTGTGATTACGGAAGATGGCAGGCGTTTTGCGGCCCATGCCGTGGTGCTGACCGCAGGTACTTTCCTGTGCGGCACCATGTATATCGGGTTGAGCATGGCTGCCGGCGGCCGGCGGGATGATGCGGCCGCCACAGCGCTGGGCGAGGTCCTGCGACGTCTGCCCCTGGGTGCAGGACGCCTCAAGACCGGCACTCCACCGCGGCTTGCGGCAGAAAGCATCGATGTGTCGGCCATGGTACCGCAACCGGGTGACCAACCCTTACCGAGACTCTCTTTTCTGCCCAGACTCAAACCTGTCCTGCCCCAGGTGAGTTGTTATCAGACAGCCACCACGCCACGAACCCATGCCATCGTGCGCGCAGCGCTGGACCAGTCACCGCTCCATGCCGGACTCATCAAGGGAACGGGGCCGCGTTATTGCCCTTCCATCGAGGACAAGGTGGTGCGCTTTGCCGAGAAGGTCGCCCATCATGTGTTCATCGAGCCAGAAGGGCTGGAGAGCACGGAGGTCTATCCCAACGGCATTTCCACCAGCCTGCCTGAAGAGGTGCAGCTGGCCATGGTTCGCTCCATTCCTGGTCTCGAGCAGGCCAGGATCACCAAGCCGGGCTATGCCATCGAGTACGATTATTTCGATCCTCGTGAGCTCACGCCGAGCCTGGCCTCCCGACATGTGCCCAATCTGTTCCTGGCAGGTCAGGTCAATGGCACCACCGGTTACGAGGAGGCTGCTGCCCAGGGTCTGCTGGCAGGGCTCAACTCAGCTCGATTCGTGGCAGGACTGCCGTCATGGACGCCCAGCCGCCAGGAAGCCTATCTGGGCGTGCTGGTGGACGACCTGCTGACCCAGGGAGCCCCGGAACCCTATCGCATGTTCACCAGTCGTGCCGAATACCGCCTTGCCCTGCGGGAGGACAACGCCGATCTGCGCCTGACGACCACGGGCCGCCAGCTGGGTCTGGTAGGGGCTGCACGCTGGCAGGCTTATTGCATGAAAGCCGAGGCCATGGCGATGGTCCGGTCACGCCTGCAGCAGCAGGTCATCCGGCCGGGTGATGACTGTGCTCGTTTTCTGGCCGGGCACGGGGTATCCATCCGCGAGGCCAGTACAGCACTTGGTTTGCTGGGGCGCAGTGACTGCAATCTCGAGCTCCTGCAGCAGGCCAGCGCGGCTTTGATGGATCTGGATAGTGAGGCAAGTCGCGTTCTGGAGTATGAATTGAAATATCAACCCTACATCGCGCGTGCCGCAGCCAATGAGGCACGTCGGGCCGATCGCACGATCAGTCTGCCGCTGCATCTGGATTACACTGTCGTATCAGGCCTGACCATAGAGGCCCGGGATCGGCTCAGTGCAGCGCGCCCCCGGACCCTGGATGAGGCGGCGCGGTTGTCCGGGGTGACGCCAGCTGCATTGTCCTGCATTCTGAGCCATCTGGCCAAAAGCGCCTGATGAAGCGGCTCATTATTCTTGCCTGCCTGCTGATTGGGCTGGCCAGCCAGGCGCTGGGGGCAGGGCAGACATTGCGCCGCGGCAACGGTGCAGATCCCCAGACCCTGGATCCAGGCCGGGCCCAGGGGGTGCCGGAAAGCAATATCCTGCGCGATTTGTTCGAGGGGCTCGTTACCGAGGATGCCTGCGGCAACCTGATTCCCGGCGTGGCCCAGTCATGGAGCGCGAGCCCCGATGGGCTCACTTACACCTTCCAGCTGCGGCCGACGGCGCGCTGGTCCAATGGCGATCCTGTCACGGCCCATGATTTCGTCTTCAGCCTGCGGCGCACCGTGGATCCGGCCACGGGTTCTCTGTATGGCGCCATTCTCGAGCCCATCACCAATGCCCGGGAGATCGTCGCCGGCAAGGCCAAGCCGGATACCCTGGGTATCGAGGCCCTTGATGCCCACACTCTGGTGATCCACCTGCACCGGCCAGCCCCTTTCCTGCCGGGTATCCTGGCCCATCAGGCAGCCTTCCCGGTGCATCCCAGCACCGTGGTGCGCTATGGCCTGGATTTTGTCAAGCCTGGCCGGCTGGTGAGCAACGGTGCCTACAGGCTCAAGGACTGGGTGATGCAATCCCATGTTCTCCTGGAGCGCAATGCCGCCTATTGGGACGACGCCCACACTGGCTTCGATGCCGTGCGCTTCGAGGCCACAGAAGACATCTATTCCGAGCTCAAGCGCTTCCGGGCTGGCGAGCTGGATATCACGGACACCGTGCCCTCCATGCAGATCGGCTGGGTCAAGGCGCATCTGGGGCGGGCGTTGCACATTGCCCCTTACCTGGGCGTTTACTATTATGGCCTGAATCTCACCAGGGAGCCCTTTGATGACAATCAGGCGCTGCGCCTTGCCCTGGCGCTGGCCATCGATCGTGACATTTTGACCAGCAAGATCCTGCATGGCGGGGAGCAGCCAGCATACGGCTTCGTTCCTCCCATGCCTGGTTACCATGGCGCCACGTTTCCAGAAGCCCGGATGAACCGGGAAGAGCGCTGGCAGAAGGCCCGCGAGCTCTATGCACAGTCAGGATACAGCCTCCAGCGTCCCCTGGAAGTGGAGTTGCTCTACAATACCCAGAGCGACCATAAGATACTGGCTGTGGCTGTTGCCCAGATGTGGCAGCAGGTGCTGGGTGTGCGGGTCCGTCTGATCAACCAGGAATGGAAGGTCTTCTTACAGACCCGCCAGGAAAAACGAGACACCCAGGTCTTTCGTGCCGGCTGGATCGGCGATTATAGGGACCCGGAGACCTTCCTGAGCATACTCACCTCCTGGCATGAGATGAACGACACGGGCTATGCCAGCCCAACCTATGACAATGCCTTGGAAAAAGCCATGATGGAACCCGATGCCACCAAGCGCTTTGCCCTGCTTGAGCAGGCCGAGCGCATTCTGCTGCAGGATCTGCCGGTCATTCCCTTGTTCTTCTATTCTTCGAAGCACCTGGTCAATCCCGACCTGGGCGGATACAGGGACAACATCATGGACCATCACCTCAGTCGCTGGATGGCGCGGCGCAAGCCCACAGGACAGGAAGCACCCATATGCTCTCCCTCATCCTGAGGCGGCTGCTGCAGGCCATACCCACCCTGTTTTTGCTGATTACCATCAGCTTCGCCATGGTGCGCGCCGCCCCCGGGGGCCCTTTTTCCACCGAGCGCGCCCTGCCCCCCGAGGTGGAGCGTGCCCTGCAGGCCAGGTATCATTTGGATGAGCCATTGCCGCAGCAGTACTTGCGCTATCTGGGGTCGGTGGTGCGGGGCGACCTGGGGCCATCCTTTCGCTATGAGGAATACTCGGTCAATGATCTCATAGCCCAGGGAATCCCGGTGACGGCTCGCCTCGGCCTGTTTGCCATGGCTCTGGCTCTGCTGGTGGGGATTGGTCTGGGTATTGCAGCGGCCTGGTGGCACCACAGCACTGTGGACCGCCTTTTCATGCTCGCTGCCGTCACTGGCATCTCGGTGCCCAGTTTTGTGCTGGCCCCCTTGTTCATCCTGCTCTTTGCCGTGCTGTGGCATTGGCTGCCAGCCGGGGGCTATGCTCCGGGAACCATAGCCCCCATGGTCCTTCCCGTGCTGGCGCTGGCCCTGCCGCAAATGGCCTATATAGCCCGGTTGACCCGGGGCGCCATGCTGGAGGTATTGCGCAGCCCTTTCATACGCACCGCCCGGGCCAAGGGGCTTGGTATGCGCTTGATTCTGCTGCGTCATGCCTTGCGCCCTGCGCTGATCCCCGTGCTGAGCTATGCAGGCCCGGCCCTGGCGGGACTGCTTTCGGGTTCTGTGGTGGTGGAGCAGATCTTTGGTCTGCCCGGCATAGGTCGTTTCTTCATCCAGGGCGCACTCAATCGCGATTATACGCTGGTCATGGGGGTCACCATTTTAGCGGGCGTGGTCATCATCCTCATGAACCTTTTGGTGGATCTGGCCTATATGGCCCTGGATCCCCGATTGGGTGCTCGTGGATGAATGAGATGAACGCGCCTGCTGCCAGCAAGAAACAACCCAACACCAACCTTGGCCTCTATGGAGGTGCTTGGCTGCGACTGCGAGAGAACCGCTGGGCCAGGTGGGCCGTCTGGGTGCTGGCGATCTTGCTGTTGCTGCTCTTTGCGGTAGGTCCTCTGCTGAGCCCCTATGCCCCGGACCATGCCGACTGGGATCACATCCTGGTGAGGCCGGGATTGATGGCAAGCCACTATCTCGGCACCGATGTGATAGGCCGCGACCTGTTTGCCCGCATCATGCAAGGCGGGCGCATTTCGCTGATGGTGGGGTTTGCCGGTGCCCTGGTCAGTCTGCTGATCGGGGTGTGCTATGGAGCCATCGCTGGTTTCGTGGGGGGGCGCCTCGATATGTTCATGATGCGTCTTGTGGATCTGCTCTATGCGCTGCCCTTCATGTTTTTCGTGATCCTGCTCATGGTTTTCTTTGGGCGCAGCTTTCTGTTGATCTTCGTGGCCATCGGCGCCATCAATTGGCTGGATATGGCGCGCATTGTTCGCGGTCAGGCAATGAGCTTGCGCAACCTGGCGTTTATCGAGGCGGCACGTGTCTATGGCCAGTCTACCATCGGTATCCTGGTGCGCCATGTGGTTCCCAATCTGTTGGGCGTGGTGCTGGTGTATGCCACAATGACGATCCCCCAGGTGATGATGATCGAGGCTTTCTTGAGTTTTCTGGGATTAGGTGTCCAGGAGCCCTTGACCAGCTGGGGCACGCTGATCAAGGAGGGGGCTGACCTCATGGAGGTGGCGCCCTATCTGCTCATTTTTCCAGGAGGTTGTTTTGCCTTGACGGTGCTTTGTTTCAACATGCTTGGTGATGGTCTGCGCGATGCGCTGGACCCGAAGGAGCGCTGAGCCGTGGCCCTGTTGTCCATCGAGGGCTTGCGAGTCACCTATCCAGGCATGCAGGGCAGCTTGCTGCATGTGGTGAATGGCGTCGATCTGGAGCTTTACGCCGGTGAGGTCTGTGCCGTGGTGGGGGAGTCCGGTTCCGGCAAGAGCCAGACAGCCATGGCAGCGATGGGACTGCTGGATGAGCAGGCGCAGGTGTCAGGGGTCATCCGCTTCCAGGGCAATGACCTTGTGGCAAGCAAGGCATGGCATGGCGTTCGTGGTTCTCGGATTGCCATGGTTTTTCAGGACCCCATGTCAGCGTTGAACCCATATCTCACCATCGAACGCCAGATGACCGAGGTGCTGATGGTGCACAAGGGATGCAGCCGACTCGATGCCAGGGATCGTGCCATCAAGGAGCTGAACCATATGCGCATACCAGATGCGGCACGTAGCATCATGCGATATCCCCATGAGTTTTCAGGCGGCATGCGGCAACGCGTCCTGCTGGCCATGGCCCTGCTTTGCGAACCCGACCTGTTGATTGCCGATGAAGCCACCGCCGCCCTGGATGTGACCGTACAGGCGCAGATTCTGCAGTTGCTCAAGGAAGTGAGAGATTCCCACCACATGAGCATCTGGATCATCACCCATGATCTTGGTGTTGTGGCTGCCCTGGGCGATCGGGTGGCGGTGATGTATGCAGGTCGCATTGTGGAGACAGGACCAGTTCAGGAGGTCTTCGATCAGCCTGCTCACCCCTATACCCAGGCGCTGCTGGAGGCCATGCCCCGGGACGATCAGCCCTTGCGGCCCATCAGGGGGCAGCCTCCGAGCCCTGCCGCCATCCCGCCGGGCTGTCCCTTTCATCCCCGTTGCCCACGCTGTTTTGACCCCTGCGACAAGGAAATGCCCCGGGGGATGTCGCTCAGCGGAGAGCATAAGGCAGCCTGTCATCTGCTGTCACATCCACAGGAGTTGGCTTCGTGAGCAAGCAGCCAAGGCATGCAGTACTGGCATGAGCAACATGCTGGAAACACAAGGGTTGCAGGTCACTTTTCCGGTGCGACAGGGTTTGCTGAAAAAACCACTGGCCCTCAAGGCGGTCGATGGCGTGACCCTGAGCCTGGGCCTTGGCGAAGCGCTGGGTGTGGTGGGGGAGTCAGGTTGCGGTAAGTCAACCTTGTTGCGCGCCATGCTGGGGCTCGTCCCCTTGCACAGTGGCACGGTCCTTTTGGATGGCATACCCATTGAAGAGTGGCATGGGTCTGCCAAGAAGCTCTGCAAGAGCAGGCTGCAGGCCATCTTTCAGGATCCAGCCGCCAGTCTCGATCCTCGGCAGACCATCCAGCAATCCCTGCTGGAGCCCTTGGCTGTTCATGGCCAACGGGGCCACGCCGCCCATGAGCGGGTGACCTTGGTGCTGCAACAGGTGGGACTAAGGCCCGAGGCCCTGGAGCGATATCCCCATGAGTTTTCAGGTGGACAGTGTCAACGCATCGCCATTGCCAGGGCCCTGGTTCTCCAGCCGCGTTATCTGTTGTGCGATGAGGCCGTCTCTGCCTTGGATGTTTCGGTCAAGGCGCAGATCATCAACCTGCTGCTGCACCTGCACCGGGTCACGCATCTTTCCATGCTTTTTATCTCCCATGACCTGATGGTGGTACGCCACATCAGCTCAAGGATCATCGTGATGTATCTGGGCCGGGTGATGGAAGAGGGGAGAACGGAAGACATCTTTCAGCACCCGGCGCATCCTTATACCAAGGCGTTGCTGGATGCCATCCTACTGCCCGATCCCCGGCGGGAACGGGCCAGGAAACCCATGCTGCTGCCAGGCGAGCCCCCCTCTCCCATAGCACCGCCTGCAGGCTGCTCCTTTCATCCACGGTGTCCCTGGGGACACAAGGAGTTGCGCTGCCGTGAGGAAAGACCCTTGCTGCGTCCTGGACCGAGCCAAACCAACGTGGCTTGTCATTTTGCCGAACAGGTCATCTCGGGAAAGCCGCCAGTATACTCAGAGTGACATCTGGTAAAGCTGACAAATCTGACAAAAGGGTGAGCAGCGGCCAGGCCGATCCAGGCTGGCATGCTTGGCCGCTGCTGGTGGGCGAACAAGTCTTTCAGGTATAACAGCAGCCCATCAATGGCCATGCAGGAGCAGCGGGCCAAAGCTCACCAGGATCATGGTGCTGCCCATCACCAGGATGGGCAGCAGGAAACGACCCTTGGGTGAGAACAAGGGGAGCTTCTCGGCATTGGCTTCGCGCACGGCGTTGTCGCCCACCACATGGCGCGTCAGCAGATGGTTGAGCATGATGGGTGGCAACAGATAACCCAGCTCGAAGGCGGTAAGCACCACCAACCAGAAATGGACGGCGTTCAGGCCACTGGCCAAGGCCCAGGGCGCAAAGCTGGTACTGACCAGGATGACGGCGCCGTATGGGTCGACCATCATGGCCACCAACACCAGAAGGGGCATGATGATGGCCATGGCTGCCCATGGCGAGGTGATGCCCCCGGGCAGGATATGCTCCATGAATGCACCATACTGCACCACGCCAGACAGGCACAGTGACAACACCATGAGCATCAACAGGGCACCGGCATGTCGGGCGGTATCCATGGTGGCCGCATACATGCTGCGCCAAAACCCTCCCCGCCGATGGTCATACAGGACGATGCCCAGGACGGTAAAGCCGCCGATCAAGGCAGCAGAATGCTCGTCGAACTGGCGGTCGAGAACAATGCGGAAGAAGGCGACCACAGCCATGGTGATCAGGGCGTAGGGGATCAATGCGAGCAACTCCCTGTGCACGGGGGTCGCGGTGTCAGCCTTGACGACCACCTGCCGCTGCTGCGGGGTGCGATCGTTCAACAGCCAGGCATAGAACAGGAAAAACACGTTGGAGAGCAGAAAGACATAGATGCCATTGGAAAAAAGCTGGTCGGTGGTAACCTCCCGATTGAGAAAAGCGATGATGACCACCAGCAGGCAGGGATGCAGGACCACGCCGGTACTGCCGGACATGGCGGTGGTTGCCAGGGCGAAGGAGGCCGTAGCGCCTGCTTTGCGCAGTTCCCGATACAGCAGGGCACCTGCTGCAATGATAAAAATGCCCGAGGCCCCGGAATAGGCTGTGGGCACGGCGAAAATGATCAATACCAACGAGGCAAAAAGCGGCGTGGGCAGTTGCAGCCGGCGGATCAGGCTGAAGATCAGAACGGGCAGCTTGCTTTGCATGAGCAGCATGCCGATCCAGCCGAAGACAGCCACGTTCAGGAAAAGGTGAGAGAGCTCATCGATGGCACGGATGCGGATGGCCGGCCCTGCATAGAACGGGGCCCCAGTCTCAACCCAGATCACGCCCATGAAGTAAATAAAGGCGAGGAAGGTCATATAGGCATAGATGGGTATACTCAAGAAGGCATGACCCAGGCTGCCTCCCCGGGGCAGATGCTGATGGGGGCGCATGAACTGCACAATGCTCAACAACAGCAAGACCACAAAACCAGCCAGCCAGAAATTGAAATAGAACAGATCAGCAGAGCCAGCAAGTTGTTCAACGTGGCGGTGGGCGAAGGTGGAGATCACCAGCAGGAGATTGGCCAGAACCAGGCTGCCGTCTGCAAGGCGTTGATCCCGGCGATAGCGGATGGGGCGCAAAGCCAGATGGTAATGACCCAAGCCGGCCCCAAAACTGCCCAGGAAAAGGAACAGCAACATCAAGGTCTTGGGGGCTGTCATACTGAGCTTGGTGAGCCAGGAGAAGAATCCTTCCACCTGGATGACCACATCCAGCGCAAAGGAGCGGTTTTCCTGGGTGCGCTCGTAGAGCAGCCATTTATTCTGGCACAACTCGGTGGAAGCCATAACAGAACGGCGCAACGCCTCATCCGATGGTGGCGTGGACGAGAGGCCAAAGGGGTCGTTTTGTTGCTCCTTTTGCTGTGTTTCTTTGAGCCTCTGGACTTCCTGGTCAATGTTGGGATTGCGTTCGCAATCGGGCTTGTTGATGCCGGACTTGAGCAAGAAGTAGCCAGGAAACAACTGGTCGCCCACCCGGATCAGCTTGGCGCTGATTAGGGCGGAAAGACCGAAAAAGAGGCTTGCAAACAGGATGAAGCCGATGAACGCCGCAAAGAACCTGGCGGAGAAACGATCGGGTATGGTGGATTGTTCCATGGCGACTATGACTCTCTTGCTTGTGCTTGTGCCTAAAATTCAGGTTTTCTTGATGCCCCAGGGCAGACAGAGGACAGGCTGGCCTATTCGGTGGCCTCTGTGCACTCGGCCTTCTCTGGTGCGTACTTGCAGCGTACCTTGCGCAGCATGGTCATCATGCGCGGGTCATAGACGCCACCGATCTCCTTGAGCTTCAAGCGCACCTTGCGGAACAGCTCGTCGTAATTGTCCTTTTCCTTTTCGGAAATGGTCAATCTGACATTCTCCGGGATCTGCTCGTCAGCCCGCCGGCTTGCGGCAATGGCGGTGTCCAGGTACTGGACGGACCAGGCGCGCGCCTGCTGGCCAAACCCTTCCGGAAAGCGATTCCGGTAAATGGTGATCTGGTAGAAGCTCTGCGCCAGCGGATAGTTGGTCAATACGGCGCCACGGTCACCGACCCCCTTGTAGAGCTCCAGCGCCCGATAGCCAAAAGCCGGAGCATAGGTGAGGTCCACGCTGCCATTGTTGAATTTGCTGGCAAAGTCGGTCTGGTCGGAGACCACCAGCGAGGCGCCCACGAAGGCAGCCATCTCGGTGGCCTGGCGATCGACACCAATCACGGCGATCCTTTTCCCCGTGAGTTCCTTGAGCGTATTCCAGTTCTTGTCGCGGATGAAGAGATAAACCGGCCCTGTGGGGATGGTGGCCACCGTCTCATACGGCCCGGATATGTTGTAGGCGGCAGCCTTTGGAGCCAGCAGCGCCAGCGTGGCGGTCTTGGTTTCCTCATAGGTGCGCAGGGCGGCCATCATCATGATGGAACCGGCAAAAGGAACGATGGGGCGGTTGGCGATGGCGGTTACGGCCATGGCATCGCACTTGTGGGCCTTGAAGTCCCCCACGGCTGTATTTTCATCGGTATAGGCGCGGAGATTGAGGCGCGCCCCGAAGTTGGGGGCTGCAGCGGCAAAGTCTCTCGCCATGGCGAACATGGGGCCATTGGCGCCGATATAGTCGAAGGCACAGAGCGTGCGGGCCGTATCCTGGGCCTGGACGGCCCCCAGCGGCGCGGCCGCAAGGGCCAGCAAGGCAAGTGTCCGGGGAGAGTGTCGCATAAGTCCTCCATTTGCTTCTGTTTCGTTTGCTTCGATCGCATCGCGTCCCTCAGGAGGGCAATGCTTCATCAGAAAACATGCCCATCCTGCCAAGAGCTTATTGTGCATGCCTGGGTGATCCCGTCAAGGCAACAGGTCACTGGTGTCTTCGGCCGTATCCTTGTCATCGGGAAACTTGCCAAGATTGTTGAACGGCGTGCCGTGCCCAGTGGCCTCGATCCACAGCATGTCCGAGAGCACGGTCAGCTGCTGACGGGCCAGTTCGTTCATGACGGCGGCGGTCTTGGGTGGCTTTTTGCCCGATGATTTCTTGACAAAGTCGCGAATGCTCTGCTTGAGCAGATCGATCTTGCCGTTGCTGTAGGCCACCATGGCCTCCAGGACATAGGCCACAAAGGCACCGCTCTTTTCGCCGACCGCCTTGGCCTGGTTCATCTGGTCCCAGCCACTCTTGCCAGGTGGTGCGGCACCAGGCACCGAGACCCATACCGCTCCCTTGATGGCCTGCGGCAGCCCCCACCATTGCTCGTTGTCCAGGCAATCGGTGGTGCGCGCTGCCTTGCCGGCGATATCCATGGGTACGCCTTCCACGCCCATGGCGTTGGCATCATCCAAAACGGCCAGCAGACCGCCCAGGACACCGAAGGTCAGCAGCAGGTTGTCCACATCATCCTTCATCTTGGGGCATTTGCCCCCCAGGGGGCCGAAATATTGCTCGGCACGCTGCCAGGCCAGGTAGCGCAGGTGAGCCGTTTCCACATAGCCGCGACGCTCGGCGGTGCGGGCATCCTGTGCTTCAGGCCCATTGCCGGCGTAGATGGCGCGCATGTAGCGCAGGCGGTTGGGAAAGGTGTTTTGCTGTTCAGCGTGGAAGGCAGCCAGCACATAGAGCGGAATGGCAGTGCCGGAGACATTGACCCCGACTCGGCTGAAGGTCTCGATGAGAGTGGCCAGGGAAAAGCCGGTGGCGTAGGCAAGATCCAGTTCCTGGCTGGCCATCACGTAGGGCACGCCATTGCTGCGGGCATGTTCCACCAGGACATTGCCGGTGGTGCGCTGCACAAACCGGGTGCAACCCGTGGCACCCAGGATCAGTGTCAAGGCGGTAAGGCCCAGGGGGCGGGCAGCCGGCAGGCGTCGGGACCAGCGTCTGCGCGGCGGAGATATGTTGTGTGATTCGTGCTGACTCATGGCTGTTTCCTCCTCACTGAACAAGCCCTACCTCGAGCGTTGTCATCCAGCTTGGCCGTGCGCGGCCCCGATTGTGCTTTGTGGCTGGATCAAGACGGCTTGGCTCATGGTGACCAAGCAAAGCTTTTGAAGTGTAGGACAGCTTTTGGCAATGCGCCAGGACGCGAAGCGGGTCTGCTGGCTGCGGAGTAGGCTCGAGGTCGGGTCAGCAGTCGTCGACCTTGAAGAAATATAACAACTCGCGCAGCTGCTGGGCCTGCTGGTTGAGAGAGGCGCTGGCGGCAGTGGTTTGTTCCACCAGAGCTGCATTTTGCTGGGCCAGGGTGTTGAGGTTGGCGATATCCTGCCTGGACAGATTGATGCGCCGCCATTGTCCCTCGGCGCCCACGGCGATCTCGATGATCAGGTCGGTCACCTGGTTGATGCTGGCCGTGATGGACTGGAAACCGGAAGAGGTGCGCATGACCCATTCATCGCCCATGGCGATCTTCTGGTTGCTTTCCTGGAGCAGACGTTTGATTTCCCGTGCTGCACCGGCACTGCGCCCGGCCAGAAGGCGCATCTCCCGCGCAACCACGGCAAATCCAGCGCCAGCTGCGCCGGCGCGCGCTGCCTCGATGGCTGCGTTGAAAGCCAGGATGTTGCTGCGAAAGGCCAGTTCGTCCACGATGCTGCTGTAGGCGATGCTGCGTCGCCCCTGCTGGGCGATCTCCCGCATGACGGCTACCGCCTGATTGGCGAGTTCAGCGCCGGAGATGGCCTGATCGCGCATGATGCCGCCCGCGTCGCTGGCCTCGCCTGCCCGCTCAGCGGCCTGACCTGTGGTTTGGGCCAGTTCTTCCATGGTCTTGAGCATGTCTTCCAGGGCAGCTGCCTGACGCTGGGTGCGCAGCGCCAGATCCTGGTGACCGATGGTGATCTCGTGGGTGGCCTGGACAATGGTCTGACTGGCATTGGTGATGGCCTCTACGATGGCGGTGATATTGGCTATCAACGTATTGAGACTGTTTTGTATGATGGCGAAGTCCCCCTGATACTCACCATCGAGGCGGGGCGGTATTTCACCTGCCGCCAAGCGCTCGATGTGGGCAGCCATGGCGGCCAGGGGGCCACCGATCAAAGGTCCTGTGATGGCGTTCAGCAGCTCGTTGACGTCCCCTGCCAGGTTGCGCAGAAAGCCATGGAACTGATCGAGATCCAAGCGGCCATGCCAATCGCCTGTTCCGGTCTGCTGGATGAGGGAGCGGATGGCCGCCATGGCTGTTTTTTCTTCGGTGAGATCGTCGCAGTAGACGAGCCAGCCCAGCCGTTTGCCCTGTTCGTCCTCGACGGCCTGGATCTCCAGGGCCAGGCAATGTTGCCCATATTGCAGTTCGCCGCGCCATGGCGACTGATGCTGGAGCGGCTCGGGCCATGGCAGATCATGGGGAAAGAGTGCTGTGAGATGGCGGCCGGTCAGGGGCTCAGGAAGCGCGGCATCCTGAGCTGTTGGGCCTTGCATGAGCAGTGAGGTGGCCACAGGGTTGGCATAGGTGATCTGTCCGCCGAGATCGGCGAAGAGAATGCCGCGCCGGGCACCGTCACTGGCTGCTCGTGTAAAACCCTGCAGAAAACGCTCTTGCTCGGCGTGTTGTCGCTGGGAGGTGACATCGAACCAATTGACCAGATAGCCAGCCGGCCTGCTGGCAGAGCCCCCCAGCGCGCTGATCTTGTAGACGAGAATCCGACTGCCCAATGTCACTTCGCCTTCTATGGCCTGGTTGCGTTGCAGGGCCTGTTGCAGTTGCTGCAGGATTTGCGGTTTGAGCAGGAGCTGCAGATTGGTGCCTTCCAGATGGTCCGGATCAAACCCTGGCAACCAGGCTCTGAGGGCATCGGTCAGGATGTGCAGCTCCATGCGCCCCCCTGGATTGATATGTGCCACCTGCAGGTTCTCATCAAGCAGCATGCTATGGCTGCGTTGGTTGTCCAGCACCTCATGCAGCAAATCTGGGCGCGCCTGTTTCATGATTGTTTTAGTCTGATAAAAAAAGGGGGGCGGCAGAGCATCACCCGGCTCATGGCCCAGCTTATGGACAACTTGCTGATTCTGGTAGTATCGCGTTACATTTATGCAGCGCGTCAAGTCCTTGTGCTTGAAACATGCTTTCAAGGTTTGCGATGACCATGAAGATGGGCCGGCCAGCCAGGGCTGGTGACGTGCTGGCGGTTCAAGTCATCATTCATTATAGCGATCCCAATGCCGGGATGGTGGAACTGGTAGACGCGCCGGACTCAAAATCCGGTGGGGGCAACCCCGTGAGAGTTCGAGTCTCTCTCCCGGCACCATTTTGCCAGGTTCACTGGCCAAGCCTGATTGTTCCTGTATTGTCACTTGTCTGTCACCGTATCCGGCTACACTGCTGGGCGGTGTGCACGATCCTTGCAAGGAAGGGATGCCAGGGCCGCCAGATCATGGGCGAACCGGTCAATAAAGGAAGACAGGGTGTTGTGATGGTCTTTTCTGGTATCGTCTCGAAGAGACGGATCGCCACAGCAGAGCCAGAGAGCCAGGTTCCGGTGTAGCCAGGGCTCTGGAGAGGATGGGCAGGTGTTCTGGCTCTGCGGGCAAGAACCTGGGATGGGGGTGGAGGATATGTGTTTGGGCTGAACACAGAGCATAGGCTCTTTGGGCTGGATATCGGCAGCAGCTCTGTCAAGCTGCTGGAGTTTTCCGGTGCTACTCACAATCCCCGGGTCACTGCCTATGCATGGGCAGCCTTGCCCGAGGGGGCGGTGGTGGTCGACCAGGTGCAGGATGAAGGCCAGGTAGCCCGCGCCATCACCCAGGTGGTGCAGGCCAGCGGCACCAAGATGAAGCACTGTGCCATCGGGGTGGGGCAGGGTCTTACGGGCATCACCAAGGTCATCCAGTTGCCGGCGACTTTGAGCGACGATCAACTGGAAGAGCAGATCAAGGTGGATTTCGAGCGCCATATTCCTCATCGCATCAATGCCGTGAGCTGGGATTTCCAGCGCCTGGGCCCTACGCCGGGGCGCGAGAGCCTGGTCGATGTCCTGCTGGTGGCCTGTCGCCGGGAGATCGTGGTGCGCCACGAGGCGGCGGTCAACAGGGCTGGACTCACCTGTGATGTCATTGACCTGACCGTTTTTGCCCTGCATCGGGCCGTGAACCATCTGCTGCTGGGGGAGCATCCCATTGATTCGTTTGTCATCATGGACCTGGGGGCAAGCGTAAGCAGGGTACATGTTTTTCTCAATGGCATGTTGCAGCATGTCCGCGATGTGGACGTGGCCGGCCATCGGTTGACCGATGGGCTGCAAGAGAGCTACAACCTGAGCTATGAGGAGGCTCAGAACGCCCTGCGTACCGGAAAACTCCCCCATGGTTATGAGCGTTCGGTGATCGCCCCCTTCGAGGGAGAATTACGTTTGCAACTCAACCGTACGCTGCGTTCCTTGCGCACGGCTGACCTTGAGCTTGATCAGCTGCAACAGATTTTTCTGAGTGGCGGCTGTGCCATATTGCCCAATCTTGCGGAAAATCTGAGGGCTGATCTCGGTATACCAGTTCAGGTTGCCAACCCATTCGCCAAATTGCCGCTGGGTGGGCGGGTGGCCCGCGAGGAACTGCGACACAGCGGTCCCATGCTGCTGATGGCAGCTGGCCTGGCCTTGCGGGGCCTCAAGCGTGATTGAATACCGCATCAACCTGCGCCAATGGCGGGACGAACGTCGCCAGCAGCGCAATCAAACCTTATGGACATATCTTTTTTTATCGCTGCTGTTGGGCGCAGCGGTAGCCTATTTATGGGGCATGACCCTCGGGAAACGTGCTGACCAGCTCCAAGCCAGCATTCGGCTGTTGCAGAGCGAAACCCGCAAGCACAAACCCAAGGCCGACAAGGTCAAAAAGCTGGCAAAGCAGTACGATGATCTCAAAAGACGCATGACCGTGTTGCAGCAACTGGAGCGAGACCGGATGGCCGCTGCCCATCTCTGGCGCCTCCTGCCAACACTGCTTCCCGAGCGCACCTATTTCCAGAGCCTGCAGCGCCAGGGAACCGGGATCGAGATCACTGGCATGGCCCCCTCGATGGAGGCCGCCAATGAGCTGGCCATGGCCGCGGGCAACTCTTGCTACCTGATCGATGTGCGGATCACCGATCAGGACACCAGGCGCCGCGATGCCTTTGGCAACAGCGTATGGTTCAAACTGGTTGCCACCGAGAAACGTCCCAGCCCCGGAGAATGCCCGCATGCAGATTAAACTGAATCCCGAGGCATGGCGTGTCTGGTATGAGGACCGCCTGGCCGAGGTGCGCAGTCTGGACCGGGAGAACATCGGCAGCTGGCCCAGGTGGGTGAGGGGAACCCTGCTGATCGCAGCGCTGCTGCTTGGTTTTTTGGTGATGTACCAGATGGAGGTCAGCAGCCGGGCGGCGGAGCTGCGTCGCTTGGATTCCAAACTACAGCAGGCCCGCAAGCTCTATGAACAAACCTATAAAGAGGCAGCCAGACTGCCCCAGGCCGAGGCCGAGAGTGAAGTGATCCATGGGCAGTATGAAACCGCGCTGAGACAATTGCCTGACCACATCGACAGCAGTGCGGTCAAGTCGGAATTGGAAAAGCTCATGCAAGAAACCGGTGTGTTGGGGCAGCGGTATACCGGGGGAAGCGAGGTCATAACCGGGGCCATCTATGATGAGCAGCGTTTCAGCTATGAGATGCAGGGCACTTATGAGGCCTTTGCCCGTTTGACCGCTCGTCTGGCCAATTGGCCCAGGATGATCGTGCTGCGAGAATTTACCACGCAGCGCCTCAAGGCTTCCGATGACCGGCTGCAGGTCAAGGCCACCTTTTCGGCCTTTGCCTATCGGCCCGTGGCCAGATAGATGATGGCCGTGTTTCAAGACCATGGTTCCAGGAAGTTTTTCTTTCATTCCTGGTCCTGCCTGGCGCTTGCTGCCCTGCTCACATCCTGTGGTGGCGGTCCTTCCTCCAAGGAGCAGGAGACCAGGGCATTCATGCAGCGTGTTGAGAAAGACGCACAAAAGCAGGTGTCCAAGACCAAGCAGCGGAGGATGTTTCCCGCCCTGCCAGAGTTGGGATCTGTGGTGATGCCGCAACCAAGGGAAGGGGGGCGCAGTCCCTTTTCTCCGGTGCGCGCTGTGCCAATGGGCACGCCTCCTGATACCACACGCCCCAAGGAGCCACTGGAGGCCTTTCCGTTGAGCGCCCTGCGCATGAGGGGCGTGGTTCAGATGCAAGGTGACCGCCTTGCTCTGGTAGCCGCCCCGGATGGTGTGGTATACAAGGTGCGCGTGGGCAATTTCATGGGAACGCATTACGGCCGGATTACAGCAATTCAGGAGCATGCCATCGAGTTGCGGGAGACCGTTCCGGTTCCAGGAGGCGGGTGGGAAGAGCGCACCGTCTATCTCAGTGTGGCTGCAGGATAGGAAGGACATGATCCGATCGAGGAGTTGCTCTATGGTCGCAGCGCGGAGATGGTCATGGCTGATGATATGTTCCACGCTCTCGGCATGGGGAGCAGGCCCGAGGCTGGACCAGGTGGATGTGGTTGCCCGGCCCGACGGGGTGACGGCGGTCATGTTGGGCATCAATGGCGAGGTGCCAGAGCCTCGCCTTGCTCTCCATCACAATCCGGAGCGCCTGGAGGTGACCCTTCCCGGCGTGCATGCCACGAACACCGACTCCTCTTACGAGGGAGTGCCATTCCACGCCATCCGCCAGAAGGACCGCACGGCAGGAGTGCGGCTCAGTTTTGAACTGAAGGCTCCTGTGGCTTATGAGGTCAGACGCGATCCACATGGCTTGATGATCATGTTTCATTCTCATGCCACCTTGCCTGGGATAGCCGCGGCGGCCATGCCCACGCTTGGGCAGCCTGTGTCGTTGACAGGGCTTGAATATGGGCCACGCGCCGCCGGAGGTGCCGAGGTGCGCCTTGTGTTTTCCGGCCTGGCTCCAGCGCCGCAGAGCTTCGAGTTGCAAAACCCTCCAAGGGTGGTGCTTGATCTTCCCAATGTCAGCAATGCCTTGCGCCAGCCGGTGGTCAAGGCGCAGACGGGATTGATTCGCAGCATTGATACGGCGCAGACCAGCGGACAGACCAGGGTGGTCATCACGCTGGCCAGCAACATGCCCCATGCCATCAGTCGCCAGCAAAACAGTCTGTCCATCTTGCTGACGCCACCCAGCGTGGTGCCTGTCAAAAACATGGCAGGCATGGCATCTGCGCTGGGGGCGGTCAAGGCCATCGATTTTCGTCGCGGTACCAATGGAGCCGGCCGGCTGCTGGTGACGCTGAGCAATCCATCCGTCCCCGTCAATGTGACCCAGGAAGGTACCGATATCGTGGTGCGTCTTTCGCAGACAGGCCTGCCCGAGCAGTTGCGTCGGCGCTATGATGTGGTTGATTTCAATACACCCGTCACCTCTGTGACGGCGCGTGATGAGGATCGGGACACCCTGCTGCGCCTGGCCACCAATGGGCCTTTCGAGCAGATGGCCTATCAGAGCGGGGCGCAACTCACCGTCGAGGTCCGGCCCCTGTCGCCCACAGAAGAGCAGGCTCGTCGCACCAAGCAATACACAGGACAAAAAATCTCCTTCAATTTCCAGAGCGTGTCCATTCGAGCCGTGCTCCAGTTGCTGGCGGAATTTGCCAAGATGAATCTGGTGGTCAGCGAGTCGGTGAAGGGTGATGTGGCCCTGCGCCTGGATGCCGTGCCATGGGATGAGGCCCTGGATATCGTGCTGCGCAGCCAGGGTCTTGACAAGCGCATCGAGGGTAACATCCTCTATGTAGCTCCCGCCTCCGAGATGGCCGTCCAGGAGCAGAGTCGTTTCGAGGCCCAGCAGCGCATCGCGCAAAGCGCCCCCCTGAACACCGAATATATCCAGATCAACTATGCCAAGGCGGCCGATATAGCCAAGCTCATCTTTTCCGAGGAGCATGGCAACAGCCTCCTTTCTGACAGGGGGCGGCTGAGTGTCGATGAGCGTACCAACCAGCTGGTGGTGCGCGATACCCAGGAACGCATTGCCGATATCAGGGCCATGGTGGACAAGCTGGATATTCCCGTGCGCCAGGTATTGATCGAGGCACGCCTGGTGGATGCCACCGATCGGTTTGCCCGGGATCTTGGTGCCAGGTTCGGCGTGAATCGCTGGCACAATACCAGCTTTCCCTACTGGAATGCGGGAGGCAGTCTGGAAAGCGCCGACCCAACAGCGCAACCGTGGGATCCGTCGCGGCTTGGCTTCAACAGCCCTGCTGCGCCAACGGCGCCTGCCGGAGACGGAGGCACGACGGCTTCGGTTACCCCCGGCACTATCGGTACCATCATCCTGGGGCGGGATTACCTGGTGGCCATGGAGCTGACCGCCCTGCAGCAGGAGGGGACCATCGAGGTGCTGTCCAGCCCGCGGGTGCTGACCGCAGACCAGCAGGAAGCCACCATTCGCCGCGGCGCCAAGATTCCCTACCAGGAGAATGCGGGCTTTGGTACCACCAACATCCAGTATCAGGATGCGGTACTGGAACTGAAGGTCACCCCGCAGATCACCCCGGATGGGCGCATCAACATGCTCCTGGATATCAAGAACGATACGCCCAGCGCACCGATTCCCACAGGCAATGGGGGTCAAGCCCTGCAGATCGATACCCAGGAGGTGATCAGCAGCGTATTGGTCAATGATGGCGAGACCGTGGTGCTCGGTGGCATCTTCACCGACCGCAGGCAGAACACCGTGACCAAGGTGCCCTGGCTGGGCGATATCCCGGTTCTGGGTATTTTGTTCCGCTCCAATTCGCGAGAGGATGAAAAGCGCGAACTGCTGATCTTCGTGACCCCGCGCATCGTGCATCAAGCAAGTTCCCCTGGGGTCTGATGCGGTGCATCTGGCTCTGGTAGGGCCCATGGGCGCAGGAAAATCCACCGTGGGGCCACTGTTGGCCATGGCCCTGGGTATGCCATTCCAGGACAGCGATACGCTGGTCAGCGCCAAGGAAGCAAGCCCTGTCGCCGATATTTTCGTCCACCATGGAGAGTGCTACTTCCGTGAGCTGGAAGAAAGTGTCATTCTGGAGGTACTGCGGGGACCCCGCACCATACTGGCCACAGGTGGTGGAGCTATCTTGAGCGAGGCGGTGCGCCATGCCTTGCGGCAGCGGAGTTGCTGTGTGTATCTGCAGGTAGACATTCAGGAGCAGAAACACCGCCTGGGCAGTGGTATTGGCCGGCCACTGGCCGGTGAAGAGGAACATCTGCAGCGCCTGCAGCGCATCCGTGAACCCCATTATCGTGCCGTGGCGCATGCCATGGTGCCCACCAGCGGCCGTTCCATCCAGGAGGTATCAGCAGAGGTGATGGTTCGTTATAAGGCGCATTGCCTGCTGTGCGCCGGACAATGAGTGGTCGCTGTGTGCCGCCCATGCCGCAGGCCATCTGGGTCGATCCCGGGCATGATGCCGCCTATCCCGTCTATGTGGGTGCTGGTCTTGACATACCGACCCTCCTGCGCGGGCATGTGGAAGGCAGACAGGTGCTCCTGGTGAGCGATGAGCAGGTGTCCGGGCTCTATCTCGACTCCACGGCCGCTGCTCTCGCCACATGTGGCGTGGCGGGATTGGGTTGCGCCGCGGTGCCTGTGGGTGAGGGCAGCAAGTCGCTGCAGCAGGCGGGGCTGCTCTGGGATTTGATGGCTAAGCGGCGCTTCCCGCGGGATGGTGTGGTGCTTGCCCTGGGGGGCGGGGTCGTGGGCGATCTCGCGGGCTTTGTGGCGGGCGTCTATCATCGCGGCGTGCAATGGATCCAGATGCCTACCACATTGCTAGCCCAGGTGGATGCCGCGGTGGGGGGCAAGACCGCCGTCAACCACCCCATGGGCAAGAATCTGCTGGGCGTGTTTCATCAACCCAGCTGCGTGCTCAGTGATGTGCGTTTTCTATCAAGCCTGCCTATGCGGGATCTGCGTGCCGGACTGGCCGAGGTGGTCAAGCACGCCCTGCTGGAGGGAGAGGATTTTTTTTCCTGGCTCGAGCAGGCCGCCCCGGCTTTGCTTGCTCGGGACGAGGTGGCACTGGAAGAAGCGGTGCGCCGTTGCGTCCATCTCAAGGCGGCGGTGGTGGCTGCTGACGAAAAAGAAGCCGGACAGCGCGCCCTGCTGAATCTCGGCCATACATTTGGTCATGCCCTGGAGGTACTGGGCGACTATACGGTGCTGCTCCATGGCGAGGCGGTTGCCGTGGGGCTGGCTGTGGCATGCCGGGTGGCGGTGGCGCTGGGCCTCATGGAGCGCGCCCCGCAAGAACGCCTCGAGTCCCTGCTGGCGCGCCTGGAGCTGCGGCCGGCCTTGCCAGAGGGTATCACGGCCGCAGCCTGGCGTGCAGCCATGTCCGGGGACAAGAAAGTACGTCGCGGCGAGCTGCCGCTGGTCCTGCCCCGTGGCATCGGGGATGTGGTGCTGTGCACAGCATATGATGCCGCTTGGCTGGAGACGGTCCTGAAGGACTTTTTGCGGGAATACGCTATCCTTTGAGATCGATGTCCAAAAAACCTTACGCAGCAGACCCTGAGCGCAGCCGAGGCAGACGGGTTGTCGAGGAGCCACCTTGCTACCGCAGCGCATTCCAGCGGGATCGCGATCGGGTGATACACTGTTCGGCGTTTCGGCGGCTGGAATACAAGACCCAGGTTTTCGTCAACCATGAAGGCGATCTGTTTCGTACCCGCCTTACCCATTCCCTGGAGGTCGCACAGATTGCCCGCAGTATCTGCCGGGCGTTGGGTCTCGATGAAGACCTGGCTGAGGCGATCGCTCTGGCCCACGATCTGGGTCATACCCCCTTCGGCCATGCGGGGCAGGATGCCCTCAATGAGTGCATGGCGCCCCATGGCGGCTTCGAACACAACCTGCAGTCACTGCGCGTGGTGGATGTGCTGGAGGAACGCTATGCGGATTTTGACGGCCTCAACCTCACCTACGAGACGCGGGAGGGCATTCTCAAGCACTGTGCAGCCGAACGCGCCGCGCAGCTGGGAGAGCTGGGGGAGCGCTTCTTGCGCGGCGGCCAACCGAGCCTTGAGGCCCAGGTGGTCAACCTGGCCGATGCCATTGCCTACAACAACCACGACGTGGACGATGGCCTGCGCGCTGAACTCCTGGATATACAGGCCTTGGAGGGCCTCGCCTTGTTTGGTCGCTGCAGCGAGGTGGTACGCGCTCGCCATCCAGCCCTGGGAGGTCGGCGTCTGGTTCACGAGGTGGTGCGCACCATGATCAACCTGCTGGTCTGCGATCTCATCAAGCACACCAACCAGTTGCTCGTGGCGGCCGCCCCCCAGGACATCGATGCCGTGCGCGCCTGTCCCCATCCCTTGGTTGGTTTCAGTGCCTCCGTGGGGGGCTGGCAGCGGGAACTGGCGGATTACCTGCGCACCCATCTGTATCGGCATTATCGGGTGATGCGCATGGCCCACAAGGCCAAGCGGGTGATCAAGGAATTGTTCTATGCCTATATCAACACGCCAGATGTGATTCCCGATGTGGTGCAGCACAGAATCATCGCCAATGATATGCCCAGAGCGCGGGCTGTGGCCGATTACATCGCGGGCATGACCGATCGCTTTGCCATCCTGGAGCACCGCAGGCTGCTGGATCCTGCCACATCGGGTTGAATGACCACGCATCCGCGCAGCGTTCAGAGCAGATAATCGGTTGAGATGAAGTTCGAGCTGCGTTTGGCAAGGATGGCCTGCAGCAGGGCCGTGTTGGCTTTGGTGCGGGGAGTGGCTGCGATGGCGCGGATGGAAAACGTGCGCAGCGCATCATAGATGGAGAGCGTGCCCTCGGCCGAGTCCTTGCGGCCATTGAAGGGCAAGGTGTCCGGGCCGCGCTGGCATTCCGCATTGAGGTTGATGCGGCACACCTGGTTGGCCAGGGCGTCCACCACCTGGCCCACAATGGCCGGATCCTGCCCGAAGACACTGGCCTGCTGGCCATAGGGCGAGCGGATCACGTAATCCAGCGCCTCGTCGATCGCGTCGTATTCGGCCACGGGAATGATGGGGCCGAACTGTTCCTCGTTATAGAGGCGCATGGCCGGCGTCACCGGAAAGACCACCGCCGGATAGAAGAAGGTGTGCCTGGTCTTGCCGCCATACTGGTTGCAGACACGTCCGCCATAATTTTCGGCATCCTCCAGATAGATCTGCATGGCATGCACCCGGGCCGGTTCGGGTAATGGTGTGACCAGCACATCCTCCCAGGGCATGCCGAAGGCCAGGGAGTCCACCGTCTCGCACAACAGCTCCAGGAAACGTTCGCGGATCGTGCGGTGCACCAGGACCATCTTGATGGCTGTGCAGCGCTGGCCATTGAAGCTCAGGGAGCCCTTGATGATCTCGGCCACAGTGACCTCCAAATCGGCATCGGGTAGCACAAGGGCGGCATCCTTGGCCTCGAGACCCAGCGCAGCCCTGAGCCTGTGTGGTCGCGGATGCTGGGTGCGCAGCAGGTCGGCGGTATGACTGCCGCCGATGAAGGCCAGCACATCCACATCTCCGGAGCGCATCAGGGGCGAGACCACCACCGGACCATCACCATAGACGGTATTGACCACCCCGGGCGGAAAACACTGCGCAAAGGCCTCCAGCAAGGGCCGGTAGAGCAGCACGCCGAGGCGCGGTGGCTTGAGGACCACGGCATTGCCCATGAGTATGGCCGGGATCAGCGTGGCAAAGGTCTCGTTGAGGGGGTAGTTGTATGGTCCCATGCACAATCCCACGCCCAGCGGCATGCGCCTTATCTGGGCGAGGTAGCCTTCTTTCAGGATCAGCCTTGCGGCATCGCGGTCCATGTCCTTGACGGTCTCTATGGTGCATTCGATGTAGCGTATCGTGCGGTCGAACTCCTTTTGGGAGTCGGCCCAGGACTTGGCGATCTCCCACATGATGAGCCGGCTCACCGCCTCGCGCTGGGTGCGCATTGCGGCGAGGAACTGCTCCATGTGTTCGATGCGCTCGCCCATGGTGGCTCGGGCCCAGTCGCCGCTGCCCTGGCGCCAGGCCGCCTTGGCCGCCTCCAGCGCCTCCATGGCAGCGGGCTCGTTCAGGGCAGGATAAGAGCCCAGCGGCTGCTCCACCAATGGAGTGGCCACGGTTGTCCTGGGTCCTGACCAGGTTACCAGCTGTCCGTTGCACAGGTAGTCGTTGTGATGCAGGATGGGTACCTGCTGTGGCGCGCTGGCATCAAAAAGCCCGGCGATGCGTTGCAAAACATTCATGGATGGATAGCCTCCCCAAATGTGGCACGAGATCTTTGTTCGATCCTTGCAGGCTAGCCGAACATGGCATGGGACTGCAATCGCCGGAGGCAAGAAAGCCTGCTTGATCCGGGCAGGCAGCTGTGGTTGTTCGAGGCCGGCATGGGGCGCGGTCCATGGTGCTGCATGGTCCAAGCGGAGGGCTTAGATTACCGCTGATGCCGCAGCGCGGCGGTAGGGTTGCCCAAGAAGGGCAGCATAAGTTTCCGGCCTGGATATTGCTTTACTGCTCATAGTAGACGAGATATGGGACAACACCTATTATGTAAGGTTCAGGGTTTTGTCTGGCATGGCGGCTTCTTGACGAAGTCATCAGGAGTAGCACGGCAGGATGGCATGATGGTTCATTACGGTGTCTGGGTCATCAAGGGGCGCGGCTTCTTATGGAGTCATGCCTGTTGGCATCACATGGCCAAAAAACCAGCTCCAGAGGAGCGGCTCCTGGCGAACCGGGGCTTTTGCGGTCTTCCCGGGGAATGCCCTGGTTTTTCTGATCCTTTTTTCTCATGAGCGCTCCAGGCGGTATTGTGTTTGTTTTTCATGGCGCCTGATAGGGGATAAGAGCATGGAGCAGTGGCACTTTGGACCCATGGGGTTGTATAGCCCAGCCTTCGAGCATGACGGTTGCGGGTTTGTCTTGTTGTGCGATCTGCAGGACCGCCCTTCCCATAACCTGGTGCAACAGGCCATTGCTGCTTTGTGTCGGCTGACGCACCGCGGCGCTGTAGCCCCTGATGGCAAGACGGGAGATGGGTGTGGCATCATGCTGCGCCGTCCCGAGCGCTTCCTGCGCTCGTGTGCCGCTGCAGCGGGCGTAGAGCTGGGGCCATTGTACGCAGCGGCGGTGGTGTTTCTGTCCCAGGATGCCGATGAGGCGGCACAGGCCGCAGGCCACCTCATCGATTGCCTGGCCGAGCGGGGTTGTGGCGTGGCGTGGCGCAGGCCCATGCCCATCGACGAGTCTGTCTGTGGTGAGGAGGCCCACAAACGCATGCCACGCATCGAGCAGTGGTTTGTGGTCCCAGAACAGCAGCGCACCGACGGTTCGGCAGATGGCTCCACTGAGAGCAAGGCAGATTTTGAGCTACGTCTCTATCTGGCGCGCCGCCATGCCGAGGAACTGCTCTGCGATGATCGGTTCTTTGCCGTCTGCAGTCTGTCCGTGGATACCCTGGTGTACAAGGGCCTGGTGATGCCCGAGAACCTGGCGCTGTTCTATCGGGATCTGTCCGACCCGGCCATGGCCAGCTCTGCCGCCATCTGCCATCAGCGTTTTTCCACCAATACCTGGCCGGATTGGCGGCTGGCGCAACCCTTCCACTGCCTGGCCCACAATGGCGAAATCAACACCATTCGGGGCAATCGCAACTGGGCCATGGCACGGCGCACCAAGCTGGTCAATGCCCGCCTGGCCGATCTTGCTTCCTGGCAGGCGCCCATCTCTCGAGGGGGTTCCGATTCCCTCAGCCTGGACAATATGGTGCGGCTGCTCATGGCCGGTGGCCGGGATCTGTTTTCTACCATGCGCCTGCTGATTCCGCCAGCATGGCAGAATGTGGAGCACATGCACCCCGACCTGCGCGGCATGTATGAATACTATGGCATGCACATGGAACCCTGGGATGGCCCAGCAGCGATTGCGGTGACCGATGGCCGCTACTGGGCCTGCCTGCTGGATCGCAATGGCCTGCGACCGGCGCGTTATGTGCGCACCGCAGACGATCTGGTGTGTTTTTCCTCCGAGGCCGGCGTGCTGGACTGCCATGCGGCGGCCGTGGTGGCCAAGGGACGGCTGGGGCCCGGCGAGATGGTCGCCGTGGACATGGAACTGGGCAAGATACTTCAGAGCGTGGAAATCGATGCCATGCTGCAGCGCCGGCAACCATACAAGCGGTGGGTGCGCCGCCAGGTGCGCCGCCTCAAGGCGCAGCATGGCCAAGAATCCCTGGTTACCGTGCCCCTGCAGGGCCGGGCGCTGTTGCAGCAGGAGAAGTTTTTCGGCGTGACCATGGAAGAACGCGATCAGGTGCTCATGCCTCTGGCCAGCCTGGGTCAGGAAGGCGTGGGTTCCATGGGTGATGACACCCCGCTGCCCATGCTCTCCCAACAGGTGCGTTCCTTGTATGATTTCTTCCGCCAGGAGTTTGCCCAGGTCACCAACCCGCCTATCGATCCCTTGCGGGAGCAGGTGGTCATGTCCATCGAGTCGTGCCTGGGCAAGGAACTGTGTCTGTTCGACGACAGCGAACAACATGCCGCACGACTGGTGGTGGATGGCCCGGTGCTGACCGAGGAGCGCTACAACGCCCTGCACGCCCAGCAGGATCTGGGCTATGAGCTGGTCACCCTGTCGCTGTTGGTTCCTCTGGAGCAACATCTGGAAGAGGCGCTGGAGACGCTGTGCATGCAGGCGGTCGAGGCGGTGCGCCGCGGGGTGGTGCTGCTGGTGCTCTCAGACCGCGGGGCGGGGCCAGAACATTACGCGATCCATGCCCTGCTTGCCACGGGCGCCATCCATCACCGCCTCATCGAGCTTGGTCTGCGTTGCGATGCCTCTTTGATCGTGGAGACGGCCACGGCACGCGACCCGCATCACTTCGCCTGTCTGCTCGGGTGCGGGGCCAGTGCCGTCTTTCCGTACCTGACCTACCAGGTTCTCCATGACCTGCGTTCCAGCAGCGACATGGCGGTTGTCTCCTCGCCGCAGGCCCTGGGTAATTATGTTCGCGGCATCCACAAGGGTCTGCTCAAGATCATGTCCAAGATGGGCATTGCCACACTGGCGAGCTACCGGGGTGCCCAGCTGTTCGAGATCGTCGGGCTCAGCGAGCAGGTGGTGGAGCGCTGCTTTCGCGGCACAATCAGCCGCATTGGCGGCGCCACCTGGCAGGATCTGGAGGATGACGCCAGGCATTTGTCCAGCCTGGCCCGGGATGTCACGCGACCCAGGGCTCCCGGTGGCCTGTTGAAGTATGTGCATGGCGAGGAATACCATGCCTACAATCCCGATGTGGTCAAGGCCATGCATGCCGCGGTGCACAGTGGGCAGTGGCAGGATTATGAAAAATACATGAACCTGATCCACAGGCGGCCACCCATGGTGCTGCGTGACCTTCTGGATCTCAAGACGATCCCTGCTCCTTTGCCCCTGAGCGAGGTGGAGTCCAAGGAAAACATCCTGCGCTGCTTCGATACCGCAGCCATGTCGCTGGGTGCCCTGTCCCCGGAGGCCCACGAGGCGCTTGCCATCGCCATGAACCGCCTGGGCGGCCGCTCCAATTCTGGTGAGGGTGGCGAGGATCCGGTACGCTTTACAGACCAACGTATCTCCAGGATCAAGCAGGTGGCCTCGGGCCGCTTCGGGGTGACGCCTCATTATCTGGTCAATGCCCAGGTCCTGCAGATCAAGATCGCCCAGGGGGCCAAGCCCGGTGAGGGCGGCCAACTGCCTGGCCACAAGGTCAACGAGCTCATTGCCCGGCTGCGCTATGCCACGCCTGGGGTGGCGCTGATCTCCCCACCCCCCCATCACGATATCTATTCCATCGAGGATCTGGCCCAGCTGATCTTTGATCTCAAGGAGGTCAACCAGCAGGGCTTGGTCTCGGTCAAGCTGGTGGCCCAGCCTGGTGTGGGCACGGTGGCAGCCGGTGTGGTCAAGGCCCACGCCGACCTGATCACCATTGCCGGCTACGATGGCGGCACGGGCGCAAGCCCTCTGACCTCGGTCAAATATGCAGGTGGTCCCTGGGAGCTGGGGCTTGCGGAGACCCACCAGACCCTGTGTGCCAACAACCTGCGCCAGAAGGTGCGCCTGCAGGTGGACGGCGGACTCAAGACCGGGCTCGACGTGATCAAGGGTGCTATCCTGGGGGCCGAGAGTTTTGGTTTCGGCACTGCCCCCATGATTGCGCTGGGGTGCAAATACCTGCGTCTGTGCCATCTCAACAACTGCGCCACAGGCATTGCCACCCAGCACAAGGTGCTCAGGGCCCGGTATTTCACCGGGCTTGCCGAGCATGTGGAGCAATTCTTTCATTTCATGGCCGAGGAAGTGCGGCTGTGGCTCGCGAACCTGGGTGTGCCCCGTCTGCGGGATCTGATCGGCCGGACTGATCTGCTGGTGCAGCGCCCGGAGCTGGCCGTGCGCATGAGCCACCTGGATCTCTCCGCCATTCTCTCCCATGATGCATTGGTGGAAAAGCGTCAATCCTGTACGGTCTATTTCAACAAGACCTTCGATCAGGCCGTTTTGGCGCAGCGCATGCTGGATGATTGTCACAAGGCCATCAAGACAAAGTCTGGCGGGGTCTTTCGCTATGAGATCACCAATCGGGACCGGGCCATCGGCGCTCGTCTCTCTGGACATATTGCCAGACTGCATGGCCTGCAGGGCCTGGATGGTGCGCCGCTTGTCATACATCTCGAAGGCACGGCGGGGCAGAGTCTGGGTGCCTGGAATGCACCTGGCCTGCATCTGGTGATGGATGGTGAGGCCAACGACTATGTGGGCAAGGGCATGGCTGGCGGGCAGATTGTCCTCAGGCCACCGCAGGGCATCACCTATCTCAGCCAGCAGACTGTGATTATGGGCAATACCTGTCTCTACGGCGCCACAGGTGGCGCCCTCTTCGCAGCCGGGGTAGCCGGCGAGCGTTTCGCGGTGCGCAACTCCGGAGCGACAGCCGTGGTGGAGGGTGTGGGCGATCATGGCTGTGAATACATGACCCGTGGCGTAGTGGTCATTCTGGGACGCACCGGGATCAATTTCGGGGCAGGCATGACAGGTGGCGTGGCCTTTGTCCTGGACATGGATGACCATTTCGTGGATCGTTACAACCATGAGATGATTGATATCCATCGGATTGCCACCGAGCAGCGCGAGGCGGAGCGTTTTCACCTGGCCGAATTGATCCGTCGCGCCCATGAGGCCACTGGCAGTACCTGGATGGCCGAGGTCCTGGAAAACTTTCCCGACTTCATCCCCCAGTTCTGGATGGTTACACCCAAGGCTACCGAGTTGTCGGCCCTGCTGGATGCACTGAGGAATGCCGCTTGATGCCCACCAATCCGCTCCATTTTCTGGATGTGCCAAGAAGGGATCCGGCCAAGCTGCAGCCGGAGGAACGGTTGCGCCATTTCAAGGAGATCTATGGCCGCTACGATGCCGAAGAGGCCAAGAGCCAGGCGCAGCGCTGCATCGACTGCGGCAACCCCTATTGCGAATGGCGCTGTCCGGTGCACCACTATATTCCCAAATGGCTGAAGCTGCTGGAACAGGGCCAGTTGCTGGCTGCCGCCGAATTGTGCCATCAGGCCAACGCCCTGCCCGAGGTCTGCGGCAGGGTCTGCCCCCAGGACAGGCTCTGCGAGGGATCCTGTACGCTGAACGATGGTTTTGGTGCCGTAACCATCGGCATGCTGGAGCGCCACATCATCGACGAGGCGCTGCGGATTGGCTGGCGCCCCGACCTGTCGCAGGTCGTGCCCACCCCCTATCAGGTGGCCATCGTAGGGGCTGGTCCGGCAGGACTGGCCTGTGCCGACCAGTTAGCGCGTCACGGCGTGCGTGCCGTGGTGTTCGACCGTAACCCGGAGATCGGCGGCCTGCTGACCTTCGGCATTCCACCTTTCAAGCTGGACAAGCAGGTGATCCTGCGAAGGCGCCAGATCCTGGAAGGGATGGGCATTGCCTTTCGGTTGAATACAGCAATCGGTCGTGACCTCTCCTTCCAGGCGCTGCGCAACGATTACCACGCCGTCTTTCTGGGCATGGGTGCCTACCATGCCCTGTCTGCGGGTCTGCCCAGGGAACACCTCTCCGGCGTCATGCCAGCCTTGCCTTATCTGGTGGATAATGTGTATCAGGTGATGGGTTTGCATGGAGCAGCAGCCGCGCCGATCTCGGTCAAGGGGGAGCGAGTGGTTGTCCTGGGTGGAGGAGATACGGCCATGGACTGCACCAGGACGGCGCTGCGCCAGGGGGCCTCCAGCGTGATCTGCGCCTACCGGCGGGATGAGGCCAACATGCCCGGCTCACAGCGCGAGGTGCGCAACGCCATGGATGAGGGTGTTCGCTTTTTGTTCAACCATCAGCCCGTGGAGTTTCTGGGTGGGGAGCGCATCGAGGCGGTCAAGTTCGCTCATACCGAGCTTGTGGCCGGTGAGGGCAAGCGCCTGGTCCCCCGGGTGATCCCGGGTAGCGAGACTGTTTTGCCGGCGGATCGGGTGATCCTGGCCTTTGGATTCCAGCCCAGCCCCAGTGCATGGTTCGCGGAGCATGCCATCTCCCTTGATGCCGGCAAGCGCGTGGTGGTGCAGCAGGGCCGCTTTCCCTTTGAGACCACCTGTCCTGGCGTCTTTGCCGGGGGCGACATGGTGCGTGGCTCGGATCTGGTGGTCACGGCAATCTATGAAGGTCGCGAGGCGGCACGCGGCATCCTGGCCTTCCTGGGCCTGTGATTGGTGATTGGGTTGCAGATGCTTGCTATAGATGACCCTGAGGAGCAGGATCGCCTGGTGGTGGCGCTGGATGTGCCTTCCGTAGCCGGGGCACACCAGGTTCTCGACATGCTGGGGGATGCGGTCACCTTCTACAAAGTGGGTCTGGAGCTGCTGGCAGATCCTGATATTGGATCGCTGCTGGATACCCTGCGCAAGCGGCACAAGAAAATCTTCCTGGACCTCAAGCTCCATGACATTCCGCGCACCGTGGCCGCTGCGGTGCGGGGCTGGTGTAGCCGCGGCATCCACTGTCTGACGGTGCATGTGGCAGGAGGTATCGTGGAGGCGGCCGTGGAAGCGGCAGCGGGGCGCTGCGGTGTGCTGGGGGTCACCGTCCTGACCAGTCATGCGCCCCGGGATCTCATGCTGGATGATGCCGCTGGCCTGCGCGCTGTGGTCCTGGAGCGGGCCCGGATGGCACAGCAGGCAGGCTGTGCCGGCGTGGTGGCCTCGGGCCTGGAGGTTGCCATGTTGCGCGCGGCACTGGGAGCGAGCCTTGCCCTGTATGTGCCAGGGATCCGGGAGGCCGGTGCGGCAACCGATGACCAGCGGCGTGTGGTGAGTGCCACCAAGGCCATGGTTGCTGGAGCCGATTATCTCATCGTGGGCCGGCCCATTCTCGGGGCGCCGGATCCTCTGCAGGCTGTCGCGGCGTTGCGCCGCTCCATTGTCCAGGCACTGGCAGCGCCATCAGGCCAGGGCTCATGATGAGCGATGCGCGCCTGCTCAAGGCGTTGCGGCTCGAGGCTGTTGACCGACCGCCCATCTGGTTCATGCGTCAGGCTGGGCGGTATCTTCCCGAGTATCGTGCCGTGCGCGCTCAGGCGGGTAGTTTTCGGACCCTGCTGCAAACGCCGACCCTGGCGGCTCAGGTGAGCCTGCAGCCACTCAGTCGTTTCGGCCTCGATGCCGTCATCCTCTTTTCCGATATTCTGACCATTCCTGATGCCATGGGGCTGGATTTCCAGGTGCAGGAAGGCTCTGGCGTGCGTCTCGGGCGCCCGGTGCGTACCGCAGAAGACGCGGCCAGGCTGCCGTGTCTGGACATGAGCCGGGACCTCGATTATGTCCTGGAGACCATCGAGCGTCTGCGTGGCACCCTGGCCGGTCAGGTACCATTGATTGGCTTTGCCGGCAGCCCATGGACACTGGCCTGCTATATGATCGAAGGGTGCGGCGGCGATTTTCCCACAGCCCGCGCCATGGTCTACCGTGAGCCAGCATTGCTGGAAGGGCTGCTGGAGCACCTGACCCAAGCGGTGAGCGAGTATCTCTGCGCCCAGGCCCGGGCCGGGGCGGATTGCCTCATGGTATTCGATACATGGGGAGGGTTGTTGACCGCGGCAGACTACCGCCGCTTTTCACTGGCTTTTCTGCACCGTATCGTGGCCACGCTCCGGCCCACCGGGAAGCCCGTCATCCTTTTCACGCTGGGGATCGGTGACTGGTTGCCCCAGCTCATGGATACCGGGGCCGCTGCTGTCGGACTGGATTGGCGTTGCGATCCGCACCGCAGTCGCTTCCTGGCCCAGGAGAAGCGTGTAGCCCTGCAGGGCAATCTGGACCCTTTCTGTCTCTTCGCCCCCCCTGACCGGGTGAGCCAGGTAACCAATGCACTGCTGCAGTCCTTTGGGTCTGAGCCGGGTTATATCTTCAATCTGGGGCATGGCATCCGGCCGGATACCCCTCTTGAGGCGGTGAGCGCCATGGTTGCCGCGGTGCAGCATTTCGGTAGCAGCTAGAAGCCTTCCCAGCCCTCGTCATCCTGCTTCTTCTGGCGACGACCTTCTTCCTTGCGATGCTCAAGAGCGCGCAGGGTCTTGGGCTTCTGGATTTCCTCCGCAGCACGGTGCAGATCCTCCTCCGCCGACTCCTGATGCGAGGCTGCAGCCTGGTGGGTCGCAGAGCCTTGGGGGGAGCGCCAGCGTTGCTGCGGTGCGGACTGTTCTGTGGTTTTCCTGAGGCGCTCCCTGGCCTGATCCATGAGTGAAAGACCATGCAACCGCTGTTCACCGAGGTTGTCTGTCATGTTTTCATCCATGGTGAAGGCGCGTACCAGGCTGATGAGATTGGTGGCACTGTCCTTGAGGGATTCTGAGGCAACCGAGGTCTCTTCCACCAAGGCGGCATTCTGCTGGGTGACGGCATCGAGTTGCTCCACTGCCCTGGAGACCTCGGTGACGCCTAAGCTCTGCTGGACAAGCGTATTGGCAATTTCCTGCATGAGATGGGCCACCTGCTGACTGGAAGCCACGATCTGGTTCATGAAATCCCCGGCGGTAATGGCTTTTTGTCCGCCCACCTTGCTCAACTCCACAGCACCTGTGACCAGGTCGCGGATCTCGCCGGAAGCCTGGCTCGAGCGCTGCGAAAGGTGGCGCACCTCGGCTGCCACCACGGCAAAGCCCCGGCCGTGTTCGCCGGCACGCGCTGCTTCCACAGCGGCGTTGAGTGCCAGCAGGTTGGTCTGGAAGGCAATGCCTTCCACCAGATTGATGATCTTGACGATGCGCCCGGCGCCCTCGCTGATGGAGGTCATGGTGCTAACCAGCTCCTGTACCGATCTGCCGCCGCGTTCTGCCGTGGAGGCCGCTGCCTCGCTCAGTGTTCGGGCTTCCTCGGTGCGCTTGCTGGTCTCTTTGATGCTGACCGAGAGCTGTTCCATGCTGGCGCTGGTCTGTTCCAGGTGGGCAGACTGCTCCTGGGTGCGGCCGGAGAGGTCGAGGTTGCCGGTGGTAATCTCCTGGCTGCCCAGGCCGATCTGCTCGGCGGCGTTGTAGACAGCCCCCACCAGGCGTTTGAGGGAGGCCAGGGTGGTGATGGCATCGTTATGGATATCCAGGTAAACGCCTTCCCCGGCTTGCTGGATATGGACAGTGAGATCCCCCTGGGCCAGGGCATGCAGTACGGTGCGGATGTCGAGGAGATTCTGGGCGACCACCGAGCGTAACTCATGAAGCCCTGCCACCATCCTGGCAAAGGCTCCCTCATAGGCGGTCTGATCGATGGCGCTGTCCAGCTTGCCCCGGGTGATGTCTGCTGTGATCTGGGTGATCTCGTCATGAATGCCATGCAATGCCTGGCGAACGTTGTCTATGGCGCGATTGATCTCAGCCCGTTTGCCAGGCATGGCAGGCAGGGTGGCTTCCAGATCCCCCCGGGAAAAACGGCTCACGACCTGTACCACGCGTTTGGTGACGGCGATGTGCTGGGCCACCAACTCGTTGAGGCCGTGGATCATGTCGGCAAAGGCACCCTGGAAGCCGCCTGTTTCCACGAAATAGTCGGTATCGCCATCTATGTTGTGGCGCTTGGCCAATTCCAGTTGCGCACCCACGAGGGCCCGCATGATAAGGATCATTTTCTGCAGCGAGGCGGCGGCGCTGGCTGGTGCCACATGGCGGAAGGTGGTGGGATCATGGCTGAAATCCCCCTGCGCCACGGCTCTTGCAAAAGCGGCCAGCTGTTCGGGCGAGGCTCCCAGTTCACGATGCAAGAAGCGGTAGAACAGCCAGGAGAACAGCGCAGCCGACAGCAGCGCAGCAAGGGCCAAGAGCCAACTGCGCACCACGTTGGCCTCTGCGGAGCGCTGTGCCTGGCGCATGTCACGGAGCGCGTTGTCATGGAATGTGTCGGAGAGGATCTGGGCCTGGGTGGTAAAGGCCTGAAAGCCATCCAGCGCGGCGGAGCTCCTGATGGCCTGTTCCAGGGCATCCCGGCTGGCATTGCCGGCAATGAGCTTCTGAAGCCGACCCATGGTGTTCTGCAGCTCGGTGAGATGGCCGGAAAGACCTGCCACAGCCTCTTGTTCGCTGGGCTCATCGGCAGCTTGCCGCACTGCCCTGAAGTCGTCGTTGAGGCGCTGGAGGTACTGGGCGATGGCATCCAGCGCCTGGTGTCGCTTGGATTCATCAGAGGCATCAAGTGCCCGCTGCAGAGCGCCCCACGCAGCGCGACCCAGCATGGCCAGCTCCTTGGCCTGGAGCGTCAGCTCCAGGTCAATTTGATGATGCCTGGTAACCTGGAGCTGCCGTTGGGCGGTCATGGCGTTGAGGCCAACCATGGCGCAGCCACAGGCAAAAGCCACAAAGAACGCCCCGAAGAGCTTGGCTGTGAAGGTCATGCGGCGTAACACTCCAAACATGATAGCTGTATTCTCCTGCGCTGGGGCCGAGATAGGGGTGTGCTAGTGTGCTTAGCGATTAAAAAATATCTTGTATTCTTTGTGTATTCTATCTGTGTATTCCAGTATATCCATTCTAGCAGGTTAGGCGGATAGGCGCGCAAGCGACTTAAGTTGCTTCTGGGCCTTATGTCCAGATTGCCGGCTGTGGTGATGTGGCGGGGTGGGGTGAGAAGTTTTATCCAGAGGCTTCATCCTGTGATGGCGCAACCCCATTTAGTATGCTGCAATGCAAAAATGACAGGCCGGGCTGCGGGCACTGTGTTGTGTTATAATCAGCAGCTGAACAGCAGCCGCATGCATGTTGTGCCTGTCTGGCTAACATGGAATCAGATTGTCTTGCTTCTTTAGAAATTATTGATGCGGCTCAGCTCAAGAAGCAAGCCCAGCGAGGAGATCGACCATGCAATCAACCCGGGCGCGTCCGGTTTCTCCCCATTTGCAGATCTACCGGCTGCCACTGACGGCAATCCTGTCCATCAGCCATCGCGTGACTGGCGTGTTTTTGGCGTTGGGTGCAGCGGCGTTGAGCCTGACCCTGGTTGCCCTGGCTGGGAGCCCGGTGGCCTACAAGGGGGCAGCAGCCTTCTGGGGCTCCCCTGTGGGCTATCT
>WOZS01000058.1:123242-130600 GCA_011620135.1 Gammaproteobacteria bacterium
GCCCGGTGGCCTACAAGGGGGCAGCAGCCTTCTGGGGCTCCCCTGTGGGCTATCTGTTTTTGTTCGCCTGGACGCTGGCGCTGTATTATCATCTGGCCAATGGCATCCGGCACCTGGTCTGGGATGCGGGCCATGGTTTCGACAAGGCCTCGCGCATGAAAAGCGGGCGTCTGGTGGTGGCGGTGAGCGGTGGACTGACGCTGCTCACCTGGTTTGTGGTGCTTTTATAAGGGACATGGCGATGGACTATACAAAAATAGCCTCCAGGCGACGCGGCGCTGGGGATTTCATGCTGCAACGAACCACGGCTCTGGCTCTTGTTCCCCTGACCTTATGGTTTATTGTGGCCATGCTCAACAGGGCCGGAAGCCCTTATGGGGAGATGGTTGGCTTTGTGGCCACACCTTGGCATGCAACCCTGCTGGCCTTGCTGGTCGTGGCTGGTTTCTATCATGCCGTGCTGGGTCTGGAGACTGTGCTCGAGGATTATGTGCCCGAGGGTTGGCGGCGTCGGCTTGCCGTTTGGTTGATGAAGGCCGGGGCCGTGCTGCTGGGGGTGCTGGCCCTGGCGAGCATCATTAAAATTCTTTTCTGGGGAGCGCTGGCATGAGTCGTATCGTGGACCATCAGTATGATGTGGTGGTGGTGGGCGCGGGTGGTTCCGGCCTGCGTGCAGCATTGGGTATGTCCGAGCGCGGCTTGTCCACGGCGTGCATCACCAAGGTCTTTCCCACACGCAGCCACACCGTGGCTGCCCAGGGGGGCATGAGTGCGGCTCTGGGTAACATGGCTGAGGATGACTGGCGCTGGCACATGTATGACACGGTGAAAGGCTCGGACTGGCTGGGTGACCAGGATGCCATCGAGTACATGTGCAAGGAGGCCCCCGCCGCGGTCCTGGAGCTGGAGCATTACGGCGTGCCTTTTTCCCGCAGCGACGATGGCCGCATCTATCAGCGCCCCTTCGGTGGCCATACCACCCAGTTCGGCGAAGGGCCCATGGCCCGTAGGGCCTGCTGTGCTGCGGACCGCACCGGGCATGCCTTCTTGCATACCCTCTACCAGCAGTCCTTGCGCCATCAGACGCGTTTTTTCGTGGAATACATGGCCCTCGACCTCATCATGGATGATGATGCTGCCTGTCGCGGGGTGACGGCGTGGTGTCTGGAGGATGGCAGTCTGCACCGCTTCGCGGCACATGTTGTGGTCCTGGCCACGGGTGGTTATGGCAGGATCTATTTCTCCTGTACCTCGGCCCACATCTGCACCGGGGACGGTAATGCCATGGCGCTGCGCGCCGGATTGCCCACCCAGGACATGGAGTTCGTGCAGTTCCATCCCACCGGGATCTATGGGGCCGGTTGCCTGATCTCGGAAGCGGTGCGCGGTGAGGGTGGCTATCTCACCAACAGCACAGGCGAACGTTTCATGGAGCGTTATGCTCCTCACGTCAAGGATCTGGCCTCCCGCGATGTGGTGAGCCGTGCTATGACCATCGAGATTCGCGAAGGGCGGGGTGTGGGTCCGCAGCAGGATCACATCCATCTCCATGTGGAGCACCTGGATCCCAAGCAGATTCACGAGCGCCTGCCGGGGATTGCCGAAAGTGCCCGTATTTTTGCTGGTGTGGACGTCACCAAGGAGCCCATTCCCGTGCTGCCCACGGTGCATTACAATATGGGCGGCATCCCCACCAATCGCTTTGGCGAGGTTCTGGGTGACGAACGGGATCGCCTGGTGCCAGGGCTCATGGCCGCCGGCGAGGCAGCCTGTGTCTCGGTGCATGGCGCCAACCGGCTGGGTACCAATTCGCTGCTCGACCTGATTGTCTTTGGCCGGGCCTGCGCCATTCAGGCTGCCCATCTCATTCGCCCGGGCATGCCGCACAAGGCGCTGCCCAGGAGCCTGACGGATATCGGTTTCGATCGCCTGGAACAGCTGCGCAAGGCTTCAGGGGCAGAGCCCACAGCCAGGCTGCGGCTCGAGTTGCAGCGCGCCATGCAGAATCATGCAGCCGTGTTCCGCCGCGGTGATGTGTTGGAAGAAGGCGTTGCTGCGGTACAGGCGATCTTTCGGCGTTTCAGGGATGTGGGCATCAAGGATCACTCCCTGATATGGAACACCGATCTTCTGGAAACCCTGGAGTTGGAGAATCTGTTCTACAACGCAGTGGCGACCATCGGCGGTGCCCTGCGGCGCACCGAGAGCCGTGGGGCGCATGCCCGCGAGGATTACCCGGAGCGGGACGATACCAATTGGCTGCAGCACACCATGGCCTGGGTCGATCAGGATGGGCAGACCCGCTTTGGTTTCCGGCCCGTTTGCCTGGAGACCTCTGGCGAGGTGCCCACCATTCCGCCCAAGGCACGGGTGTATTGAACCATTCAGCAACAGCAGCAAACCAGGGGGAGGAACTGCATTGGCGCATCTAAGGCTTCCTGAGTCATCCCGGCCTGTGGCCGGGGAGGTCCATCGCGCACCTCAAGGGACGTGGCGCATCAAGCGCTTTCGGGTCTATCGCTTCGATCCCGACCAGGGCACACCGCCACGCCTGGATACCTTTGAGGTGGACCTGGAGCAGTGCGGCCCCATGGTGCTCGATGCCCTGTTCTATATCAAGAACAACGTCGATCCCACATTGAGTTTTCGCCGCTCCTGCCGCGAGGGTGTGTGTGGTTCGTGTGCCATGAACATCGATGGCCGCAACACCCTGGCATGCACCAAGCCCATCGCGGAGTGTCAGGGCGAGGTTCCCATCTACCCCCTGCCCAATCTCCCCGTGATCAAGGATCTGGTGGGCGACTTAAGCCGGTTCTATGGGGAGTATGCCTCGGTGGAGCCTTGGCTGCAGGCCGAGACCCTACCGGAATCAGGCAGGGAGCGACTGCAAAGCAAGGAAGATCGGGCCAGGTTGGACGGCCTCTATGAGTGCATCCTTTGTGCCTGCTGTTCCACGGGGTGTCCCAGTTATTGGTGGAACGAGAGCTATCTGGGGCCAGCTGCATTGTTGCAGGCCTACCGCTGGATCAGCGACAGCCGCGACGAGGCCATAGACCATCGCCTGGATGAGCTGCACGATCCTTACAAGTTGTACCGGTGCCGCACCATTCTCAACTGCGCCGAGGTCTGTCCCAAGGGATTGAATCCCGGGAAAGCCATTGCAGCCATCAAGGCACTGATGGTCACCAGGCGCTGATGAGCCGTCTGCGCCATCTGTGTCGCCGGGGTTTGCATGAGTTGGATTTTCTGTTGCAAGGGCTTGCAGAGCGGGCCATGAGCGATCTGAGTCCATGCGATCAGGCTCGTCTCGAGGAGCTACTTGCCCAGACCCCCGATCCCCTTCTTCTGGACTGGTTGCTGGGTATTGCAGAGCCTCCGCAACCAGTCTGTGACCTGGTGACCTGGTTGCGCCATGGCGCCATGGCGACTGCACCCTAAAAGCACCCCTCTCCTGTTGGGCTATCTGGTCGCTGTGACCGGGTCAGCCACAGGGGCGCTGTGGGCTGTATGGCCAGCAGCAGAGGCTTTCGGCATGAGTTTTGTCCTCTGGCTCTGGGGTCTGCGGGTCTGGTGGTTGCAGCCTGATGTCGTCATTCTTGAATCATCTGGCTGGTGTTGCTGGCAGGTGGGGAGCGCACAACACAGCGCTGTGGCCCGGCCGTGGGTCGTGCTGGCTCCATGGCTTGTGATATTGCGTTTGGGGCGCATCCTGATTCCCCTGACCCAGGGCTGTGCGCCCCGGTCCACCTTGCATCAAGTGATGCGCTGGGCCAATCTACAGGCAGGCGGCCCCTTGCGCAACCGCATGCTTTCCTGAGGCCGCGCGAGCAGTGCTTGTGCGGGCATGTGGCGTGAACTTGAATGGTTGAGTCGAGTCTAGAAGGTACAATGGGCATGGTCGATGTGGATGAATCCTTCCAGGGACGTTCCAAAGAAGAGCGCAGTGATGCGTTGGAACGAGGATCCGCCGAGGTGGATCAGGAGTTGGTTGCTGCCAGCAAGCGTGGTGAGCAGGGGGCCTTCGATGTCTTGGTGCGTAAATATCAGGGTCGCATCATGAGGCTGGTCGGCCGATATGTTCGCCAGGAAGAGGATGTCTTTGATGTGGCCCAGGAGGTGTTTGTCAAGGCCTACCGTGCCTTGCGAGGCTTTCGGGAAGAGAGCGCCTTTTATACCTGGCTCTATCGCATCGCTGCGAACACGGCCAAAAACCACGCCATGACCCAGTCAAGATCGCTGGTGCGCGGCGAGGCGGATCTTCCAGAGGCCATGGTGCCGGAAGAAGGCTTGCAGATCAGCGATATGGAGACCCCCGAGAGCCTGATCCTTGCTCAGGAGGCAGAAGCGATCATCGGTCAGGCTGTGGCCGGGTTGCCTGAGGAACTACGCAGGGCCTTGCTGTTGCGCGAGGTGGAGGGATTGTCCTACGAGGATATCGCCTCTGTCATGGATTGCCCCATCGGTACGGTGCGTTCCCGGCTGTTTCGGGCGCGCGCCTGTGTCGAACAGGCCCTGGCCAAACGATGAAACCCTTCAACAGACCAAAGGGCGGTGTAGAGATGGACGATGAGCTGTTGTCTGCTTTCGTTGACGATGTGCTGAATGAACAGGAGCGGCGCCAAGTGATCCAACGCTTATGCCAGGATTCGGCATGGCGGGGCCGCTATGAACGATACTTGCTCATCGGGGCGGCGTTGCGCCATGAAAGGCCTCTTTGGCGGCCAGATCTACTCAGCGCTGCTGTGGCCCGGAATCTCGTCGCCCAGTCCAGACAGCAGGCTCCCAGATTGGGGGTGCAACCGGCAGGTTCACGGGGACATGTGCCCCATGCCAGGCGTATGCCGAGCCGATCCTCCCAGGAAGTCATGGGCACCCAGCATATGGGGAGACGCCCTGCGCGAGGCATGGTCGTGGCTGTGGTGCTGCTGGCCACGATGGCCGGGGTGGGGTATTTCAGGGTTTTCGAAGGCATTGATGGCTCGCCGGAGGAGCTGGTGCCAGCGTCTGCTGTGACCGAGGCAGGCCGAGCCGGGTACGCGAACAGCCGCCCTGTGTCCGAGACGCTCTCCCGGCGTGCGGCTCGGCCCATGATGCTGGGGCAGGATGGTGAACCTGCGAGCATGCAGGTGGTTCCCGTGTCCGACAGTGATTATCTGCTGCTTGCCGATGAGGGGAGCATGCTGGAATGGCGCGCGCTGCTCGATCCCAATGCCATGCTGACCAGCTATGCTGGTTCCGTGGAGTCCATTGAGCCACCGGCAAGCTCTCCAGGCAATGGGGGATGATCAACAGCGAGTCGCCCAGTCGGTCTGGGGCGGGGGGCCTCGCCATGCCGCCCATGACCCAGGGACGAGATAACGAATTTTCCCAATAACATCCCATTCAACGAGTACGCGCGCTTCCCGTCCTCTTCCTTTGCAGAAGAGGAGCGCGCCGGTCAGGTGGAAGCGCAAAGCCTGCTGAGTTGGATTCCAGGGCATGATACTTGGCCGGGCTGGTTCTTTAGCTATGCTGGCGTAATGGCATGTGCCTCGTCTTTACTGGGTGGCCGATACCCAATTGGGTTACACTTCCATCCCATGTCTTGGTCTTGGCAAAGGCAGGGGGGATGATTGGCTCGTGTTTCCCATGACGCATATTCGCAACTTTTCCATCATTGCCCATGTGGATCATGGTAAGTCCACACTGGCCGATCGCTTGATCGAGCTGTGCGGCGGTCTCGAGAGTCGAGAGATGGTGCACCAGGTTCTGGACAACATGGAGATCGAGCGGGAGCGGGGCATTACCATCAAGGCCCAGGCTATTCGGCTGACCTATCGTCACCATGGCGAGTTATACCAATGGCACCTGATCGATACCCCGGGACACGTGGATTTTGCCTATGAGGTGTCGCGGTCTCTGTCAGCGTGCGAGGGCGTCTTGCTGGTGGTGGATGCTGCCCAGGGGGTCGAGGCCCAGAGTGTAGCTAATTGTTACACTGCACTGAACGAAGGGCTCGAGGTGGTTCCGGTCATCAACAAGATCGATCTTCCGGCGGCCGATCCCGATGGGGTCAAGCATCAGATCGAGGAGATCATCGGCATCGATGCCAGCGACGCCCTGTTGGTGAGCGCCAAGACCGGAGTGGGCATCGGGGCGCTGGCAGAGGCCATCATCCAGCGTATTCCGCCACCCCAGGGTGATCCTCAGGCTTCCCTGCGCGCCTTGATCATCGATTCATGGTATGACAGCTACCTTGGCGTGGTCTCGCTGGTGCGGGTACGCGACGGGATACTCCGTCTTGGTGACAGGATGGAGGTCATGTCCAGTGGGGCGCGTTACGTGGTGAGCCATCTTGCGGTGCGCACGCCAAAACAGGAGGATATCCAGGAGTTGGGGCCGGGCCAGGTGGGCTTGGTGGTGGCTGGCATCAAGGAGGTCCAGGCCGCACCCGTGGGCGATACACTGACCCATGCCGACCGGCCCGCTTCCCAGCCGCTACCTGGCTTCAAGCCCATGCAACCGCGGGTTTTTGCCGGCTTGTTTCCTGTTCAGGGTGATGCTGTGGGGGCGCTGCGCGAGGCTTTGGATCGCCTGAGGCTCAATGATGCAGCCCTGTTCATGGAGCCGGAGCAATCGGCTGCGCTGGGACTGGGGTTTCGCTGTGGCTTTCTGGGACTTTTGCATATGGAGATCGTGCAGGAGCGCCTGGAACGGGAATATGGGCTGGATCTCATCACCACAGCCCCCAGTGTGGCCTATGAAGCAGTATACCGAGACGGGCGCACGGTCCGCCTGGACAATCCGGCGGCCATGCCGCCATTGCAGGAGCTGGAAGAGATCCGCGAGCCCATGATCGCTGCTGATATTCTGGTACCCCAAGACCATCTTGGGGCTATCCTGGAGCTCTGCGAGTCAAGGCGTGGACGTCAATTGGGCATGCGCTTTGTTGGTGGTCAGGTGGCATTGAGCTATGAATTGCCTTGGTCGGAGGTTGTGCTGGATTTCTTTGATCGCCTGAAATCGCTGAGCCATGGCTATGCCTCCTTCGACTATACCGAAAAAGGCTACCAGGCGGCCGACCTGGTCAAGCTGGACGTGATGGTCAATGGCGAGCGTCTCGATGCCCTGGCCATGATCGTCCATCGTCAAAGAGCCTATGCCTCTGGCCGACAGCTGGTGGAAAGGCTGGAAAAACTCATTCCCAGGCAGATGTTCGAGGTGGCCTTGCAGGCTGCCATTGGTGGCAGGATCATCGCCAGGGCTACCGTCAAGGCATTGCGCAAGAACGTAACCGCCAAATGTTATGGCGGGGATGCCACGCGCAAAAGAAAACTTCTGGAAAAACAAAAAGAGGGTAAAAAGCGCATGAAGCAGGT
>WOZS01000058.1:130700-137628 GCA_011620135.1 Gammaproteobacteria bacterium
GAGCCGTTTCGCATTCCTTCGGGCTCGATGATCCCCACCTTGCTGCCAGGCGATTTCATCCTGGTGAACAAGTTCCATTATGGCTTGCGGCTGCCGGCTCTCCACAACAAGCTCATCTCCTGGCACGAACCGGGACGTGGCGATGTGGTGGTGTTTCGCTTTCCGGAAAATCCACGGTTGGATTTCATCAAGCGGGTGATCGGGGTGCCGGGGGATGAGGTGGTCTTCTACAGGAAAAGGTTGACCATCAACGGCAAGGAGGCTATCTTGCAGCCCATGGGGCCTTATGCTGGACCAGGCATGGCACGCACCGAGATGCCGGTTCCCTTCCAGGAGATGCAAGAAACCCTGCCAGGAGGTGTACGGCATCGCGTCTTGTATCTGGATGCCGTGGGCGTCGGGCCCTGGGACATGGAACCCTTTCATGTCACGGTGCCTGCTGGCAACTATTTCGTCATGGGTGACAATCGGGACAACAGTGACGACAGCCGGCGTTGGGGTTTTGTTCCTGAAGGGAATCTGGTGGGTAAGGCCTTTTTGATCTGGATGAACTGGGATGGTCAAAAATCGCGTCCGCTCTTTGAGCGTATTGGCATGTCCATTGGCTGAATGGCGCTCCCACCAGCGCCAGAGCGGTATCACCATGACAAGTTTCGTCATGGCTGTGCTGCTGGTTGGTATTGGTGCGGGGACATCGTTACGCCTGTTGCCATTGTATGTGGATCATATGAGAGTACGCAGTGCGTTGCGTGATACCAAGGATCAATTGATCGACAGCCTGCGCAATCAAAAGCAAACCGATGTCAAAAGCATCGAGGCGCAGCTCATGGAGAAACTGCGCGAACGCGGTGTGGTCCGGGTGACCCGGCAGAATATTACCGTGACCCCGGTGACAAGCGGGTTTACCATGGCCATTGATTATGACGCCAGAACGCCCTGGATAGGGTCCATCGACCTGATCGTCCATTTCCACCTGGAACAGGAGGCAGTGCTGCCCTGATGGCCGGCCTGGAAGCGCTGCAAGAGACCCTGGGCTATGTGTTCAGGAATCCGGGTTTGGCCAAGGAAGCCCTGACCCACAGCAGTGCCGGAAAACCCAACAACGAACGCCTGGAGTTCCTGGGCGATGCCGTTTTGGGGTTGGTGGTCGCCCAGACGGTGAGCGAGGCGTGCCCGACCCAGCCAGAAGGCGTGCTCTCCAGGTTACGTGCCCAGGTGGTCAATAACCGGAGCCTGGCTAAAGCGGCTGGGCGCATTGGCCTGCAGCGCCATATCCGGCTGGGTCCTGGGGAAAGCACGGCAGGAGAGCTCAGTCCATCCATTCTGGCCGGTGCTATGGAGGCCATTTTTGGGGCTGTTTTCGCGGACAGTTCCTGGCTGGAGGCACGCCTGGTGGTCTTGAGGGTTCTGTGTGACGAGCTGCGCGCCTTGCAGGCTGGGCAGGCCGATCCCCATGTCCTGAAGGATCCCAAATCCCGTCTTCAGGAATGGTTGCAGCACCGCGGGGCTGCCTTGCCGGTCTATCGTATCCTGCATCAGCAGGATGAGTGCACGGTGTGCTGCCAGGTGAGAGACAATCTGGAGTTTTTGGGGCGCGGCAACAACCGCAAGGCAGCCGAACAGAACGCGGCCCAGGCGGCCTTGCACATGCTGGAGCGGGAAGCCTGATGGAGCGTTGCGGCGTGGTGGCCATGATGGGCCTGACCAATGTCGGCAAATCCACCCTGGCCAATGCCTTGGCAGGGCGCCATCTGCGCCTGGTGAGCCACAAGGCGGGCAGCACCAAGGAAGTAGGGGCCATTCATGTGGCGAACGCCTCCTGCCGCTGTGCCCTGATCGATACACCGGGCTTGGTGCGCGGTATCAAGCCGGGTACCAGGATGTCCCGGGCAGTCCATCAGGCAGTCGACCAGGCCCACGGCCTGCTCTGGGTGTCGGCGGCTCCTGCCTTTGGTGATGTGGTCGATCTGGAATGGATCAGTTACTGCCTCACGCTGGGTAAACCCGTGGCGGTGGTTCTGAACAAGGTGGATCGCGTGCGTCCCCGCAACCTGCTGCTGCCCATGCTCGCCGAGCTGGGGACCTTACCCGGGCTTGCCTTTGTCATGCCTGTCTCGGCACTTCGTCAGGAGAACGTGGCTGAGCTGGGTGAAGCCCTGGCAACACTGCTCCCTCAGCTTGCCCAGCTCCCGGATTGGGCGCATGAACCTGCATGGCAGGAGATTGCCTGTGAACTGTTTCGCGAACAGCTCTTTGAGCACCTGCATCAGGAACTGCCCCATCGCGTCACGGTGTCCCTGGAGACGAGCCTTGAGACCAAGGCAGGATTGCTGCTTGGTTTTGTGGTCTGGGTTGACCGGCCGGCCCAGCAAGGGATCGTGATCGGCCGCGGCGGCGAGCGGCTCAAGGCCGTGGCCACCGCGGCACGCCTGCGACTGTCCGCCTGCATGAATCAACCGGTGCATGTTCAGGTCTGGGTGCGCACCAGGCGCGAGGTGCGCGAGGTATGAAGGTGCAATTGCAGCAGGGCTATATCCTGAAGACCACGCCCTATGGGGAGACCAGTTTGATCCTCGAGGTGCTCAGCGAGCACCATGGGCGGCTGGGCTTGCTGGCCAAGGGTGCCAGACGCCCCAGGGCGCCCGTCCGGGGATGCCTGGTTCCCTTCCAGGGCTTGTTGTTGTCATGGACCGGGCGGGGTGAATTGCCGGTACTCACCGATGCCGAGCCCCTTGGTTCCCATGAGGCCATGCATGGCGAGGCTTTTTTTGCAGCCTGTTATGTCAATGAGCTGGTGTTGCGTCTGGTGGCCCGGGGGGGTCATCCCGGCTTGCTGTTCATGTTCTACCGGGAATGCCTGGAGGGTCTGTGCGCTTGCCCCATCGAACCCAGCCTGAGGCGTTTCGAAAAACAGCTGTTGGATTGTCTGGGCTTTGGCATCCGCTGGGCATGGGAACGACAAGGCGCTGTGGCGGTGGCAGCGCAGCGCTGGTATCGGGTGGAGCCGGAACAAGGGGTGGTGGCAGCCACCGAGCAGGATGGTGTGCCAGGCTGGGCGCTGCTGGATCTGGCCCATGACAATTGGCGACCGGAGAGCCTGTCCTGGATTTTCCATATATTGCGGGGTGTCCTGTTGTACCGCCTGGAGGGTCAGGGGCTGCGCAGCGGTGAGATGCTCCGCCAGTTGCGCAGGTTGACAGGGCAGGGCCGTCAGCCCGCAACGTCACTTTCCTATCCAGAGGCTTGAGGGCATGGGGCTGGCAGCAGGGTTTGGCTTGGGGGTGAACGTGGATCATGTGGCCACCATCCGGCAGGCCCGCGGCACCATCTATCCTGACCCTGTGCTTGCGGCCCTGGAGGCCGAGCGTGCCGGGGCCGATCTGATCACCGTGCATCTGCGGGAGGATCGCCGCCACATCCAGGAGCACGATGTGAAACGGCTGCTTGCCGTTCTCAGGGTGCGGCTCAACCTGGAGATGGCGGCCACATCCGCCATGGTGGACCTGGCCGTGGCACTGCGCCCGCAGGACTGCTGCCTGGTGCCCGAGCGCCGCGCCGAGCTGACCACAGAAGGTGGCCTGGACGTGCGTTCCCATGAATCGGCCCTGACGGGGATTCAGCGGCGACTCGAGCAGGCAAGGATACGTACTGCCTTTTTCGTGGACCCAGATCCCGAGATGCTGCGCTGTGTGGCAGACCTGGGTGGTCGGGTGGTGGAACTGCACACCGGGGCTTATGCCGAGAGCACCAACCAACAAGAACAGGCCGAACAGCTGCGCAAGCTGTGCAGGGCAGCAGAGCTGGCCTGGACCCTGGGGCTCGAGGTGCATGCTGGCCATGGCCTGCACCTGGACAATGTCTCACCGGTTGCAGCCCTGGCGCCCATCACCGAGCTCAACATCGGTCATGCCATCGTAGCTCGCGCCCTGTTCGTGGGGATGCACCAGGCGGTGGCCGAGATGAAGGCGTGTTGCCTGGCGGCCCGTCACTCGATCGGGGATCGAGGATCATGAATCCGGGGCAGCGCCTGGCTTTGTCCGGTCCGCTGCTGATCGATCTCGACGGCGTGGAGCTCAGCGCTGCTGAGCAGGAGATGCTGCGTCACCCAGGAGTGGGGGGCGTGGTCCTGTTCGGGCGCAACTATGAAAACAAAGAGCAGCTCAGCGCTTTGTGTCGGGCGATCCACGCCATTGATCCCCATCTTGTGGTGACGGTGGATCAGGAAGGTGGCCGCGTGCAACGTTTCTTGAATGATTTTATTGCATTGCCACCCATGGCCGCCCTGGGGGCATGGTATGATACGGACGAGCAAATGGGCCTGGCCCTGGCCTTCGACCATGGCCTGGTGATGGCTGCAGAGCTGCGCGAGTGTGGCGTGGATGGCAGCTGGGCGCCAGTGCTGGATCTGCAAGGCGGCAATGGGGCCATCATCGGCCACCGCGCCCTGCATCAGGATCCTGCCGTGGTGACCCGGCTGGGCCGCGCCCAGGTGGCCGGCATGCGTGCCGGTGGTCTGGGGGCTGCAGTCAAGCATTTTCCCGGACATGGCGGGGTGGAGGGTGACTCCCATCACATGCTGCCCCATGATGGTCGTTCCATGGAGGACTTGTGGCGCAGGGATCTCCTGCCCTTTCGGGTGCTCATTGAGGAGGGCATGGTGGAAGCGGTGATGATGGCCCATGTGGTCTATGACGCCGTGGATGAATGGCCCGCCAGTCTGTCGTCACGCTGGGTCACGGCTATCCTGCGGGAGAAGCTGGGGTTTGCGGGGCTTGTGGTGGCCGATGACCTGACCATGGCTGGGGCTGCAGCCGGGGGTACCTGGTTGCAACGCGCTGTGCTCGCCAGGAGTGCCGGTTGCGACATGCTGCCCGTGCTCAACAATCGCAGCGCCCAGGAGGCCATCCTGGATGGTTGGCGGCAAGCCAATGCCTTGCCGGTTTCCGGCAGCTGGTGGCGCGGTGCACCGGCACCAGCTGCCATGTGGCGGCCGGCTGCCCAGCGCCTCATGGCCCACGCTGCCAACTGTACCATGGCTTCCGGGACCGCTTCATGACCAGGACATGCTTGGCTGACCATGTGGCAGCCGTCCACAGCCGTGCCCAATGCCTCTATGATGAGAGGCAGGTAGATGCCTCCTTGCAGCGCATGGGGCAGATCATCACCGCGGACCTGCAAGGTACCGATCTGGTCTGTCTTGCGGTGATGATCGGTGGCATGATTCCCGCGGCAGCGTTGCTGCGTCATGTGGCGCTGGATGTGGAGCTGGATTACGTGCATGTGACCCGCTATCGGGGTGCGTTACGGGGCGGCGGCCTGATCTGGCTTGCGCAACCCCAGACGCAGCTCACCGACCGGGTGGTGTTGCTGGTGGACGACATCCTGGATGAAGGCATCACGCTGCAGGCGCTGCGCCAGTGGTGTCTGGAGCGAGGGGCCAGGGCAGTCAGGACCGCGGTCCTGGTCCGCAAGCTGCTCGAGGGTCGTCCGTGCTTCCTGGAGCCCGACTATCTGGGGCTGACAGTGCCTGATCGCTATGTCTATGGCAGCGGCATGGATTACCGCAACCATTTGCGGCATGTGGGTGGCATCTATGCCCTCGCCCCGGAAGATGAGCGCGGGGATGGTGTTGCGGAAAAAACGCAGCCATCCGGACAAGAAAAAAGAAACCAATCGAAGAGGGAGTAGATGTAATTGTCCCCGCCTTTAATTCATTAATTAAGGGTAACAAATTTAAGGGTGGTTTATTGATGTCTCAAATGAAAGGAGGAAGAATTTCTATTGCTGCTGCCAGCTACATTTATCCACCTCAACCAGGAGCATTCCCAGAAAGCGCAATATATATTTATATATTTTGCCTAAAGATTTATACAGGGTGAGTGATTTTTGATGATTAACAATTTAGATTTCATAACTATCACTGTAAATAGTGTCATTGTGAAATCTTTTGAAATTACATCTGAACAAAAAATAAAGCATGAAAAATGGATAGGGAGAAATCATGAAAGGAAGAAACTAAACTTTGTTATGAGTTGGGTTTCTGAATATGCATGGAAGGAAGTACTAGGGCAACATAACATAAAATATGTTTATTTTGGACAATATATTGGTCCTGTAGAACTAAGTCCAAAAGAAGATTTTATTGTTTGGATGAATCAACGTAAGATGTCTTTGGGAATAAGAAGCAGAACATATGAGCAGTTGGTAAAGTATCAAGAAGTGTCTTATCCTGATGATAGGATTAGATTAGAGAAAGATATAATTTCAGATTATATCATCATTAGCAGCATTGATTTTTATCATGATGGTAATGCGGAAGTTCGATTTTGGGGCGCGATATCTAAAGAAGATTTTTTAAAAGCATACGACAAGGCAATTAAGAAATTTTCTCCATCAAATCAAGAGCAATTCAGATTAATAGCATTATCCAAATTTAGTTTCAAGTTGCTTCTAAAAATTCTTGATATTGTTGATAAACATCATTAAGTATGATATTTTTTAAATATCAAGCAGTAATGGTGGTGGTAGTTAGGAACAAATATCTTTGGGTAACCCCAAATACCTAGTTTTTTGTTACTTTGACACCAAATCTTTTCACCTTGAAACAATACGTTGGGTATTTTTTCGATTTCTTTTGCTGTGTCCCATGCTAATGTTTTAACTGTCCCGTCATTATCCCGCAAATTTTGTATTATTACAACCATATATTTTTTATCTTTTAGAAACTTGGTTACCTGTAGAAACACCTCACCTAACTTCTTTACGAAAAGGTTGTAGTCATCTATATTGCCAAGATCATCATGTCTTTCAGAGTAGCTTGTATCCAAACCTTCAATTGCTCTTTCTTTTTGCGCTGAAACAACGCCCCCCCTGCTTTTTTTTAACATGTTCCAATAAGGGGGCGAACATATTACAAAATCGACTTTAT
>WOZS01000018.1 GCA_011620135.1 Gammaproteobacteria bacterium
TCGGTGATCTGGACCTCGGCCATGCTGCTCTATCTGCTGCAGCTCCCTAAGACCTAGTCCATGAAGGCATGGCGGATTGCAATGCCACATGCAACGCTCTCCACTGCGGCACTGGGCTGAAAGTTGTTGCGCGCCAGTAAGCCATAGAAACGCCGGTCCGCACTGATCCATGGGTAAAACCCAAAGGCCCCGGCGGAACTGAAGGCGCCATCATCACCACGGAGAGGATCGTCTTCCACCCAATGCCCCAGGGAATAATGCCAGGCAAAGGGTACCGGGCTCGAGACCGCGGCTGGGCAGCTGCCCGGTGAGGTGCATACGGGGTTGCGGCCCAGGTAATCCGCCATGGTGAGCTCACCGCGAATGATGCGCCGCAGGAAATCACCATAGGCAGCTGGTGTAGCGCGCAGCCCCCCTGCCGCTTGGGGGGAGTTATACGAGAAGGCCGCATCCAGTGGCAAGTATCGGTGCAGGTCTGCGGTCAATGCTTCACTCCCAAGATTGCCGAGACCAAGATCCATCATCAGTTTTTGCATGTGGCCGCCGTTGTAACTGAACAACCCCACATGGGTAGCATCGAACCCGCTGTTGTTGGCAGCCTCGAAGCAGGCTTCCGCAGTGGGCTTGCCAATGCAGAAGGCGGGATTGAGTTGGTCATATCCCGATGAGAGTTGCAATTTCTCGATCTGCTCAGGAGCAAGCCCAGACCCGAGGCGCTGCACCACATAGGCGGCAAAAACCCATTTCGAGGCCGAGGCTATGCCAAGATAATCGTTTGGACCAAGCGTCCTCCCGTGCTGGCCCTGTACCAATACGCCCTGTCCGTCACCAATCTCCCAGTAATAGTCGCCCAGGCCCTGGCATTGTGGCATCTGGTCCAGCACCTGCTGGATGACAACCTGCCGGTCATCCTGGGCGCCGATGGCCTGCTTCACCTGGCCAGCACAGCAGACCGCCATGCCCCAGGTCATCAGGAAATAAGTTATTCTTAATGAGAAGTTTTCCATCAGGCACACCCCCATGGCTGCTATGCTCTGCATCAGGCGACTCAAGAGCGCAAACGTTGGAGCATCGATACGCTATCATAACGCCAGCCATGCAAGCCAGCCTCAGAAATTGAAACAGGGACCATGACCCATCAAGCGATACTCGATTATTATCGGGATGCTCATTTTGACTACGTATGGGTCTGGGGAACCTGGCGCCATCTGGCACTGCACCTGGGCTACCATGATGCCGATCACCGGACGCACCAGCGCGCCATCACCAACATGAACCGCCAGGTGGCCAGGCGCGCCGCCATCCAGCATGGCCACAGGGTGCTGGATGCCGGCTGCGGCATTGGCGGCACGGCGCTGTGGCTGGCGCGCCGCCTGGCTGTGGACATCACCGGCGTCAATATCTCGCCCCACCAGTTGCGCTGTGCCACACGGCTTACAAGACGCCTCGGCCTGCACGACAAGGTGCGCTTCGTGCAGCGCTGCTATACGGATACCGGCCTTCCCGAGGCAAGCTTCGATGCGGTCTATGCCATCGAGAGCGTCTGCTACAGCGCGGAAAAGCTGGATTTTCTCAAGGAGGCCCACCGGCTACTCAGACCTGGCGGCCGATTGGTGGTTACCGATGCCTTTCAGGCCGACGACACCGGACGCCAGAACCCAGGGCATGACTATCTGCGCTGCCTCCAGGGCTGGATGGTGCCGGACTTTGCCGGCAGGCAGCAATTCCAGGACGCGGCGCGCAGCGCCGGTTTTGCCACGGTCCTCTTCGAGGATGTGAGTCATCATGTATTGCCTTCCTCAAAAAGGCTGTATTGCATCGGACGCCTGCTCTATCCGGGCGGCAAGCTGCTGGAATGGATGCGCATCCGCAACCACATCGGTACCGGCAACATGCAGGCTGCCATCTCCCAGTACCGCTGCCTGGTGGATGGTGTCTGCGTCTATGGCATCGTCACCGCCATCAAGGCAACATAGCGTGCTCGCATCGCCATCAACCGCTGACCACCTGTCCGCTACAAGGCAGTTGCGTGGGATGATGCCGCGCCGCCGGCATGGCCCTGCCTTCGCTGGCACACGGCGAGGCAACAACACAGCGTGAGCTGGAGCAGCTCAAGCAGGACATCCAGGCCCTCAATGCCCTCAAGGCACTCAAGGCACTCAAGGACCAGTATGAAGCCCGCCTGAGCGCACTGGAAGTGCAGCTCAGGCGGCCGAAGCCAGCAACGCCGCCCTCAACCAACAAGCCCAGCAGGTCGCCCAGACCGCCAGGGAAGAAAGCCGCAGCATCCGCGCCCTGCCCAGCCTCACCAATCCCCAACTCTCCTTGGTGCTCTCGGGCACCTGCGCCAACCTTGCTCGCCACGACCCCAGGGCCATCAATGACTTCTGGGCGCCCAACGACGAGCTCATGGGTCATGAGCGCGGCTTTTCGTTGCTGGGCAGCGAGGCCACGGCCACAGCACGCATCGACCCTTACTTTGCCGGCACATTCACCGCCCACTTCCATGAGGAAGACGTGGATGTGGAAGAGGCTCTCGTCGACACCACCTATCTCATTGCCGGCAGGTACGGGCATCCGTTTCGGGCGGTTTTTCTCGGCCTTGGGCTATCTCAACGAAAAACATGCCCATGCCTGGAACTTCATTGATGATCCATTGCCCTACCGGGCCTTCCTGGACGGCGCCAACTTCGGCGGCGCTGGCGTGCGAGCCAGCTGGATGCCAGCCACCCCGTGGATGACGGAACTCAGCCTCGAGGCGTTCCAGGGCGATCGCTTCCCCGCCGAGCGCATGGGCAACAAACCAGGCTCCATGGTTG
>WOZS01000046.1 GCA_011620135.1 Gammaproteobacteria bacterium
CCTTGCAGCAAAAGGCGCCCAGCGCCACCGCGCTGCCTTGCGCTCAGTACTTGCTGATGACCCAGACGGCGTGGATGATGCCGGGCAGGTACCCCAGCAGCGTGAGGATGACGTTGATCCAGAACTGCTTGCCAAGACCAACCTGGAGAAAGACGCCCAGGGGCGGCAACAGCACGGCAATCAGGATACGCAAGAAATCAGTCATTTGGATCTCCGGGGGATGAATTGATCACCTGTCATTTTCATTGTTTATTGCTGCAGACCAGCCGACAACCCAGCAATCAGGGATGCAGGGTAATGCTGGATGGTTGTTGCAGCAGGGCATCGATGGTGGCGGCATCCCAGCGCCTGGCTTCCTGGTAGGCCTGGTGCATATGCTGGAACAAGGGCCCCACGCGGCCATCGCCCACGGGCTGCCTGTCCAGCATGGTGATGGGCAGGACCTCTCGGGTGGTGGAGGTGAGCCACAACTCATCGGCGTTGCGCAGCAGGGTCTCGCCCACAGCGCCGAGGCGCGTTGGGAGCTCGAGGCGCCTGGCGAGGGCCAGCAGCAGCTCGGCGGTGATGCCCGGTAACAGGGCTGGTCCCGGGGGTGGGGCATGGAGCACGCCGTTTTTTACCACCAGCACACTGCTGGCTGCCCCTTCTGTGAGCTGGCCGTCCTGCAGCAACACGGCTTCTGCAGCGCCTGCATCCAGGGCTGCCTGGCGCAGCAGCACATTGGCGAGCAGCGAGGTGGTCTTGATGTCGCAGCGCTGCCAGCGGATGTCCGCCATGGTGACCACCGCAATACCCTGGCTCAGCCAGGCGGCGGGCGGGGGTTTGAGGGGATTCCCCATGACCACGATGGTGGGCGGGCAGTCGGGAAAGGCATGATCCCGCGGCGCCACCCCGCGGGTAACCTGGATATAGACGGCCTGGTCGGTGCTGCTTTCCTGGGCGATGGCATCAGCGATCAACTCGGCCCATTGCCGGTTATCCATGGGATTGGGCAGGCGGATGGCCTCGAGACTGCGATTCAGGCGGCGCAGGTGGGCGCCGAGGCGGAAGGGATGCCGATCATAAGCGGCGATCACCTCATAGACCCCATCGCCAAACAAGAAACCGCGATCAAAGACGGATACCGTGGCGCATGCCGGCTCGAGCCATGAGCCATTCACAAACACCATACCCATGCGCTACCGCCCCCATGCCACAACAGTGGATCATGCCACACCGTGGGCTGCTGCGTCAAAGCACCGGCAGCGGCCCGGGATGGGCGTGACCTGGTGTTCAGAGCACCAAGGGGGCCAGATGGCGGCGGTGATGGATGGCGTCGCCGTAGGTATGGCGGGCCCACATGCTGTGGCGATAGAAGAGCGCGGCATGGCAATCGTAGGTAAAGCCCATGCCACCGTGGAACTGCACCGCCCGGTCGGCCATGAAGGCCATGATGTCGTTGGCGTGGGCCTTGGCCATGCGCACGGCGACCTCGGCCTGCCTGTCCTCACTGGCATCCAGGAAAGTGGCGGCATGATAGACCAGCGCGCGACCCAGCTCGATGCCCATCATGGCGTCCACCAAGGGATGCTTGATGGCCTGGTAGCTGCCGATGGGATGGCCGAACTGTTTTCTGGTCTTGGCGTAGTCCAGCGTGAGCTCGAAGGCGCCGTTGGCAGCACCCACCAGGTCAGCGGCCATCAGGAAGGCTCCGGCAAGCTCCAGGTGGCGCATGGCCTGGCTGATGTCACCACCCAGCAGCCGACAGGCGCTGTCCACGCAGACACCATCGAGCTTGAGCTCGTAGCAGCGCCGGGTCTCGTCGGTGACGATCTCGCGACGGCTTGATGCCGTGGCGAACGCCGCCTTCTCCACGGCGAACAGGGCTGGCATGTCCTGGCACTGCGCCGAGACGACCACCACGTCGGCTGCAGCATAGTCCAGCACGAACCGCTTGGTGCCCTGCAGCACATAGCCATCCTTGGCCATGGTGGCCACGGTGTCCAGTTGGCGCAGCTCCCAGGAGCCATGTGGTTCGGTGAAGGCCACCGTGGCGATGCGCTGGCCGCTGGCGAGATCGGGCAATAGGGCCTGGCGCTGTGCCGCGCTGCCGGCTGCAAGGATGGCCTGCATGGCCAGCGTGCTGGGCAGGAATGGCGTGGCACACAGATGCTGCCCCATGGCCTCCATGATACAGGCGAGGCTGCCCAGGCCGAGGCCGCTGCCGCCGTAGGCTTCCGGTAGGGCGATGCCCAGCCAGCCCATGGCACCCATTTCCTGCCAGGTGGCGTGTTCGAAGCCATCGCGGCTTTCCAGCAGGCGGCGCACCGTCTCCATGGGAAACTTGGCGCGCACGAAGTCCCAGGCGGCATCGGCCAGCATGGCCTGCTCATCGTTCCATTGAATCAGGGGTTGCGACATGACGTGTTCTCCTCAGTGGGGGGTCGGGCGGCCAGGGCGTGCTCAGCCCTTGGGCAGGCCCAGCAGGCGTTCGCCGATGATGTTGTGCTGTACCTCGGTGGTGCCGCCACCGATGGTGGCGCCATAGGCGTTCATGGCGCTGCGCTGCCACTCGCCACCCTCGATGGCACTGGGTTCGCCGAGGTACAAGGGCGCGTTGGCCCCCTGGATGGTGACGGCAAAATCGGCGAGGCGCTTCATGAGTTCCGAGCCATAGAGCTTGCCCATGAACATGGGCGCAAAGGGACGGCTCGGGGTCAGCAGGCGCTCATGGTGGGCCCGGGCCATGTTGGCCCGGAAAGCGCGCTCCTCGATGAAAAACTGCACCAGTCTGTCGGCGATCAATGGGTCCTCGATGGCGGGGTGGCCATCGCGGTGCACCTGGCGCGCCAGTGCCGCCACATCGGCCACAGTCAAAGGAAAGCTCACCATGCCTCCGGCCTGGCCCCGCTCCACACCGCGCTCGAAGGCCAGCACGGCCATGGCTACCTGCCAGCCCTGGCCCTCTTCGCCCACCAAGGTGTCGGCGGGGATGCGCGCTGCATCGAAGGTCACCTCGTTGAAGCCATATTCGCCGGTGATCTTGCGGATGGGGCGCACGGTGATGCCGGGTGCATCCATGGGGGCGAGGAAAAAGCTCAGGCCCGCATATTTGTTGGGTGCCTCTGGATTGGTGCGTGCCAGAAGAATCATGTACTTGGCAAAATGGCCCAGCGTGGTCCAGATCTTGCGCCCCTCGATGAGGTAGCTATCGCCCTGGCGCCGTGCCCTGGTCTGGGCATTGCCCAGGTCCGAACCATGGTCCGGTTCCGAAAAGCCCTGGCACCAGATGTCATCGCCGCTGAGGATGCCCTTGATATAGCGCTGTTTCTGGGCCTCTGTGCCCAGACGCAAAATGGTTGGTCCAGCCCAGAACAGGCCGATGGTATTGAACATGAAGGGGGCCTTGACCCGGGCCAGCTCCTCGTTGACCACATCCTGGTGTTCCGGGGGCAGGCCACGGCCACCGTATTCGGCAGGCCAGGCCATGCCCAGGTAGCCTGCCTCATAGACCTTCTTCTGCCAGTCGCGCAGGTAGTCCAGCTGTTCCTGGGATTCCACCTCCAGGAAGGACTGGGGCAGCTTGAAGGCAGGGCGGGGTGGCAGGTTGCGGGCCAGCCAGCCGGCCACCTCCTTGCGCAGGGCTTGCAATGCATCTTCCATGGGTCACCTCCAGACTATACATATATCATCCATGACAGGAGCGGCGCCAGTCCTGCCATGGATTGTGTGTGGCGCGGCCTGTTTCCGTTTTGTCTATCACCATAATTGCTTAAATTTAATTATACTGAACATGAGAGTCCAGGGACCGGATTGTACCAGCACAGGCTCTGTGCCCGATGAGCAGGCAGGCCCGTCCATCCGGCAGGGGGTTCATCCCCCAGGATGGTTCGGCATGCCTGATGTATGATAGCGATTTGCTAAGGCTAAGGAGGAACAACGCATGGATTTTGCCAGTTTATGGGAGGCCATCGCCGATCGGTTCGGGGAGGGTATCGCCCTTTCCCATGAAGGAATCCGGCGCACCTGGCGTGAATACGACGATCGTGCCGCACGGCTTGCCTCGGTCTATGGTAGCGCTGGCCTTGGTGAGGGTTCCCGGGTGGCGATTTTCATGCAAAACCGCAACGAATACCTGGAAGCCCAGTATGCCGCCTTCAAGATCCGCGGCATTCCCATCAATGTGAACTACCGCTATCTCGACGAGGAGCTGGTCTACCTGTTCAACGACGCCAAGGTGAGCGCCGTGGTCTTCGAGAGCGATTTTGCCGACCGGGTGGCCAAGGTGGCGCCGAGGCTGTCCGGCATCAAGCTGCTCTTGCAGGTGGATGGGGGCGGCGAGGTGCCAGGGGCGCTGGACTTCGAGCAGACCATCGCCGGCGCCAAGCCCGCAGGGCGCATTGGCCACGACGACCAGGACATCTACATGCTCTATACCGGGGGGACCACCGGCATGCCCAAGGGGGTCATGTACCGCCAGGGTTCCTTCGTTGCCGGATTGTTGCGGAGCTTCGAGTTTCGCGGTATGACCAAGCCGACGACCATCCCCGAGGTATTGGACAGCATTGCCCAGCTTCGCGAGATGGGTGAAACGGCGGTGGGGCTCACCGCCTGTCCCCTGATGCATGGCACCGGCATGTGGGTGGGTGCGATGATGCCCCTCAACATGGGTGGCACGGCGGTCACGGTGCGCAACCGCCCCTTCGACGCCCACAAACTGTGGCAGGCGGTGGAGAGCGAGCGGGTCACCGATCTGGCCATCGTGGGTGATCCCTTCGCGCGCCCCATGCTGCTGGCGCTGGAAGAGGCGCAAGCCAAGGGTAAGCCCTATGACATCTCCTCTGTCAAGCGCATCCTGTCCTCAGGGGCCATGTGGAGCAAGGAGATCAAGGATGGCCTGTTGCGTTTCGGTGATATGACGCTGATCGACGCCATGGGCGCCACCGAAGGTGGCATGGCCTTCCAGATGACCACCAGGGACTACAGCCCGCCCACCGGCACCTTCCTGCCGGGCCCGGGCACCAAGGTGTTCAACGACAACGACGAGGAGGTCAAGCCGGGCTCCACCGAGATCGGCAAGATCGCCATCTCCGAGAGCATTCCCGAAGGCTATTATGGGGATGAGAAGAAAACCGCCGCTACCTTTCGGGATATCGGCGGGGTGCGTTATTGCTTTCCCGGTGATTTTGCCAGGGTGGAGGCGGATGGCAGCGTGACGCTCCTGGGGCGCGGCTCGTTTTGCATCAACACCGCAGGCGAGAAGGTCTTCCCCGAGGAGGTGGAAGAGGTGCTCAAGCGCCATCCCGCCGTGGAAGACGCCCTGGTGGTGGGTGTGCCCGATGAGCGCCTGGGCGAGCGAGTAGCAGGCGTGGTCTCGCTCAAGCCTGGTGCCCATGCCACGGCCGAGGAGATCATCGAGTTCGGCAAGGCGCACCTGGCTCATTACAAGCTGCCCAAGCAGCTGGTGATCAGCCCCGTGGTGCAGCGGGCTCCCAACGGCAAGGCCGATTACCGCTGGGCCAAGACCTATGTGCAGGAAAACCTGGCCGCCTGAATCCTGAACAGGACGCCAGGCGCGTCCGTGCTGGGAGCATGGACGGCACGGGCCGGTGCCGCTAGCCCACCGCCCGGCAGGCTGCCAAGGCGTGGCGAGCTGCCGTCAGCGTGCGCTCGGCGGTGTGCTGGTCGTGGGCCACCGAGACGAAGGCCGCCTCGAAGGCCGATGGCGCCAGCAGCACGCCCTGCCGAGCCATGCTGTGGAAGTAACGCTGGAAGAGGCTGCGGCTGGAAGCCTCGGCCTCCTGGGCATTGCGTACCGGCTGATCGGTGAAGAACAGGCTGAACAGGCTGCCTGCCTGGTTGCAGTTGACGGCAAGACCCGCCTCGGCAGCAAGCTGGACCAATGCGCCGGTGAGCGTCCTGGTGTGGGACTCGAGGCGTGCGTAGGGGTCGAGTGCTTGCAGCGTGGTGATGGTCGCAAGCCCGCAGGCCATGGCCAGCGGATTGCCCGAGAGCGTGCCCGCCTGGTACACGGGACCCAGCGGGGCCAGGAGCTCCATGATGGCGGCAGGTCCACCCACGGCCCCCACCGGCAAGCCGCCACCGATGATCTTGCCGAGGATGGTGAGGTCGGGCCGGATGCCGAACAGCCCCTGGGCGCCCTGCCAGCCCAGGCGAAAACCGGTGATCACCTCGTCGAACAGCAACAGGGCGCCTGTGGCATCGCAGATCTGGCGCAGGCCGGGCAGGAAGTCCGGCTGGGGGAGGATCACCCCCATGTTGCCCACCACCGGCTCCACGATGATGCAGGCGAGGTCAGCGCCGTGGCGTTCGGCCAGTTGCCGGACGCTGTCCAGGTCATTATAGGGGCAGACCATGGTCAAGGCGGTCAATTCCTGGGGAATGCCCGCCGAGTCGGGCTGACCCAGCGTCGCGGCCCCCGAGCCGCTCTTGACCAGCAAGGCATCGCTGTGGCCATGGTAGCAGCCGGCAAACTTGAGGATCAGTCGCCGTTTGGTGTAACCGCGGGCCAGGCGAATGGCGGTCATCACCGCTTCTGTGCCGGAACTGGTGAAGCGCAGCCGCTCGATGCCGGGTAGGGCCGAGCAGATCAGCCGGGCCAACTCGATTTCCAGCGGGTGGGTGGCGCCGCAGCCAAAGCCCTCGGCTGCCGTGCGGCAGACCGCGTCCACCACCGCCTCGTGGCTATGGCCCAGGATGGCAGGACCATAGCCGGCCACGTAATCCACATATTCCTTGCCGTCTGTGTCATACACATAGGGACCCTTGCCTTTGGCGAGCAGAATGGGCGTCCCGCCCACCGCCCGAAAGGCACGCACCGGCGAGTTGACGCCGCCCACCAGGAGCTGCTGGGCGGTTTTGAACAGTTGCTCATTGTTGGTCATGGTGTGTCCTTCTTGATGGTGGCTTGGGTGAGCCGGGACTCTGCCCAACCGGCCTCGATGGAGGCGACATAGCGCCGTGCGGTGTCGCCAATGGCCGTTCGACTCTCGCCAGATTGCAGCAGGCCGCTCGAGACAGCGATGAGATCAGCGCCCAGGGCTGCAAGCGTACCTGCTTCCCTGATGCCGATGCCGCCGATGACGCACAGTGAGCATGCAAGCCTGTGGCGCGCCGCCTCGAGCAGGGCGGGTGTGGCTCGCACGGCTTGAGGCTTGGTGGGCGATGGATAGAAGCTGCCGAAGGCCACGTAATCGGCCCCGGCTTTTTCCAGCATGAGCCCGCGCTCCAGCTCGTTGTAGGCCGAAGCGCCGATGAGCGGGCCTGCTCCCAGCAGGGCGCGGGCCTCGGCCACCGGCAGGTCGTCCCTGCCCAGGTGAACGCCTGCAGCCTGCGCCAACAGGCACAGCGTGCAACAATCGTTGACGATCAGCAAGGCACCATGCTCCCGACAGCAGGCGGCCAGCCTGCCGGCTTCTGCTGTGAGCTGCCGGATGGGTTTGTCCTTGGCGCGATACTGCACCAGCAGCGCTCCGCCATCCAGCGCGCCTTGCACGAAATCATCCAGCGCCAGCCCCGCGCTCTGCGGCGTGATGGCATAGAGGCCGCGGGGGATGGTCGTGGTACCTCGCGAGGCTTTATCTGCTGTCACCATGGGTCTGCTGTATGTATTCTGGTTGCGCTTGGCAGGGCGCCACGGTATCGCCTGGTGGTGCCTGCTGTTCAGCCCACCAAGATACCACCATATCCACCCACGGTGGTCCCAGCGGTGCAGGAAGACGGCCACCTTGGCCACTGGAACTGGAACATGTGCCGCAGGTGGCCAGCAGCGGTGAGGCAAGCAGGCGGCCTGCTCTTGATGAGTGTATGAGGTTCACCCGGCGCAAGTGAAGCGCTCCGGGCTGCAGCGACTCAGCGGCGGATGCGCCGCGGCATGGCTTGGGCGGCCTGGGCTGGCTTCACCGCTGCCAGCAGTGCCGCATGGGTGGCCTCTTCCGCAAGGGCCAGCGCCTCGGGCAGGGCATGGCCCAGGGCAAGATAGGCGGCAAGGTTGGCTGAGAGCGTGCAACCCGAACCATGAAACGGCCCCTTGAGGCGGCGCTGGCGGTACACCAGCGGCCATGGGGCATGGGTGAAGCAGAGATCCTCTGTCCATGGCCCAGGGCCATCATCGCCACCTGTGATCAGCACGCCGCGACAGCCCCTGGCGCGCAGGGCGCTGGCCATGGTGGCCAGGGAGGCCTCGGGCAGGGGATCTGGCACAGCGGCGCGGTACAGCTCGCGCAGTTCATGGTGGTTTGGTGTAGCGACAGCACACAGGGGCAGCAGGGTTTCCATGAGGACAGAGGCCATGTCCTCTTCGGCAAGCCGCCCGCCCCCTGTGGCCACCAGGACGGGGTCGAGCACGATGGGCACGTTCAAGGGAACCAGGTCTTCTGCCAGCCACCGGGCGATGGCGGGGTTGGGAACCAGGCCGATCTTGACGGCCGCAGGCGGCAGGTCTGCCAATAGGCAGCGCAGCTGGGCGCGCAGGCCGTCTTGCGGCAGCGGCTGGACCGCGTAGACATTGCGGCTGTTCTGCACGGTGAGTGCCGTGATCAGGCTTGTGGCATGACAGCCTGCAGCGCCGATGGCCTCGATGTCGGCGCCGATGCCGGCCCCGCCGCTGGGGTCATGCCCGGCGATGGCCAGGCAGACAGGAGGTGATGCTGTCTTCATAGCAGATGCAGATATATCATAGAATGATCCGATGAGCGAAACAGCAAGCATCCCGCCTGCGGCATGGCCTCATCGGCACGGCCCCCAGGGTCTCGCGGCACTCGACGGGGCCTTCTTGCGCTACCTCGCTGGGCACGACCCGGACACCCGGACCTGGCTCGAGGCCTATCGCCAGGGCACAGGCGACGCGGCTGTGGCCGCCAGCGAGAGGCTATTGGCCACCGCGCGCGCCCTGGAAGCCTTCCTGGCCGGGCATCTTGGTCTGGGCGAGCCCCTGTCGCGGTTGCGTCAGCACATTCTTGCAGAAGAAGCCGTGGTGCGTTTTCGCGCCGAGTTCGTGGAGCGCCGCGCCAGAAAGCCGCGGCCCGCCCCCCAGGACGACTTTGCCACGCTGAGCAAGTGGCTGTGGCAGCAGGCCGGCATTTCCAGCGCAGCAGGACCAGAGTCCTGCGAGACCGCCGTGGCGGCGTTGGCCATGCGTCTCCTGGAGCAGCCCCAGGAGCAGGCAGAGGCCATTGCCAGGCTCACCGACTGGTGCGTGCTGGCCCGCCAGGATCCGCAGGGCCAGCACCTGGTGCGGCATTGGGCGAGTTTCAGGCTGCCCAGGAAGCTGGATCATCAATCCCTGGTGAGCGTGGCGCAGGCTCCAGGCGGCCTGCCCGGCCAGCTCTCGGGGCCGCAGGATGGCATGCGCCGCCGCGACGGTTTCGATCTCACCGATCCACGCCCCAGCCTGCGGGAGGTGCAGCAGCAGGTGGGCTATTGCGTCTACTGCCACGGCCACAGCGGCGATTACTGCGCCAAGGGTTTTCCGGGGCGCAAGCAGGGTCTGCGCTTCAAGGTAGACCCCTTGGGGGTGGCGCTCACCGGCTGCCCTCTGGAAGAGCGCATCTCGGAGATGAACCTGCTGCGCAAGGAGGGCTTGCCCCTGGCGGCATTGGCCATGGCCATGGCCGACAACCCCATGATCCCGGCCACCGGACACCGCATCTGCAACGACTGCATGAAGGCCTGTATCTACCAGAAGCAGGATCCGGTGGATATCCCCGCCATCGAGACCAGGGTGCTCAGCGATGTGCTGGCTTTGCCCCATGGTGTCGAGCTCTACGACCTATTGTGCCGCTACAATCCGCTGCGGCCCACAGAATACCGCCAGCTGCCCTGGAATGGCCGGCGTGTGCTGGTGGTGGGCCTGGGGCCGGCCGGTTTTGCCCTGGCCCATCATCTCACCATGTGCGGCTATGCGGTCTTTGCCGTGGATGGCCTCAAGATCGAGCCCCTGCCAGAGGCGTTCCTGGCAGGTCCTGTGGCTGACTGGGCGGCCGTGGTGGAGCCCTTGGGCCGCCGCATCGTCCATGGCTTCGGCGGGGTGGCCGAGTATGGCATCACGCCCCGCTGGGACAAAAACTTCCTCAAATTGATCCAGCTCACGTTGAGTCGCCGCAAGACCTTTGCCGCAGCAGGCGGGGTGCGCTTCGGTGGCACGCTGACGCTGGAAGACGCCTGGGAGCTGGGCTTCGACCATGTGGCGCTGGCCACGGGTGCCGGGCTGCCGCGGGTGCTGGACATGCCCGGCTCGCTGGCCAAGGGCATGCGCCAGGCGAGTGACTTTCTCATGGCGTTGCAGCTGACGGGTGCGGCCCGGGACGACAGCCTGGCCCACCTGCAGGTACGCCTGCCGGCTGTGGTCATCGGCGGCGGGCTCACCGCCGTGGATGCGGCCACCGAGCTGCAGGCCCATTACATCCAACAGGTGGAGCGCGCCGCTCGGCGCCATGCGGCCCTCAGGGAGACCGGCTGGGATGGGGCGCTTGGTCCCGAGGACCGGGCCATCCTGGAGGAATGGCTTGGTCATGCCCAGGAGCTGGCCGCAGAGCGCCGGCGCGCCCAGGCGGCAGGAGAACCACCCAACTTCATTCCCCTGCTGCGCGCCTGGGGCGGGGTGACCATCGTCTATCGGCGGAGCATGGCCCAGTCCCCGGCCTATATCCGCAACCACCAGGAGCTCTCCAAGGCGCTGGAAGAAGGCGTCTTGTACATAGAAGGGCTCGAGCCCGTGGCCGCCGAGCTGGATGAGCACGGCTGGATCAATGGGTTGCGCGTCAGGTATGCCGCGCCCCATGCGCAGCAAGCCCTCGTCCAGGAGATCACGCTGCCGGCGCGCACCGTGCTGGTGGCCGCAGGCACCGTGCCCAATACCATCTACGAACGGGAGCACCCTGGCCATTTTTCCCTGGAAAGTGATCATTTCCGTCTCCATGACGCCCAGGGCCAGCCCAGACCGGCCTCGAGCCAGATGACCTGCAAGGATCTCACACAGACCGGTTTTTTCACCTCGAACCCAAAGGTGAGCGTGCTGGGGGATGCCCATGCCATATTCCAGGGCAGCGTGGTCAAGGCCATTGCCTCGGGCAAGCAGGCGGCCTGTCAGATCGCGGCTGTCTTGCCTCCCCTGGGCACAGCGACAGAAGAACAGCACCTTGCCCAATTCATGGCCATGGTGCAAGACCTGTGCACGGCGACGGTGGCCGAAAAGCTCGTTGCCGACCAGGGCCCCAGCACGCTGTGGATCCGGGCACCGCTGGCAGCCCGGAACTATCGCGCCGGGCAGTTCTTCCGGTTGCAGACCGCCCAGCAGGGTGCTGCGACCTGTGGCGAGTTGTGCCTGCAGATTCCGCTGCTGGCGGTGAGCGGCACCGGCCGCGATGCGGACCGCCTTCGCCTGCTGGTCTATCCCGGGGGGAGCATGAGCCCGCTGGTCAGCCGCTTGGCCGTGGGCCAGCAGCTCGTGCTCATGGGGCCCAACGGCACGCCGGCGCAGCATCACCTGCAGGGCGTGCCGGCGGGCGGTCGGGTACTGCTGCTGGCCGCCCAATGGGGCACGCCAGCCATCCTGGATCTCGCCCGGGAGCTCGGTGTGCAGGGCCATGACGTGGTGGTGCTGGCGCAGGTGGACAACATCCAGGAGACAGCACCCTTTGCCCAGTGGGATCTGGCCGGTGGCCGCTTGCTGTGCTGGCTCAAGACAGCCGAGCCGGCAGCCGCTGCCGGGGACGTGGTGGCCGCTGCCGACCTGGAACAGGGCCTGGCGGCGCTGTTGGCGCGCTGCGGGAACATGCCGTTCGATGCCATGCTGGTCATCGGCGGGGGCAGCTTGCTGGCGGAGCTGCGCCAGGCGCTGGCCGGCGGCCTGCCTGTGCTCAGCGATCCACAGGCGGTGTGGGCCACCATGGCGCCACCCATGCAGTGCATGATGCAAGGTGTTTGCGCCCAATGCCTGGTCTGGGTGCAGGAGGGGGCGGTCCGGCGGCCGGTGTTCGCCTGCGCCGAGCAGGACCAACCCTTGCAAGGCATCGATCTTGGCACGCTGCGCGCCCGCCAGAACCAGAACCGCCTGCTGGATGCCCTGGACGCCGCCTACCTGCGGCTGATGCTCTCCGGGCCCCGGTAAGGGGATTGCCCCTTTTTTCTCGTCCCAACATTCCAAAGTACCTCAGCCTCCGCAGAGAGCTCGTCTGGATGAGGCGTGGCGTGACTTGAGGACCCAGCTTGGGTGCTTGTTGAGCGCCTCAGCCAGCACCATGTCATGATTCAACTAAACTAAAAATGAAATGACAAATGACCAAGCTATGACGAGCACATAGATATATTATAAGTAAGCATACAAGAGAGCCATACTTGAAGAACCTGCAGGAGGAGAATATGGCCAGCAAATCCCATTTCCCATCAATGGATCCCTTGGTCCAGGCTGCTTTTCTCGCTGCTCCCAATCCCAGCGCCATTCTGGGCCGGGAGGGTCGCATCGAAATGGCCAACGAGGCATTCCAGGCGCTGTTTGGGACAGAGGCATCCTGGATGCAGGGGAGCGAGGGCCCCCAGGAGCTCTCGCAGATCACCACCCATTGTGCCGAGACTGGGGTCAGCGGAATGGCCTCCCATACACAAGACGACATGCTGCTGGTGAAGGAGCGCGCCTTTTCCTGGCAGCTTACCCCCCTGGGGCAGGGCGCCCAGCTGCTCACGCTCAGCGAATATACTGCCGCAGACCAGCTGCGCCAGGAGCTGCAGCGCTGCCAGGAGATCATGCAGTACCAGAGTCAGCAGCTCGAGGAGTACAATAGGCAAGAGCAAGAGCAAGAGGATTATGCGCAGGATGTCCTGGAGGCGATAGGCCATCCGGTCATGGTGGCGGCTGCCTCGGGGCGGGGCGTCTATGCCGCCAACCAGGCCTGGATGGAGCTATTCGAGACCAATCCCCAGGAAGCCTTCAGCACCAGCCCCCATTATTCCTATCTGAGCGGGCTGCCGCCAGACGCCCGGGAAGGCATCATCGAAGCCACGCCAAGCCTGATGGCCGGCGAACTCATCCATCAGGAAACCGACTTCAACCTTTCCAATGGCACCCAGGCGCATATACAGGCCACCTACAAGCTGCTGCCCAGGCGGCCCCACTGGAAGGTCGACCGTCTGGTGGAAAG